>NZ_JBEYVP010000026.1:0-175699 GCF_040644035.1 Streptomyces sp. NPDC047042 | reverse complement strand
GACCTCGACCACTACCTCCTCAAGCCCTGGGACCCGCCGGAGGAGAAGCTCTACCCGGTGCTGGACGACCTGCTGGAGGCGTGGCGGTGCAGTGATTTCCGGCCGGTGCCGAGCACCAAGGTGGTCGGTCACCGGTGGTCGGCGCGCTCGTCGGACGTACGGGAGTTCCTGGCCCGCAACCAGGTGCCCTACCGCTGGTACTCCACCGAGGAACCCGAGGGGCAGCGGCTGCTGACCGCCGCGGGCGAGGACGGGCAGCGGCTGCCGGTGGTGATCACGGCCGACGGTACGGCACTCGTCGAGCCGGAGGTGCCCGACCTGGCCGCCCACGTGGGGCTGGCGACGACCCCGACCGCGGACTTCTACGACCTGGTCGTCATCGGCGGCGGTCCCGCCGGGCTCGGTGCGGCGGTCTACGGGGCCTCGGAGGGCCTGCGAACCGTCCTCGTGGAGCGGTCTGCGACCGGCGGGCAGGCCGGGCAGAGTTCCCGGATCGAGAACTACCTGGGCTTCCCCGACGGAGTCTCCGGCGGTCAGCTCACCGACCGGGCGCGACGCCAGGCCACCAAGTTCGGCGCCGAGATCCTCTCCGCGCGGGAGGTGACCGGTCTGGAGAGCAGCGGGGCGGCGCGGCTCGTGCGGTTCGCGGACGGGTCGACGATCGCGGCGCACAGCGTGATCCTGGCGACCGGTGTGTCCTACCGGCAGCTGGAGACGCCGGGCGCCACCGAGCTGTCGGGCCGAGGGGTGTTCTACGGGTCGGCGCTCACCGAGGCCGCCGGCTGCCAGGGCCACGACGTGTACATCGTCGGCGGCGCCAACTCGGCCGGACAGGCGGCGATGTACCTGGCCAGGGGCGCCAAGTCGGTCACCCTGCTGGTGCGCGGGCCGGACCTGACCGCGTCGATGTCCCACTACCTGATCCAGCAGATCGCCGAGTCGCCGAACATCTCGGTGCGGGCCCACACGGTCGTCGAGGCCGCGCACGGCGAGAACCAGCTGGAACAGCTGACGTTGCGTGACACGGCGACCGGGCAGACCGAACTGGTCGACGCGCAGTGGCTGTTCGTGTTCATCGGCGCGGCCCCGCTGACCGACTGGCTGGACGGTACGGTGTCGCGGGACGAGCGCGGGTTCATCCTCGCCGGACCCGATCTGACCGCCGACGGGCGGCCGCCGGCGGGCTGGGAGCTGGACCGGCCGCCGTATCACCTGGAGACCAACATCCCCGGCGTGTTCGTCGCCGGGGACGCGCGCGCGGAGTCCGCCAAGCGGGTCGCGTCCGCCGTCGGAGAGGGAGCCATGGCCGTGATGCTCGTCCACCGGTACCTGGAGCAGTCGTGAGCGGGCAGTTGATGCCGTGCAGCGCGGCGGAGATCAGCTCGCTGTTCCTGTTCGAGAAGCTGAACGCCGAGCAGCTCGGCAGGCTGTGCAGCGAGGGTCGGGTCGAACTGTTCGACCCCGGGCCGGTGTTCGCCGAAGGTGACCCGGCGAGCTGCTTCTACGTGATGATCGAGGGCACGGTCGTCATGTCGCGCCGGGTGGGCAGCGACGACATCGAGATCAGCCGCACGTCCCAGCAAGGGGTGTACGCCGGGGCCGTGATGGCGTATCTCGGTGACGGCAACCCGCAGCGGTACCCCAACTCGCTGCGGGTGACCGAGCCGACGCGGTTCTTCGTCCTGCCCGCCGAGTCGTTCGCGGACTTCATGCGCGAGTGGTTTCCGATGGCGATCCATCTCCTGGAGGGGCTCTCCCTCGGTTCGCAGACCTTTCAGCGGGCCGTCGGGCAGCGCGAACGGCTGCTGGCGCTTGGCTCGTTGTCCGCGGGTCTCACCCATGAGCTCAACAACCCGGCCGCGGCCGCCGTACGGGCCACCTCGTCGCTCAGGGACCGGGTCGCGCACATGCGCAACAAGCTCGGTCTCATCGCCTCGGGCGACTATCACCACGATGTCCTGAAGGCCCTGGTCGACCTCCAGGAGCGGACGGCCGAGCGGGTCTCCAAGGCGCCGGCACTGAGCCCGCTCGAGGCGTCCGACCGGGAGGACGAACTCGCCGACTGGCTCGACGAACACGGCATCCAGAACGGCTGGCAGATCGCGCCGACCTTCGTGCAGGGCGGTCTCGACGTCGACTGGCTGGAGCAGATCGCGGCGGCCGTCGACGAGCAGGAGATCCTGCAGAGTGCCATCGGGTGGCTCAACTACACGGTCGAGACCGAGCTGTTGATGTCCGAGATCGAGGACTCCACCACCCGTATCTCGCACCTCGTCGACGCCGCCAAGCAGTACTCGCAGCTCGACCGCGCGCCCTACCAGGTCGCCGATGTGCACGAACTCCTCGACAGCACTCTGCTGATGCTGTCGGGCAAGATCGGGCCACAGGTCAAAATCGTGAAGGACTACGACCGTTCGGTGCCGAGGATCCCGGCCTACCCGGCCGAACTGAACCAGGTGTGGACCAACCTGATCGACAACGCGGTGCAGGCCATCAAGGACACGGGCGGCGAAGGCACGCTGACCGTACGCACCGCTGTGGTGCACGACCGGCTGCTGGTGGAGTTCCGCGACACGGGCCCGGGAGTGCCGGCCGAGATCCGCGGGCGGATCTTCGACCCCTTCTTCACCACCAAACCGGTGGGCGAGGGCACCGGGCTGGGACTCGACATCTCCTGGCGGATCGTCGTCAACAAGCACCACGGCGACCTGAAAGTCGAGTCCGTACCCGGCGACACCCGCTTCCAGGTACTGCTCCCCCTCACCGCCACCGACCCCGACACCGCCCCCGACCCGGCCCAGGAGCCCTCATGACCAAGGACACCGGAATCGACCCCAGCGTCCCGCCCAGCGGAGCCGGCTGCGTCGAGTGCGACGCCGACGGCGGCTGGTGGTTCCATCTGCGGCGTTGCGCCCAGTGCGGCCACATCGGCTGTTGCGACGACTCGCCCGCCAAGCACGCCACCGCCCACTTCCGGGACACCGGCCATCCGGTGATCCGCAGTTACGAACCGGGCGAGGCCTGGTTCTGGAACTTCGAGACCTCCGAGCTCTACGAGTCCGGTCCGGCCCTCGCTCCGCCGACCAGTCATCCGGCCGACCAGCCCACCCCGGGACCGGCAGGACGCGTGCCCGCGAACTGGGTCGCGATACTGCGCGAGGCCTGACCGGCCAGGGCTGTCAGTGGTGCGTGTCAGGATTGATCTGTGCCGCAGAACCTGTTCGACACCCCACTCATCGGCCGCGACAACGAGCTGACCCGCCTCGCCGGTGTGCTGGACCGTGCCCGGGTCGGTGAGGCCCGTGCCGTGCTCATCGCCGGGGATGCCGGAGTGGGCAAGACACGGGTGCTGGCGGAGGCGGCGGAGCGGGCCTCGGACCGGGGGATGACCGTGCTCACGGGGCACTGTGTCGATCTCGGTGACGTCGGTCTGCCGTATCTGCCGTTCACCGAGATCGTGGGGGTGCTCGCCGCCGACGAGCGGTTCGCCGGGGCGCTCGCCGCGCATCCCGTGGTCGGGCGGCTGCTCGGTGGCGGGGAGGCGGACGGCGGGCGGGACGCCGGTGGGCGGCTGCGCCTGTTCGAGGGGATGGCGGGGCTGCTGGCCGCCGTCACCGAGATCGCGCCGCTGCTGCTCGTCCTGGAGGACCTGCACTGGGCCGACCAGTCCTCCCGGGATCTGCTGCGGTTCCTGCTCAGCAGGGGCGTGCTCCAGGGGTCTGCCGGCGGCGCCCCCGGCCACCCGCTCGCCCTGTTCGCCTCGTACCGCGCCGACGACCTCCACCGCCGCCATCCGCTGCGCCCGCTGCTGGCGGAGCTCGTGCGGCTGCCCGCGGTGGAACGGCTGGAACTGCGGCCGATGGCCGACACCGAGGTGGCCCGGCTGGTGCGCGCCCTCGGCGAGGAGGCGCTGCCCGACACGACCGTCCGGCGGATCGTCGAGCGGGCCGAGGGCAACGCCTTCTACGCGGAGGAACTGCTCGCGGCGACCGACACCGAGTCGGGCGGCGTACCCAGCGGGCTCGCCGACGTTCTCCTGATCCGCTTCGAGCAACTGTCCGACACCGCACAGCAGGTGCTGCGTACGGCCGCCGTCGCCGGGCGGCGCGTCGAGCACGAACTGTTGAGCGACGCCGTCCGACTGCCGCAGGACGAGCTGGAGTCGGCGCTGCGCGAGGCGGTCGAACGCCAACTGCTCGTCCCGGGTGAGGGGAACACGTACTCCTTCAGGCACGCTCTCGCGCGTGAGGCCGTCTACGCCGACCTGCTGCCGGGCGAGCGGTCCCGGCTGCACGGGTCGTTCGCGCGGCTGCTGGCCGGGCGGGGCCGTCCTGCTGAGAGTGCGGCGGAGCGTGCGCACCACTACCGGGAGAGCCATGACCTGGCCGAGGCGCTCACGGCGTCCCTGGAGGCCGCCGACCACGCCGCTCGCGTCGGCGCTCCCGCGGAGGAGCTACGGCATCTGGAGGCCGCCCTCGACATGTGGCCGGCGGTGGAGGCCGGCGCCCGTCCCACGGGCGAGGGCCTGGACACGGTCACGCTGATGCTGCGGGCGTCCGCCGCGGCGGCGCACGCCGGGGAGGCCCATCGCGCGGTGTCGCTCACCCGGGCCGCGCTCGCCGGGGAGGGCCGGGACACGGACGCCGAACTCGCGGCCCGCGTCCGCTACACGCTCGCCGACAACCTGATGAGCATCGACCATCTCGCGGCGGCGTTCGCGTACAGCAGTGAGGCGCTCGCCCTGATCCCGGCCGAGCCCCCGTCACGGACGTGGGTGTGGGCGGCGGCCACCCATGTCATGGCGGCACGGCAGATGGGCGACAACGACACCGCCCTGAGGGTGGCCCGGCAGGCCCTCACCGTCGCCGAGGGGCTTCAGGCCCTCGACGCGCGGGCGGATCTCATGATCTCCGTGGCCGGTCTCGAGGCCGGCGGGCGTCGCACGCCCGAGGCCCGCGAGCGTGTCCTGGAAGCCCGGGAGCTGGCCCGGCGCGCGGGCTGCACCACGGTGGAGATGCGCGCGCTGTTCAACCTCGCGATCGGCAGCTTCGAGTCCGGCCTGCTGGAGGAGAGCCTGCCGTGGCTCTCCGAGGGCCTGGACCGCGCCCGCCGGGTTGGTCTCCTCTCCTCGCCGTACCCGCTGGAGATGCGCTATCTGCACTCCTTGGTGCTGTACACGCTGGGGCGTTGGGACGAGTGCGCCCGCGCGGCGGTGGCCGACACCGAGGTGCTGCCCACGGCTGCCGGTTACGTGGCGGGGCCTTCGCTGTACGTGGCGCTGGCACGCGGTGACCTGGGCGCCGTCGACCGCGCCCGGGCGCTGCTGGCCGGCCCGTTCGACTGGATGGCCACGCTGGTCGCGGGCATCGTGCTCACGGACGCCGCCGCTGCGGCGGGCGACGCCGAGGCAGCCGTGCAGCGCGTGCACGACACGGTGAAGGCGCTCACCGACGACACCGGGGCACGGCCGGAGGTCGCGGTCCGGCTCGTCGCCCTCGCGCTGTCCGCCGTCGCCGACAAGGCCGTCCGCCTTCGCCGGTCCGGCGACGAGGCGGGGGCACTGCGGTGGACGGACACGGCGGCCGAACTGCTGGAACTGGCCCGCACCCGGGGCGCGATCGGCCGCGACGGAAGCCCGCAGGGCCCGGAGGGACACGCGTGGCTGGCTCGTGCCGAGGCCGAGTGGGCACGGGTGACGGCCGGTCCGGAGGTCGACGCGTGGGAACGGGCGGTCACGGCGTTCGGCTTCGGCGATGTCTACGAACAGGCGCGGTGCAGACGGCGGTACGCGGAGGCCCTGCTGGCGGACGGCAACCGTGCGGAGGCCGCCGCCCAGGCCCGCGCGGCCCGCGAGACGGCGGTACGACTGGGCGCCACGCCCCTGCTCCGGGACCTGGACGCCCTGATCCGCCGGGGCCGGCTCACGGAACCCTCCCCGGTCGAGGATTCCGGCGCCGTCCCTACACCTCTCACCGCCCGCGAACAGGACGTCCTCGGGCTCCTCGCCCTCGGCCGCAGCAACCGCCAGATCGGCGAGGAGCTGTTCATCAGCGGCAAGACGGCCAGTGTCCACGTCTCCAACATCCTCGCCAAGCTGGGCGCGTCGAGCCGCGGTGAGGCGGTGGCGGTCGCCCATCGGGAAGGGCTGATCAAGTCACCGGCGCTGCCGCCTGCTGCTCCGGATCTGCCCTGACGAAGGCCCGGATCGCCGTCGCCGCCGCTCCACGCGCCCACTCCTCGAAGGGCAGCGGCCGGGTCAGCAGTTCACAGCGGGCGGCGGAGCCGAAGGCGGCTTCGGTGAACGCGTCGCGGATCTGCTCGGCGAACAGGTCGTACGCGGCGAGCCCCTCGCCGGAGATGATCACGCGCTGGGGGCCGAGCAGGTTGGCCACGGTGGCGATGCCCCGGCCGATCGCCGCACCCGCCCGCGCGTACACCTCCCGTACGCCGGGGTGACCCGCGTGGGCCAGGGCGACGGCCTCGGCGCTGTCGGTGATCGCGGTGCCCGTGATCTCCCGTACCCGGGCGACGATCTCCGCGTCCCCCGCGAACGCCTGCAGACAGCCACGCTTGCCGCAGTGGCAGGGCGGGCCCGCCGGATCGACGACCACATGCCCGATCTCTCCGGCCACCCCGTGCACTCCCGCGACCACGCGCCCGTGGACCACGAGCCCGCAGCCGACCCCCGCGCCGACGGTGACCAGGGCGAAGTCGGACAGCCCCACGCCGGCGCCGAACCACTGCTCGGCGACGGTGAGCGCCCGCACGTCGTTGTCGACCGTGACGGGCAGCCCCGTCGTCATGGCGGCGAGTTCCGCGAGCGGCACATCACGCCACCCCAGGAACGGCGAGTACCGTACGGCGCCCTCGGCGCGGTCGACCTCCCCGGCGACGGCGATGCCACAGCCCAGGACGGGCACCCCGAAGCCGTCCGCCTCGGTGAGCAGCTCCCGCACCAGCTCGGCGACCGAGACCAGCACCGCTTTCGGGGCCCGGGCCGGCAGCGGGAGGTCGCGGGCGACCCGGACGCGGCAGCAGAGGTCGGTGAGCACGCCGAAGATCCGGTCACCGGTGAGCTTGACGCCGATGAACAACGCCCGGCCGCCGTCGACCCGCACCAGGTTCGCCGGCCGCCCCAGCACCGGACGGGCCCCGCCGTCCGCGTCCTCGACCAGGTAGCCCGCCTCGATCAGCGGACGGACCGCCTTGGTCACGGCCGCCGCGGACAGCCCCGCGCGCCGGGCCGCGTCGGCACGGGTGAGCGGGCCGTGGGACAGGACCGTGGTGAAGATCTGCGAGGCGGCCGGCGTACGGACCGGAAACACCTCGGCACGAGGGGGCGCGGGCATGCCCGGAACCTAGATCGCTTATTTTCCCCTGTCAATGAAAGAAGCCGAGACGGGAGGAACCACCACCACAGACCCCTCTAGACTTGCGAAAGACCGTCACAGGCATCCCATTGACACATGATCCATGGTCGCGCTTGGGTTCGCCGAGAACACCAGTACCACGAACGTGAGGCACCATGCCGCTGATCTCCCACTCCCCGGACACCGGGGTCTGGCTGCTGACCACCCCGCGCACGTCGTACGCGCTGCGGATCGACGGAAGCGGCGCGCCGTGTCATCTCGCGTGGGGGCCGCGGCTGACCCTGGCGGAGGCGGGTGCGCTCGTTCCTCCGGCGCAGGACATGGCGAGCAGTTTCGAGGGGCGGCCCGCGGTGGGCGAGGAGCTGCCCGTCGACGGCGGCACCCGTTACGGCCCGCCCTCGCTCCAGGTCCGGTACGCGGACTCCTCCCGCGGCTTCGAATGGGTGCCGACCGGCCACCGGGTCCTCGAACCGGAGACCGGGACGGCCGAGCTGGTGCTGGACTTCCGGGACCGCCGCTACCCTCTCGAGGTCGCGCTGCACTACACGGTCCGCGCCGACTCGGACGTCATCGAGCGCCGGACCGCGGTGCGCAACGCCGGTGACGAACGTGTCGATCTGCTGCGCGTCGACTCCGCCGCCTGGACGCTGCCGCCGTCGCGCGACCACCGGCTCAGCCATGTCACCGGCCAGTGGTCCGCCGAGAGCCAACTGCGGCGCGACGCCCTGCCGTTCGGCGAGACGGTGCTGACCAGCCGGCGCGGAATCACCAGTCATCACGCCAACCCGTGGGTGATGCTCGACTCGGGCGAGGCGACCGAGGAGCACGGCCGGGTGTGGAGCGCGGCCCTCGCCTGGAGCGGGAGTTGGCGCATCACCGCCCAGCGCACCCCCGACGGGCTCGCCGGGTTCACCGGAGGCGTGGGCCACGAGGGTACGAGCGTTCCGCTGGCGCCGGGCGAGGAGTTCACCACGCCGGTGTTCGCCGGGCTGTGCACGGACGGCGGGTTCGGAGCGGCGAGCCGCGCCTGGCACACGTACACGACGACCCATGTGCTGCCCAGCGCGCGGGAGTTGGCGCAGGTGCTCTACAACTCGTGGGAGGCCACCGGCTTCGACGTCGACGAGGCGAGCCAGATGGCACTGGCCGAGCGGGCCGCCCTGCTCGGAGTGGAGCTGTATGTCGTCGACGACGGCTGGTTCGGGGCGCGGCGCAGCGACCGGGCGGGGCTGGGCGACTGGACGCCGACCCCGGAGCGCTTCCCCGAGGGGCTCAAGCCGCTGGCCGACCACGTGCACGGGCTGGGCATGCGGTTCGGGATCTGGGTCGAGCCGGAGATGGTCAATCCGGACAGCGACCTGTACCGCGAGCACCCCGACTGGGTGCTGCACGTACCCGGGCGGGCCCGTACCGAGATGCGCAACCAGCTCGTGCTGAACTTCGCACGCGACGAGGTCGCCGAGTGGGCGTACGGCTGGCTGACCCGGCTCGTCGGGGACCACCAGGTCGACTTCCTGAAGTGGGACATGAACCGCGCCTTCGGCGAGTCGGGCTGGCCGGGGCAGCCGGACGGCGACGACCGGCTGTGGACGCGGTACGTGGCGAATCTGTACGACGTCATCGACCGGCTGCGCGCCGACCACCCCGGGCTGCGGGTGGAGACGTGCAGTGGCGGCGGGGGCCGGGTCGACCTCGGCATTCTCTCCCGTACGGATCAGGCGTGGACGTCCGACAACACCGACGCCGTGGACCGGCTGGTGATCCAGCACGGTTTCGGCCAGGTGTATCCGGCGCGTGCGATGTCGGCGTGGGTGACCGATGTGCCCAACCAGCTCACGGGGCGTTCGGTGCCGCTGCGGTTCCGTTTCCACGCGGCGATGTGCGGGCTGCTCGGTATCGGCGGTGACCTCACGCGCTGGTCCGAGGAGGAACTCGCGGAGGGCGCGGCACTGGTCGCCGACTACAAGAAGGTGCGGCATCTGGTGCAGCACGGTGAGCTGTACCGGCTGTCGGGGCCGCTCGGGGAGGAACCGACGGTCGTGCAGTACGTCGGCGAGGACGCGGCCGAGGCTCTGGTGCTGGGCTTCCGGTACGGCCCTCGGCACGGTCTCCCGAGGATCCCGGTGCGTCTGCGGGGCCTGACGCCCGGCGCCAGGTACCGCGACACGTACACGGGTGCCGTCCATCACGCGAACGTGCTCGGCGAGTACGGGTTGCGGCTCGACCTCGCGCCCGGCGACTGGTCCAGCACGGCCGTGCACCTGGTGCGTGTGCGGGAGTCGTAGCCGGGCCTTTCCCCGGCCGGCTGGCGTCGGCCGGGGAACCGCGGCGCCCCGGCCGGGCGTTACAGGGGCAACGCCCCCGTGGGGGCACGAACCACGACCCCAGGGCAGGCGCGATGAGCGAGTTGGTCCCCGGGGGCAACACGCCCCTGCCGGGCGGCACCCTCACGCTCCGGGTGCCGGGCCCCTTCGACGTGAGCGCGCTCGTGACGGACGACGGCGGCAAGGTCGGCGGCGACGCCGACTTCGTGTTCTACAACCAGCCGACCGGCCCGGGAGTCCGGCTGCACGGCGACACCCTCACCGTCGACCCGGCGGCGCTGCGTCCCGGCGCCACCCGGGTCACGGTGGTGGTCAGCGCCGCCGACTCCGGCACGGCGCTGGGCACGCTGCCCGCGCCCACACTCCACGTCACCGGCCCCGGCGGCCGGGCGCCGGTCCGGTTCACACCGCCGCGCCCGCAGCGGGAGACGGTACTGCTGCTCGCGGAGCTGTACCGGCGGGGTGCGGGCTGGAAGCTGCGCGCGCTGGGCCAGGGGTACGCGGACGGGCTGGCGGGCCTCGCCCGGGACTTCGGGGTGGATGTCGTGGACGACGACGCCTCGTCGGCCTCGGCCTCGGGCACCCTGCGGACACCGTCCCTCTGGTCCGACGCGGCCTCCCGGCTGGCGGGCGCGGCTTCCCGGCTGGCGGGGGCGGCGACCGCACGCCGGTCCCGGCCGACAGGCGCCCCGCGACCCGTCGGGGCCGCCGGGTCCGCTCCCCCGGGCGCGTCGGCCGCCGGAGCGGTGCCGGGTGCGGTGTCTCCCGGTACCCCCTCCGGTACGCCGGGCTCGCCGGGCCCCGGCGCCGCCGAGTTCCTCGCGCTCGTCAACTCCGCCCGGGCCGCCGCCGGTTCACCGGCCGTCGCCCTCGACTCCCGGCTCTCCGCGGCCGCGCGGGCGCACGCCGCCGACATGGCCTCGGCAGGCCGGCTCGGCACCGAGAGCAGGGACGGCACCTCCGTCCACCAGCGCGTCACGGCCACCGGCTACACGTATCTGACCGTCGGCGAGCATCTGGTCTCCGGGCCGCGTACGCCGGAGGAGTTCGTCGACTACTGTCTGCGCACCGAGCAGGCCCGCCGCACCCTGCACGACCCGGCGTTCACACAGGTCGGCCTGGCGTCTGTCACCGGATCCCGCACGGATGACACGTACTGGACCGTCCTGTGGGCCCGGCCGCTCATGCCCGGGGATCTCGAGCGGACGGCGGCCGAGGTCATCGACCTCACCAACCGGGAGCGGGCCCGCGCCGGGCTGCCGCCGCTGGCCTCCGACGCGCCGCTGACCCGGGCCGCGCAGGCGCACAGCACGGACATGGTGGTCCGCGCGTTCTATTCGCACACCGGGCCCGACGGCAGCCAGCCGTGGGACCGGGCCGCCGCCGCGGGGTCCACGCGGCGGACGATCGGCGAGAACATCGCGTGCGGGCAGCGCTCCGCCGCCGAGGTCGTCGAGGGATGGATGAACAGCCCCGGACACCGGGCCAACATCCTCAAACGGGAGTTCACCCACATAGGCATCGGTTTCGCGGGCGGCGGCAAGGCGGGCACGTACTGGACCCAGCTCTTCGGCGCCTGAACACCCCCGGATGGTCGCTGCCCCTGCCCGGCCCGGCTATGGCTTGCGTGCGACGCCGCCCAGGGCGATCACCTCGCCGGTCGCGGTGGCCGTCCCGGGATCGGGGCGCCAGTCGGTGATGGGGACGACGCCGGGGGCCAGCAGCTCCAGGCCGTCGAAGAAGCCGGCGAGTTCCGCCGGGCTCCTCAGGTAGTAGGGGACGGCGCCGCTCTCGTTGTAGAGCCGGGTCGCGGCGGCGTTGGCCCGGTTGGTGTCCACGCTGTCGTTGAACGCGAAGTAGCTGCCCGACGGCAGGGCGTCCAGCAGCTCCCGGACGATGGCCCGCGCCTCGTCGTAGCCGGCGATGTGCCCGCTGACCTGCATCAGCGTCAGGGCGACCGGCCGGCTGAGGTCCAGGGTGCGGGCCGCTTCCCGCAGGACGGCTCCGGGATGGTGCAGATCGGCGTCGACATAGTCGGTCACGCCCTCGGGGGAGCTGGTGAGGAGGGCCTCCGCGTGGGTCAGGACCAGCGGATCGTTGTCCACGTAGACGATGCGGGCGCCGGGGGCCACGCGCTGGGCGATCTCGTGGGTGTTGTCCGCCGTGGGCAGGCCCGTGCCGATGTCGAGGAACTGCCGGATTCCGGCCTCGCCGGCGAGGTGGCGTACGGCCCGGCCGAGGAAGGCCCGGGAGTCGCGCGCCAGGTCGGTGATGCCGGGGAAGATCTCGCGGAAGGCGTCGCCCGCCTGGTGGTCGACCGGGTAGTTGTCCTTGCCTCCGAGCCAGTAGTTCCAGATCCTGGCCGAGTGCGGCACTGTCGTGTCGATCTTCTCCGGCGTCTGTGTGCCGGGGCCGGACGAGTCCTGCGTCACCGGGCAACCTCCTTGTGGGGACACGTAGTTGACCGTGCCGTTCAACTTAGCGTGACCGGTGTCGCCGACGCCGGAGGTCCGGACACAAGGGCGCCCTTTTCGGCCTCCTTCCGTCGGGGGCCTCGCCTTCCGCGCGCTCTCTTGGCGGAGCGGCACACTCCGGGACACGATGCCCGCATGAAGGGTGACCTCTTTTCCAGTGAGTACATGGTGCAGCCTGCCACGGCGCCCGGGATGACCGTCGAGAACGCCAAGTCCATCAAGTACGTGGTCAACGGCGAGATGTTCGCCCGGCAGGGCTCGATGATCGCCTTCCGCGGCAACCTCCAGTTCGAGCGCAAGGGGCAGGGCGTCGGCGGCATGCTGAAGCGTGCGGTCACGGGTGAGGGGCTGCCCCTGATGACGGTGCGCGGGCAGGGCGAGGCGTGGTTCGCGCACGAGGCGCAGAACTGTTTCGTCGTCGAGATCGACCCGGGTGACGTCTTCACGGTCAACGGCCGCAACGTGCTGTGCTTCGACGCGTCACTGGCGTACGAGATCAAGACCGTGAAGGGGGCCGGGGCGAGCGGCGCGGGCCTGTTCAACAGCGTCTTCACCGGGCAGGGGCGGCTGGGGCTGATGTGCGAGGGCAACCCGCTGGTGATCCCGGTCTCGCCGCAGTATCCGGTGTACGTCGACACGGACGCCGTCGTCGGCTGGACGGCGAGTCTCCAGACGTCGCTGCACCGTTCGCAGTCCTTCGGCTCGATGCTCCGCGGCGGCTCCGGCGAGGCCGTCCAGCTGATGCTGCAGGGCGAGGGGGTGGTCGTCGTGCGGCCGAGCGAGGCGACCGCGCAGAAGCCGCAGAGCTGACACCACCACGGTTCACGGCGGGGAGACCGTGTGCGGGCCGTCACAGCAGGGCCAGGGATTGCACCCATTTCTTCGCACACCTGCCCTGCGCAGATGAATAAAAGGAGAACCGGGCCCAGGAGTTGCGGAATATTTGAACAGACCCCCTCACACCCCTCGTACCTCTGGGAAAGGTGAGAGCCAAAAGGTGAGAGCCAGGGGTTCAGCGAGGGATGGCCATGGTCAAGGCGCACGTCTCCACACATGAGTTGGTGGCCGGAAGGTACCGACTCCTCGATGTCGTCCATCGCGAAACGAACCGGGTCTCCTGGGCCGGCGAGGACACCTCATCCGAGCGCCCGGTCGTCCTCACCCAGATCCAGCTCCCTCCCGACCCCCGGGAACAGACCGCGCGCCGCACCATCGCCCGGGTGATGCGCGCCTCCGAGATCCTCGGGCTGGTCCTGCCGGGCCGGGTGGGCGTCGTGATCGACGTCCTCGAGGAGTTCGGCACCCTGTGGACGGTCACCGAGTGGATCGACGGCACGCCGCTCAGCGAACTCCTCGAACGGCAGGGGACGTTCAACTACGTGCGGGCGGCGCGCATCGCGCTCGAGGTGCTCGACGTACTGGAGGGAGCACACCGCGAGGGCATCGTGCACGCCGAACTCAGTCCCGGCCAGGTGTTCGTGCGGGACCAGGGCCCGGTCGTGGTGACCGGCTTCGGCCTGGCGGGGGCCACGTCCGTGTCCCGGGTCGGCGCACCGTCGTACGCCTCGCCGGAACAGGCCCACGGGGCGCGCGCCGAGCCGTCGGACGACCTGTGGGCGCTGGGCGCGCTCCTGTACGCGATGGCCGAGGGGCGGCCCCCGTTCCGTGACCGGGGGCGGCCCGACGCCACGCTCCGGGCGGTGGACCGGCTGCCGCTGCGCAGCCCGGTGCGAGCCGGGCCGCTCACCCAGGTCATCCAGGGGCTGCTGCGCAAGAACGCCCGGGAACGGCTGACCGCTCCAGTGGCCCGGGACGCCCTGCTGCGTGTCATCAGGGACGAGCCGGACACCTCGGACGAGGCGGTGCCCACCGTCCGGCTGCGCGGCGCCGCCGCGGGAGAGGGCGCCGGGCGGCTCGTCGGCGGGGCCTGGAACCGGCGTGCCACCCGCAAGCTGGTGCTCGCCGGTACCGCTCTGGCCGTCGTCACCGTCGCCGTCCTCGCCACGACGGACAATCTGCCCGGCATCGACGCCTCGGCGTCTGGGGCGGACACCACCCCGTCGGCCGTCGTGCCCCCGCCCGCCCCGGCCCCTTCCCTCCCCTCCGCCGACCGGAACACCCCCGTCCCGGAGGAGACCGTCCGGCCCAGCGTCTCCCCCTCGGCGCCAGCCCCGCCGCCCCCCTCGGTGCCGCCGCCGGCCAAACCCACGCCCACTCCCCCGGCCGGTGGCGGCACCGCCGAGGCGCTGCCGGCCGGGTTCAGGGTCTACCGGGCCCCCGAGGGGTTCTCCGTCGCCCTTCCCCAGGGGTGGAAGCGGCTGAGCGAGGACGTCTCCCCCGGCAACGTCGCCTACCGCATCGTGTTCGGCGCCGCCGGCGACCCGCGGACCCTGACCGTCACCTACAGCCAGCGGCTTCGCTCGGACCCGGTGGCCGTGTGGCGCGACGACGTCGAGCCGGTCCTGAGCCGGGCGGGCATCGGCTTCCAGCGGATCGGCGCGATCCGGGCGACGACGTTTCGCGGCTACAGGGGGGCCGACATGGAGTGGCTGTCCGACCTCGACGGCACCCGGATACGTACGCTCGGCCGTGGCTTCCTCATCGGCGAGAACACGGGCTACTCGCTGCGCTGGACGACACCCGCCGCGGACTGGGAATCCACCGCCAACAAGCAGGCGCTGGACGCCTTCTTCCGCACCTTCAGAGAGTGATGCGCGTACAGCCATGGGCGGGTACACGTGTCGACCACCGGGCGTACGGGGGCGGTGACAGGCCGGGATCCGGGCAGGGCCCGGTCTGTCAAAGCGATGCCAATGCCCGCATATAGGCTGCCTGTCTGCACCTTCGCAGTCCGTCCAGCCACCCCTGGGAGAGTCACCTGTGACCGTAGCGATCGCCCTGTCCGAGGAATTCGACGGGTCCGAGTGGTCCGAGCCGTCCGCCGAGCCCGTCGACGAACTCGGCGACGCACCCGGCGCCGAATCCGGCACCGAATCCGGCGATGAACCCGGCGACGGGATCGCCGAGGTCTCCGCCGACGTGTCGCCGCTCGTGGCGCGTGACGCGCGGGAGTTCGGGGTCTACGCGCGGACGGGAGGCTGGACTTTCGGGCTGATGGTGGCGCGGAGCGTTCGGCCCGGCGGTCAGCCCGCCGGTGAGACGCCGAAGGTCTCCGCCAGGGAGTTCGCGGCGCTCGCCGACTGCTCGCCCGAGCGCGTCATGCGGTACTACAAGGCCTGGGACAAGGCCGCCGACGACGGTGTCGTCCCGCACTTCGAGGCGCTGGTCCCGGGCCAGGAGGTCGAACTCCCGGGCGCCGACCTGTGGCTCACCTACTACAGCTCCCGCTCCAGCGCCGGCTCGGAGCGCGGCGCCGCCATTTCGGAGGCCGCCGAGGCCGAGGGCATCCGCCCGACCAAGGCGCTGGAGGTCGCGGAGAACCCCACCGCCCTGCGGGCCGCGATCATGGCCGACCCCTCGACCGCCCGTGCCGCCCGGCACGCACTGCTCGACCGGATCAAGGAAGACCCGGATCTCCAGGCCGAGTTGGCGCGTGACATCGTCCGCACCGACGATCTGAAGAAGGCGGTCGCCACCGAGTCCCGGTCGGCCGACCGCGTCGGCTACGTCCGCCAGATCGCCGAGTCCGGCCAGGTCAAGACGCCTGCCGGGCAGACCATCGAGGCTCCCCTCGATCTGCGCCAGGAGGCCGAACGGCATCTGTCACTGCTCGACGAACTGGACGAGGACGAGGACACCGGCGAGTGGGCGAGCGAGGCCTACGACACCCTCAAGAACCTGGTCGTCGAGGCCGTCGAGGCCGACCCCGAACTGCGCGTCCAGGAACGGCGGACGAAGTTCTACAGCAGCCTGACCAAGGCGACGAAGGCGTTCGAGGAGCTGACCTTCGACGACGTCCAGGAGTTCGCCGAGGACGAGATGGTCCAGCAGCTGGAGGAGCTCCAGGAGGCCATCGCCTCCTGCATCACGGCGCTGCGCGGGGCACGCACCCCGTCCGCGTGACGGCTGAGCACACGGGCGCCCCGCGCTGAGTACACGTACTCATGCCCGGGCTCGGAACGCTCCGCCACGATGATGCTCCCACCACAAGGAGCGTTCCGATGCCCGCAGTCGACCACCTCACCAGCACCCTCCCGACGGCCACCGAGGCCCCGCGGCGGCACCTCCCCGTGCTGCTGGCCGGGCTGGTGGCCGTCGCGCTCGCGGTCTCGGCGTGGCAGCCGCACGATCTGATGACCTGGTTCCTGGAGACGGTCTGGATCCTGATCGGGCTGCCCGTGATCGTGCTGACCTGGCGCCGCTTCCCGCTCACGAACCTGCTGTGCTGTCTGCTCGCGCTGCACGCCCTGGTCCTGATGGTGGGCGGCCACTACACCTACGCGCAGGTCCCGCTGGGCGACTGGGCGCGCGACACGTTCGGCCTCGACCGCAATCCGTACGACCGGCTCGGCCACCTCATGCAGGGCTTCGTGCCGGCCCTGCTCGTACGGGAGCTGCTGAGCCGTACGTCACCGCTGCGCGGCAGCCGCTGGCTCGCCCCCCTGACGGTGTGCGCCTGTCTGGCCTTCAGCGCGGTGTTCGAGATGTTCGAGTGGGCGGCGGCCGTGATCGGCGGCTCGGCGGCCGACGACTTCCTGGCCACGCAGGGCGACGTGTGGGACACCCAGTGGGACATGTTCTGCGCGCTGATCGGGGCGAGCGTCTCCCTGCTTCTGCTGAGCCGCGTCCATGACCGGCAGCTCGCGGCGCTGCGCGCTCACTCCGTGGTGTAGCGGCGGCGCGTCCACAGCGGCAGGACGAACCAGCAGGCGAGATACCAGGCGACGACACCCGCGACCAGCCAGGGCACGTACGCGTCGTGGGTGGCCACCCTCAGGACCAGGAGCAGCGCGGCCGTCATCGTGGCGAGCAGCAGCACCAGACCGACGAAGGTCAGACGCGAGGCCCACCGCACCGCCTGCGGCTTCACCCGGCGGCCGGAGACGATCCGGTGCAGGGAGACCGGCCCGATCAGGGCGCCGGTCGCGGCGGCCCCCAGGACGACGGTGATGATGTAGATCGTGTGTTCCATCTCGTCGAGCTGCGGATACCTCGGGGTGAAGACCACGGTCAGCAGGAAGCCGAACAGGATCTGCACCCCCGTCTGGGCGACGCGCACCTCCTGGATGAGCTCGCCCCACATACGGTCGGCCCGCTCGTCCTCGGTCTCCGTGCGCCCGCGTTTGCGCGTGCCGGCCCCGCCGTCGGTGTCCACCATGTCTCCTCCCGGCCACTCACCCGCATGTCCTGGTCCGATACGGGTTCCCCGTCACGGCGAAACCGATCAGATCCCGACCGGACGGGTTTGTTTGAGTGATCGGACGGACGGCTACCCGGGAGCCACCACCGTGGCCACGGCGAACAGGGAGGTCCGGCCATGTCCGGCACACAGCTCACACTCACGGTCAGCGGCGGCAACGCCGCAGACGCGCAGACGGTCGTCCGGGCCCTGGAGTCGGTCTTCGGCCCCGCCGACGAGTTCCCCGGGGACGACGACGGACACTCGACCGTGCACACGGCCGCGTTCACGGTCGGTACGGAGACGCTCGCGCCCGGCCGGCCGACGAGGGAGCCGCTGTCCGCGCCCGTCATGGTGACCGTGCAGGGCACGCCGGCGGCCGTCCGCTGCGCCGACGCCACCCTCACCGGCACGTTCACCGCCCATGACCGGGGCAGTGCCTCCGGCGACCAGGAGCAGGAACACCAGCTGCTCCTGGAGCCGTGAGAGACGTACGTCCGTGCGCTGACTACCAGCGGGTTTCCACCTGTGCCTTGATCCGGCGGTCGTAGAGGTCCTGGATCGCGGTGAGCGTCTGCGCCGACAGTGGCGGCAGGGCGGCGGTCGCCGCGTTGGCGCGGGCCTGCTCGGCCGAGCGGGCGCCCGGGATCACCGTGGTCACGCCCGGCTGCTGGACGATCCAGCGCAGAGCCAGCTGGGCCGGCGTGTACCCCTCGGGGGCGAGCGCCGAGAACTCCGCCGCCGCCTCCACGCCGGTCGCGTAGTCGACGCCGGAGAAGGTCTCGCCCTGGTCGAAGGACTCTCCGTGGCGGTTGTAGGTGCGGTGGTCGTTCTCGGGGAACACCGTGTCCTTGGTGTACTTGCCCGACAGCAGACCCGAGGCGAGCGGGACGCGGGCGATGATGCCGACGCCCGCCTTCTCGGCGGCGGGGAGCACCTCGGCCAGGGGCTTCATGCGGAACGCGTTGAGGATGATCTGCACGCTGGTGACGCCCGGGCGGGCGATCGCGGTGAGCGCCTCCTCGCAGGTCTCGACGCTGACGCCGTAGCGCGCGATGCGCCCCTCGTCAACCAGGGTGTCCAGGGCGTCGTAGACCTCGTCGGAGGAGTAGACCGGGGTCGGCGGGCAGTGCAGCTGGACCAGGTCGATCCGGTCGACGCCGAGATTGCGCCGCGAACGGTCGTTCCAGGCGCGGAAGTTGTCGAGGACGTAGTTCTCCGGGAGCTGCTCGAGCCGGCGGCCCATCTTGGTCGCGACCAGGACGTCAAGCTCGGGCCTGCCGCGCAGGAAGGCGGCGATGGTCTGTTCGCTGCGCCCGTCGCCGTACACGTCGGCGGTGTCGAAGAAGGTCACTCCCGCTTCGACCGCCGCGTCCAGCACCGCGAGGGCGTCCTTGTCCTCCACGTCGCCCCAGTCGGCGCCCAACTGCCACGTTCCGAGGCCGATGACCGACGCCCGCTGACCCGACCTACCGATTACACGCTCGTCCATGGCGTCAGTCTTTCATCCGTCCGACCTGTCCGCAGACAGGGCCATGTGTCACCCGAACGAGTGAGTCGATGCAGACGTCAACCAATGCGCGCGATTCACCCTTTAGCGTGACTGGATGACTGATCATCTGGCGCGCCGCGGATTCCTGCTCGGCGCGGCCTCCCTCGCCCTCGTGGCGATCGCGGCCGACCCGGCCGTCGCCGCCGCCGAGCTTCCCGACTTCCCGGCCGACGTCACGCCCTACCGTTCCGGCTACCGCAACTGGGTCGGCGAGATCACCGCCGACGGTCTCTGGGCCTGCGCGCCGGCCGACTCCGGCCAGCTGGTCGAGGTCGTCAACTGGGCCTGGCGGCACGGCTGGACGGTTCGCGCCCGGGGTTCCGCGCACGGCTGGTCGCCGCTGACGATCACGGAGGGTACGGAGTCCGACGCGCCCGTGCTGATCGTCGACACCGCACCCCATCTCACCGGCCTCGCCCTGGAGTCCACCGGCCCCGCCGCTGTGCGCGCCGGTACCGGGGTCACCCTGGAGGCCCTGCTCACCTACCTGGAGCAGCACGGACTCGGGGTGACCAACGCGCCCGCGCCCGGTGACCTCACCCTGGGCGGCGCCCTGGCCGTCGACGCCCACGGCACGTCCGTACCGGCCGACGGGGAGACCCGGCTGCCCGGGCACACGTACGGCTCGCTGAGCAACCTCGTGCTGTCGCTGACGGCGGTCGTGTGGGACGAGGGCTCCGGCGCCTACGTACTGCGCACGTTCGACCGCGACGAGGCGGACTGCGCGGCGCTCCTCACCCACCTGGGCCGGTCCCTGGTCGTCGAGGTCGTCCTGCGGGTGGGGGCGAACACGAACCTGCGCTGCGTCAGCCGTACGGACATCTCGGCGGCCGAACTGTTCGCGGCGCCCGGCAGCGGGTCCGGCGGGCGCACCTTCGCGAGCTTTCTGGACGAGGCGGGGCGGGTCGAGACGATCTGGTTCGCCTTCACCGAGTTCCCCTGGCTGAAGGTGTGGAGCGTCGCGCCGGACAAGCCGCTGACCTCGCGGCGCGTTTCGTCGCCGTACAACTATCCGTTCTCCGACAACGTCCCGACCGTGGTGGCCGACCTCGTCGGGCGGATCCTGTCCGACGGGGCCTGGTATCTCGCGCCGGTGCTCGGCAACACGCAGCTGGACGTGGCCTCGCTCGGGCTCGTCACCACGCTGTCGGCGGACATCTGGGGGCCGTCGAAGAACACGCTGCTGTACGTCAGGCCGACGACTCTGCGGGTCACCGCGAACGGGTACGCGGTGCTGACCAGCCGGGCCCAGGTGCAGCGTGTCATCGCCGAGTTCACCGCGTTCTACCGGGAACGCCTCGCCGCGTACGCCGCGTTGGGCCGCTTCCCGGTCAACGGCACCGTCGAGATCCGCGCCACCGGCCTGGACCGCCCGGCGGACTCCGGCGCGGCAGGCGCCCGGGCCCCGCTGCTGTCCGCGCTGCGACCGGTCGAGGGGCACCCCGAGTGGGACACCGCCGTCTGGCTGGACGTACTGACACTGCCCGGGACGCCGTACGCGGAGGCCTTCTTCCGGGAGCTCGAGCAGTTCCTGCTCGGGACGTACGACGGCGGGCACGCGCTGACCCGGGTCGAGTGGTCCAAGGGGTGGGCGTACACGGAGGCGGCGGGGTGGAGCGACGCGGAGGTCATCGGTGCGGCGGTACCGGCTTCGTACGGTCCCGCCGTGTGGCAGGAAGCCGTCGGGACCCTCGACCGGCTCGACCCGCACGGTGTGTTCAAGAACGCGTTCCTCGACCGGCTGCTGCGCTGAGGCCCCGTCAGGGGGTGAGCAGGGCCTGCACGGTGGGGGCGTACCGGTCCACGATGTCGTCGATCGTCGCCTCCCGCAGACGCGTTCCGCGGGCGATGCCGTACATGACGCCGAGACCGAGCAGGGTGGCGACGGCCAGTTCGGCCCGCAGGCCCGGGTCGGGGCCGGTGAGGCGGGCGGTGAGGCGGTCGCTCACCTGGGTGCGGAAGTTGGCGCGCATGATGTCGCCCCGGTCGCCCTGGAAGGGGGCGAACACGATCCGCAGGACCGGGTCGGCGCCGCGCTCCGTCTGGCCGGTGAGGAGATGGCGGACCATGTGGCGGCCGAGGTCGTCCAGGGGGGCGTCGAGGAGACCGTCGGCGTCCTGGGCGAAGGACATCACACGGGCGAAGAGGGCGTCCTTGTTGCCGAAGTACTTGAGGATCAGCGGTGGGCTGACCCCGGCGCGTTCGGCGACCGTCTTGAGCGTGATGTCGGCCTGGGCGTGGCGGGCGAGCAGATGCCGGGCGGCACGCAGGATCGCGGCCTTCGTCTGCTCGGCGTCCCGGCGCGGGGCCGGGGCCTCCTGGCCAGGGGTCGGCCGGCGAGGAGTCGGCTGGGTGTCGGCGTCGGTCGGCGGTGGTGTGTGCACGGTGCTCATGCTCCCTCCATCACCCCGTCCCTGGTCCCCGGTGTGCGGCCACGGGTGCGCCGGGTGTCGCCGGCGACCGGATCGCGGGGGATGGTCAGGGCCGCCGTGCAGGCCAGCAGGGCGACGACGCCCGCCATCGCGAAGGCCAGCAGGTAGCCGTGCAGGGTGGGTACGGGGGCGCCGTCCACCGGACTGGTGTGGCGTACCAGCACGGCCACGACCGCCGCGCTGCACATCGCCTGGCCGATGGTGCGCATCAGGACGTTCACGCCGTTGGCCGATGCCGTCTGGCCGGGCGGTACGGCCCGCAGGATCAGCATGGGCAGCGCCGAGTAGGCGAGGGTGGTGCCCACGGAGACGACCGCGGCGCCCACGATGATCATCCACAGTTCGCGGCTGTCGGCGATGCGCACCACATAGCCGAGCGCGATGACCGACGTACCGACGACCAGGGTGACGCGTGGCCCGAACGCCGCCGACACGCGGGCGGAGACGGGCGAGAACAGCAGCATGGCGAGGCCGCCGGGCAGCAGGACGAGACCCGTCTCGGCGATGGACAGGCCGAGCCCGTAGCCGGTGGCCTCCGGCGCCTGCACCAGCTGGGCCGTCACCAGGGTGTTGGAGTAGAAGGCGAACCCGGTCAGCAGGGCGGCGACATGGGACAGGCCGACCCGGGGCCGGGCCACCAGCCGCAGATCGACCAGCGGCTGTCGGGTGCGCAACTGCTGCCACCACCACAGGCCGAGTACGGCGACCGCGCCGACGAACAGGCCCAGGACGCGCGCACCGCCCCATCCCCACTCGCCGCCCTCGACGATCCCTAGCAGCAGACACACCAGCCCGACGGCCAGCCCCAGCGCACCCACGAGGTCGAAGCGCCCCG
Source organism: Streptomyces sp. NPDC047042 (assembly GCF_040644035.1). Taxonomy (NCBI): domain Bacteria; kingdom Bacillati; phylum Actinomycetota; class Actinomycetes; order Kitasatosporales; family Streptomycetaceae; genus Streptomyces; species Streptomyces sp. NPDC047042. The sequence goes on along the minus strand of NZ_JBEYVP010000026.1, from coordinate 153,413 downwards.
GCTCCCGGACGGGCGACTCGCGCACCGCCCACCACACCGCCGCCACGCCTGCCGCGCCGAGGCCCGCGGTCACCCAGAACATGACGTGCCAGTCGTAGTACTGGACGACCAGCGCGGCGAGGGGCAGCCCGAGGGAGGCGCCGATCCCCACGGTGGCGCTCATCAGCGCGACCGCGCTTCCGGTGCGCTCCGGCGGCAGTTCGTCGCGCAGGATGCTGATGGACAGGGGTACGACGGCGGACGCGGCGCCCTGGAGCGCGCGGGCCGTGATGAGTACGCCGATGTCGGAGGACAGGGCGCACATGACCGAGCCGAGGACCATCACCCCGAGGGCCGCGATCAGCACCCTCCGTTTGCCGTACATGTCCCCGGCGCGGCCCAGCACGGGGGTGAGGACGGCGCCGGAGAGCAGGGTCGCGGTCACCATCCAGGAGACCGCGCCGGGCGAGGCGCCGGTCAGCCGGGGCAGGTCGGGCAGCAGCGGGACGACCACGGTCTGCATGACCGCCATGAGCATTCCGCCGAACGCGAGCGCCGGCACGGTCATACGGTCGCGCAGGGGCCGCGCGGCCGACGGGTGGTCGGACATCGGGACAGGCTGGTCCATCGGTACTCCAGCGGCGGCCGCTCAGCGCGACAAAAAATAAGAGTGAATGGCGATTCACCATAGCGGTGAATCGCCATTCACCCAATACCCCCGTGCCATGACCAGGCTATTTGCCGGGGACCTCGGCAGCCTCTTCCCGGGTACGGGAGGCCAGCACCCGCGTCTGCGCGGTGCGCGCGAGTTTCGGCCCGAGCCATCGCTTGAACCGGCGCAGTGCTTCGAGGCGCCCCGCCGCCCGGTCGATGCCGTAGTACAGCTGGGGCGGCACATAGGGCAGCAGCGGTGAATGGCGCTGGCCGAGCAGGGCGAACATCCGGGCCGGGGGCAGCCGGATGTAGCGCGGCAGGTTCTCGTACCACTGGGCGCTGTAGCGGGCCGCGCTCTGGATGGAGAGGAGTTCGGACTTGCGCCGCTCCTCGTAGGCGGTGAGCGCCTCGGGGAGTCCGGGGTGTGTGTGGAGCGCTTCGGCCAGGGCGATGGCGTCCTCGAGCGCGAGGGTGGTGCCGGCGCCGATGGAGTAGTGGGTGGTGTGGGCGGCGTCGCCGAGCAGGACGAGGTTGCCGTGGTGCCAGGTGCGGTTGGTGAGGGTGCGGAAGTTGAGCCACTGGGCGGCGCCGTCCGCGGAGGACCTGCCGATCAGGGGGTGGCCGTCCAGCAGGTCGCCGAAGATCTTCTCGAGGGCGGCCAGGCCGTCGGCCTCGTTCGCCCGGTCGAGGCCGAGCCCGCTCCAGGTCTCGGGGGCACACTCGACGACGCAGGTGCTGTGGTCCTGGCTGTAGCCGTAGCCGTAGCACCAGATCCAGCCGTGCTCCGTCTCCTTGAAGCCGAAGGTGAAGGCGTCGAAGACCTTGGTGGTGCCGAGCCAGATGTACCGGTTGCGTCCGGCGCGCAGGCCCGCGCCGAAGTGTTCGGTGTGCTGTTCGCGCAGCACACTGTTGACGCCGTCGGCGGCCACGACCAGGTCGGCGCCGTCCAGCTCCTCGGCCCCGGCGATCCCGTGCTCGAACTCCAGCCGTACGCCGAGTTGCCGGGCCCGGTCGGCCAGGATCTCGAGGAGCCTGTGCCGGCCGATGCCGAAGCCCTCGTCGCCGGGGTGCCGGGTCGCACTGTCACCCACGTGGGCGACGCCGTGGTCCCAGGACACCGAGGCGTCGGCGATGGCCCGCGCGGACTCGGGGTCGTACTCCTCGAGCTTGTCGAGCAGTCCGCGCCAGTAGGTGACACCCCAGCCGTAGGTCGAGCCCGCCGGGTCGCGCTCGTACACGGTGATGTCGTGGGACGGATCCCGCAGCTTCATCAGAATCGAGAGATACAGGCCGGCAGGCCCGCCTCCCACACAGGCGACCTTCACGCACACCCCTAGCGATTACAGAAGGTGGTCATTTCGCGTCGGAGAGTAGCAGGATGCGAGCACACCAAAACGCCGCCCCGCAGCCGGGCTCGCAGGGGCGCGGGGGCCTCTTTTAGGGGCGCGGGGAACTGCGCGCCGAGCCCCCACCGCCCCGCACCCGCCCAGACGCGGCCAACCACGACCTTTCAGGGGCGCGGGGAACTGCGCAAAACCCCCCACCGGCCCGCACCACAAAACGGCGCCGCCGGCAACGCGCTACGAGACGCTACGACACTCCGGGTGCCCCCACCCCTGCGCGTTCTTCGCAATGGTCTCCCCGACCGCATACGACCGCCCACACACGCACCGCCCGGCAAACTTCGCCTTCAACGTACGGTTGGAACTCCCACCCCGCGCCCGTCCCGCCTTCACGCCGGAGGCGGTCGCCGACGCGGACGCGGAACGCGGACTGTCCGGCGCAGCCGGAGGCTGCGGAGACCCCAGCTCACTGCCCGCAGGCTCCTGCACGATCGCCGCCTGACTGGCAGCCCGGTCGGCGAAGTCGTTCAGCTTGTCCCCGTCGACCTGATGAGCGGGCACATAACGGAACTCGACCGAGCGCCCGTCGAGGAGCTCGTCGATACGGACGACGAGCTCCTGGTTGGCGACCGGTTTACCCGCGGCCGTCTTCCAGCCCTTCCGCTTCCAGCCGGGCAGCCAGGTGGTGACGGCCTTCATCGCGTACTGGGAGTCCATCCGGATCTCCAGCGGCACGTCCTGCGCGACGGCCGTCAACAGCCGCTCCAACGCGGTGAGTTCGGCGACGTTGTTGGTGGCTCTGCCAAGCGGCCCGGCCTCCCAGCGGCTGGGGCTCTCCGAGCTGTCGGCGATCACCCAGGCCCAGCCCGCCGGTCCCGGATTTCCCTTCGACGCCCCGTCGCACGCGGCCACCACTCGTTCACGCATGCGCTCGATCATGCCATGCGCGGACCGGACGCCCGCCCGCCGTCGCCGGGGCCCGATCTCAGTCCACGTCCGCCGACTTGGGCATCTCGCCGGCCGTGGTCGTGATGTCGATGACGGAGAAGTTGGCGCCCTGTGGGTCGCTCAGCGCGGCGAACCGGCCGAACGGGCTGTCCATGGGCCCGAAGCGCAGTACGCCGCCGAGTTCGGTGGCCGTGGCGACGGCCTCGTCGCAGTTGACGACGCTGAAGTACACGTTGATGTACGGCGGCATCTCGGGCGGGAAGTCGTCCGTCATCCGCATCCGCCCGAGGACGGTGTTCTCACCCAGGTTGTACATCCGGAAGTCGATGGCGTCGTCCTGCATCTGCTTCGCCGAGTAGCCGAAGACGGCCGGAAAGAAGGTGTCCGACTTGTCGGCGTCACGGGTGAAGACCTCGGCCCAGCAGTAGGCGCCGGGCTGTTCCGGCCCCGCTTCGAAGCCTTCGTGGGTGCCGGCCTGCCAGACCCCGAAGACGGCACCGCTGGGGTCGCGTGCCAGGCACATGGTGCCGAAGTCGCCCACCTGCATGGGTTCCATGAGCAGTTCGCCGCCGTTGTCGCGGATCTTGGTGGCGGTGGCGGCGGCGTCCGGCGAGGCGAGGTACAAGCACCATGCCGACTGCCCCTCCTGGCCCGGCATGGGCGGGACGACGGCGGCGACCGCCTTGCCGTCGGCGTACGCCTGTGTGTAGTTGCCGTACTCCGACGACGACTCGCCGAAGGTCCAGCCCAGCACCTCGCCGTAGAAGCTCTTGGCTCCCTCGACGTCGCTGAACATCGCGTCGGCCCAACAGGGGGTTCCCTCAGGTTGCACGGCCATGGCTTCGGCCTCTCCGGTCTCGTCACGCTCGTCGGGTTGTCCGGATCCTCACGCTAGCCAGGCTTTGTCCGGGACGCGCGCCGAACGCCCACGCCGGTGCGACGCATGCCATCGAGGGCACGGCATCGAGGGCACGGCATTAGCACACCCCTGCGGTCTGATAATTTCATCGGCGCTCATCTCTCCTCGCCCTCTCCCCTACCCCCAGGTGTCCGGATGTCCGCTGCACGGGTGCGTCGCCTCGCGACGCGGCATGCCCGCGGCGGTCTCCCGCATCTGCTGAGCGTCCTGCTCCTGGTCCTCGCGACGTTCGTGTTCTCCTGCGCCGGCGCCCTGCCCTCCCCGGACACGGCACCCTCGGGCTCGGCCTCGGCGCACGCCGTGCACATCGCCGACCGGGACCCCTGCCAGGAGGGCCCGCACCACGGCTGTCACACCCCCGGGCACCACGGCGTCCTCAGCCACGCGCCCGTCATCGGCGCGGACCGGGCCGCCGCGGTGGACCAGCCGGGCACCGCGCCCGCGCGGCTGCCGCTCGGCCCGTCGCGGATCCCGGGCGCCACCCGCCCTCCCGATCTCCACGAACTGCAACTGCTCAGGGTCTAGACGCCGTCCGGGCCCACGCTCCACGGCCCGATCCGCCGGCCCGGCTCCGCCCGGCCACGACCCGACCGTCACCCCAGCTTGCAGTGCCGTGCCCCCGACGGGCACGGCCCGGAGAAGGACATCCCATGGGTACATCCAACGCCAAGGCGAAGACCGCGGCCCGCCGCGCCCACATGGAGGAACTGCGCAAGGTCGAGCAGGCCCGTGAGCGCCGGATGCGGCTGCTCACGCTCGGCGCGACCGCCGTCATACTCGTCGGCCTGGCCGGCGGCGGCTGGTGGCTCGTCGACTCCGCCCAGGAGAAGGAGGAGGCCAAGGCCGCGCCGATCGCCGGCGTGAAGACCTGGTCCAAGCTCACCCAGAACCACGTCACCACGCCCGTCAGCTACAAGATGAGCCCGCCCGTCGGCGGCGACCACAACCAGGTGTGGGTGAACTGCGACCGACAGGTCTACACCAAGGCGGTCCCCAACGAGAACGCGGTGCACGCCCTCGAGCACGGCGCCGTCTGGATCACGTACAACGACAAGGCGGCCAAGGCGGACGTCGAGGCGCTCTCCGAGAAGGTGACCAACACGGCGTACACCTTCATGAGCCCGTACGAGGACCAGTCGTCGCCGATCGTGCTGAGCGCCTGGGAGCACCAGCTCAAGGTGGACAAGGCGTCGGACCCGAAGGTCGCCAAGTTCCTCGACAAGTACGTCCAGGGCGAGCAGACGCCCGAGCCCGGTGCCCCGTGCACCAACGGCATGACGCCGTGAACCGAGCGCCGGCGGCGGGGCGTTCACACGGACGACCCCGCGCCGGCGCCTGCGTTCACCTGGCTGCCCGGGCCCTACTCCCCCGCGTACGCCTTCTTCAGGGCGGCGATGTCCAGCTTGCTCATCGCGTACATGGCCTTGGTGGTGCGGACGGCCTTCTCCTGGTCCGGGTCGCTGATCATCTCGATCAGGCCGTCCGGGATGACCTGCCAGGACAGTCCGTACTTGTCCTTGAGCCACCCGCAGGGGCCGCCCTCGCCGCCGCCCTCGGTGAGCTTGGCCCAGTAGTGGTCGACCTCCTCCTGGTCCGCGCAGTAGATCTGGAAGGAGACGGCCTCGCTGAACTTGAACTGCGGGCCGCCGTTCAGGGCGACGAACTTCTGGCCGTTGGCCACGAAGTCGACGGCCAGCACCTCGCCGGCGGGGGCGGGACCGGCCTCGTTGTAGTAGCCGATCCTGCCGAGCTTCGAGTTCTTGAAGACCGAGACGTAGAAGTGGGCGGCTTCCTCGGCCTGGCCGTCGAACCAGAGACACGTGGTGAATCCGTCGGTGGTCATGGAGTACCTCCTGGAGCGGGGAACGCTGTCGCCTCTTTCGACCGATCCTCGTGCGGAAACTCATCGGCGGCGCGACGAGATTTTTCCGCTGGTCCTCCAGGCGGCCGGTCCTCCAGGCGGCTGGTCCTCCAGGCGGCCCATCCCTCCGGTCAGGCGGCGGTCACTGGCCCACCCGGCCGTCGATGCACTCACGGAGGAGATCAGCGTGGCCGCAGTGCCGCGCGTACTCGTTGACGTGCGACGCCAGGACGTCGCGCAGCTGGATCTGTCCGCCGTGCTCCGCGCCGAAGTCGGAGAAACCGGCGTTCGTGGTGCCGAGGTCGGCGACGCTCGCGATGAACCGGTCGGTGCGTTCCGTCTCCTCCCGCCACTGCCGCCAGGCGTCCTCCACGACCTGGGGATCGGCGACCGCGCCGTTCCAGTCGCCGTCACGGTCGTCGTCGGTGCGGTACAGCTTGGGCGCGTCCTCGCCGGCCATGACCCGGCGGAAGTGCCGCTCGTCCTCGGTCAGGTGCCGCACCAGCCCGAGCAGGGACATCGTGGACGGTGGCACGGAACGCCGGGCCATCTGCTCGGCGTCCAGACCGGCGCACTTCATCTCCACGGTGAGGCGGTAGTGGCGCAGGCCTTCGAGCAGCGTGCCGCGTTCGTCGACGATCTCGGTGTCGGTCTCACGCGGGTCGTCGTCCGGGTCGACCCACATGTCTTCATAGACGGTCGCGACCGTCCATCGAGTCGCCGTTGTCCCGTTGTCGTGCGCACGCGAATCCATGGGGGCATCGTCGCGCGCGGCGACACCGGCCGCCACCGGTTATTCGACCGGTGCGGCGAGCCCCTTCTCTTTGCGCCAGTGCGTGAAGTGCGGGACGGACTCGAAATCGAGTCCGTAGGAGTCGAGTTCGTCCTCGAGGAGCCTGCGCAGGAACTCGGCCATGCCGCAGGGGACGACCTCGCACGTCTTGCCGCCATGGCGGGCGAAGAGCAGGACGGGCCACTTGTCGGGGTCCGGATCGCTGGTCTGCCAGCAGAAGATGTCCGCACTGTCGCTGCCGCCCCAGGCGAGGATGTGGTCCGGGTCGAGGTCGAGGTCGTCCTGGTCGGGTCCCTCCTCCTCCCAGGTCAGAGTGGCATTGCCCGTCTCGCTCTCGAAGTCGTCGGGGGAGAACTCGTAGGCCCCGGTGGGAAACGGCGCGAGGGTCCAAACCATGTCGGGGTCCTCCTCCGTGCCGATGCCGCCGACGCCGTACTCAGCCATGAAGGCCATGTAGTCCCGGGGAAACGCGGTACCCCACCGTGTTTCCGCCGCCTGCCAGTCGATCTTCTCGCCTGCTCCGGGAGGCGGCGGCAGTAGCTGCCGCAACGCCTCGATCCCCGTCAGATCCGCCATGTCGGTCCCGCCTTTCGATCAGGTCGGCAGAAGCCTAGGGGGCACCACTGACACCGGCCCCCGACCGGCCCCTCGCCAACCCCTGCCGGGGTCCTGAACCGCCGTGAGGCAGGGGTCACAGTTCGGCCGAGTTCAAGGTCACAGGCGGGGGCTCTGCTGTCGCTGGACCTTACTGGCCTAGCATCCGGGCATGACAGTCCTGCCCAACGACGGGCTCTCGCTGGCCGCCGAGTTCCCTTCCACGCCCCATGAGCAGTGGCAGCGCCTGGTGGAAGGCGTCCTGCGCAAATCGGGCAAGGAGGTCTCCGCGGCGACAGCGGAGGACGCGCTGTCCACCGCGTTGGAGGACGGGCTCACCACCCGCCCCCTCTACACGGCGCACGACGACGCTCCCGACCCCGGTTTCCCCGGCTTCGCCCCCTTCGTACGCGGTGGACGCCCCGAGGGGAACACCGTCGGAGGCTGGGACGTACGGCAGCGGCACGCGACCCTCGTCGGCGACGCGGTGCTCGCGGACCTGGAGAACGGCGTCACCTCGCTCTGGCTGACGGTCGGCCCGGAGGCGATCCCGGTGTCCTCGCTCGCCCGGGCCCTCGACGGCGTCTACCTCGACCTGGCCCCCGTCGTCCTGGACGCCGGCGCGGCAGTCGAGCCCGCCGCACGGGAGTTGCTGCGGCTGTACGAGGAGCGGGGCGTCGCCAAGGAGGCGGTGCGCGGCAACCTCGGCGGCGACCCGCTGGGCCACGAGGCCCGTACGGGTGCGGAGTTGGACTTCGCGCCGGTCGTCGCGCTCGCCCGGCTGTGCGCCGAGGAGTACCCGGGGCTGCGCGCGCTGACCGTGGACGCGCTGCCGTATCACGAGGCGGGCGGCTCGGCCGCGCAGGAGCTGGGGGCGTCCCTGGCGACGGGGGTCACCTACCTCCGGGAGCTGACCGCGGCCGGACTGTCAGTCGAACAGGCCTGTGCGCAGCTCGAGTTCCGGTACGCGGCCACCGCCGACCAGTTCCTCACGATCGCCAAGCTGCGCGCGGCCAGGCGGCTGTGGGCGCGGGTCGCCGAGGTGTCCGGAGCACCGGCGGCCGGGGCGCAGGTGCAGCACGCGGTGACCTCGCCGGTGATGATGTCGCGCCGCGACCCGTGGGTGAACATGCTGCGCACGACGATCGCCACGCTGGCCGCCGGGGTGGGCGGCGCCGACTCGGTCACCGTGCTCCCCTTCGACCACGCGCTGGGCCTGCCGGACGCGTTCGCCCGCCGGATCGCCCGCAACACCTCGACGATCCTGGTCGAGGAGTCGCATCTCGCGCGGGTGATCGACCCGGCGGGCGGTTCCTGGTACGTGGAGCGGCTCACCGACGAACTCGCCCACGCGGGCTGGGAGTTCTTCCAGTGGATCGAGGGTCTGGGCGGCCAGGCCGCCGCCCTTCGTTCCGGGAGCCTGGGCGAGGCGCTGGCCACCACCTGGGCTGCCCGCTCCGCCAAACTGGCCAAGCGGCGCGAACCCATCACCGGGGTCAGCGAGTTCCCGAACCTGGCCGAGCGGCTGCCGGACCGCGAGCCCTCGCCCGAGCCGCCGTCCGGAGGACTTCCCCGGGTGCGGCGCGACGAGGCATACGAGGCTCTGCGCGCCCGGTCCGACGCCCACCTCGCCGCCACCGGGACCCGGCCGCGCGTCTACCTCGCGGCCATCGGGCCGGCCTCCGCCCACAGCGCGCGCACGACCTTCGTCTCGAACCTCTTCCAGGCGGGCGGCATCGAGCCCGTCACGGAGGGCACCTTCGAGGAGAGCGGCGCCACCGAGGCCTGCCTCTGCTCGAGTGACACGCTGTACGAGGAACAGGCCGCGACCGTGGCGGCCCAACTGAAGGCCGCCGGCGCCTCGCATGTGTTCCTCGCCGGCCGTCCCGGGCAGTACACGGACGTCGACGCGTATGTCTTCGCGGGCTGCGACGCCGTCGCCGTGCTCTCCGCCACCCTCGACCGCATGGGAGCGTCCTGATGGGAATCCCCGACTTCTCCGGAATCGAACTGGGGACCCCGACCGCCAAGGCCGACAGCGGCGACTGGCGTACGGCCGTCAAGGCGGCCACCGGCTCGGACGAGACCTTCTGGGAGACCCCGGAGGGCATCGCGGTCAAGCCGCTCTACACCGGCCGTGACCTGGAAGGCCTGGACTTCCTGGAGACGTACCCGGGCGCGGCGCCCTATCTGCGCGGCCCGTACCCGACGATGTACGTCAACCAGCCCTGGACGATCCGCCAGTACGCCGGTTTCTCGACCGCCGAGGAATCGAACGCCTTCTACCGCCGCAACCTCGCGGCCGGCCAGAAGGGCCTGTCGGTCGCCTTCGACCTGCCCACCCACCGGGGTTACGACAGCGACCACCCGCGCGTGACCGGTGACGTCGGCATGGCGGGCGTGGCGATCGACTCGATCTACGACATGCGGCAGCTCTTCGACGGCATCCCGCTGGACCGGATGACGGTGTCGATGACGATGAACGGCGCGGTGCTGCCCGTTCTCGCGCTGTACATCGTGGCGGCGGAGGAACAGGGCGTGCCGCCCGAGAAGCTGGCCGGGACCATCCAGAACGACATCCTCAAGGAGTTCATGGTCCGCAACACCTACATCTATCCGCCGAAGCCGTCGATGCGGATCATCTCCGACATCTTCGCCTACACCTCGCAGCGGATGCCCCGCTACAACTCCATCTCGATCTCCGGCTATCACATCCAGGAGGCGGGTGCGACGGCCGACCTGGAGCTGGCGTACACGCTCGCGGACGGGGTCGAGTACATCCGGGCGGGCCGTGAAGCGGGCCTGGACGTCGACGCGTTCGCGCCCCGGCTGTCCTTCTTCTGGGCGATCGGCATGAACTTCTTCATGGAGGTCGCCAAGCTGCGCGCGGCACGCCTGCTGTGGGCGAAGCTGGTCAAGCAGTTCGACCCGCAGAACTCCAAGTCCCTCTCCCTGCGCACCCATTCGCAGACCTCGGGCTGGTCGCTGACCGCGCAGGACGTGTTCAACAACGTGACGCGTACGGCCGTCGAGGCGATGGCGGCGACGCAAGGCCACACGCAGTCACTGCACACCAACGCCCTCGACGAGGCGCTCGCGCTGCCCACCGACTTCTCGGCGCGCATCGCCCGCAACACCCAGCTGCTCATCCAGCAGGAGTCGGGCACGACCCGGGTCATCGACCCTTGGGGCGGCAGCGCGTACGTGGAGAAGCTGACGTACGACCTCGCGCGCCGCGCCTGGCAGCACATCGAGGAGGTCGAGGCGGCCGGCGGTATGGCCAAGGCCATCGACGCGGGGATCCCCAAGCTGCGCATCGAGGAGGCGGCGGCCCGCACCCAGGCCCGGATCGACTCGGGGCGCCAGCCGGTGATCGGGGTCAACAAGTACCGCGTGGAGACCGACGAGCAGATCGACGTCCTCAAGGTCGACAACTCCTCCGTACGGGCCCAGCAGATCGAGAAGCTGCGACGGCTGCGCGCGGAGCGCGACGAGCGGGCCTGCCAGGACGCGCTGGACGCGCTGACCCGGGCGGCGGGCGGTGAGGGCAACCTGCTGGAGCTGGCGGTGAACGCCGCCCGCGCGAAGGCGACGGTCGGGGAGATCTCGGACGCGCTGGAGAAGGTGTACGGGCGGCACGCGGGCCAGATCCGTACGATCTCCGGCGTGTACCGCAACGAGGCAGGGGAGTCCGAGAACGTGGACCGCACCCGCACCCTGGTGGACGCCTTCGAGGAGGCCGAGGGGCGCCGGCCGCGCATCCTGGTCGCCAAGATGGGCCAGGACGGCCACGACCGGGGCCAGAAGGTGATCGCCACCGCCTTCGCCGACCTCGGCTTCGATGTCGACGTCGGCCCGCTGTTCCAGACCCCGGGCGAGGTGGCCCGGCAGGCGGTGGAGGCGGACGTCCACATCGTCGGGGTGTCCTCGCTGGCCGCCGGGCACCTCACCCTCGTACCGGCGCTGCGCGAGGAGCTGGCGGCGGAGGGCCGGGAGGACATCATGATCGTCGTCGGCGGGGTGATCCCGCCGCAGGACGTGCCGACCCTGCTGGAGATGGGCGCGGCGGCCGTGTTCCCGCCGGGGACGGTGATCCCGGACGCGGCCTACGACCTCGTCCAGCGGCTCTCGGCCGACCTCGGGCACGACCTGTGATCGATCTCGACGCGTACGTCAAGGGCGTGCTCGGCGGGAAGCGGGCGATCGTGGCGCGGGCCATCACCCTCGTCGAGTCGACGCGGCCCCAGCACCGGGCGCTGGCACAGGAGTTGCTGACCGAGCTGCTCCCGCACAGCGGCCGGGCCCGGCGGATCGGGGTCAGCGGGGTGCCGGGCGTCGGGAAGTCGACGTTCATCGACGCGTTCGGCACGATGCTGACCGGGCTGGGGCACCGGGTGGCGGTGCTCGCCGTGGACCCGTCGTCCAGCCGTACGGGCGGTTCGATCCTGGGCGACAAGACCCGGATGGAACGCCTGGCGGTGGATCCGGCGGCCTTCATCCGGCCCTCCCCCACCGCGGGCACGCTGGGCGGGGTCGCGAAGGCGACGCGCGAGTCGATCGTCGTCATGGAGGCGGCGGGCTACGACGTGGTGCTGGTGGAGACGGTCGGCGTGGGCCAGTCCGAGACCGCCGTCGCCAACATGGTCGACTCGTTCCTGCTGCTGACGCTGGCCCGCACCGGCGACCAGTTGCAGGGCATCAAGAAGGGTGTCCTGGAGCTGGCGGACGTCCTCGCCGTCAACAAGGCGGACGGCCCGCACGAACGCGACGCCCAGGCAGCCGCACGGGAGTTGGCGGGCGCGCTGCGGCTGATGCACGGCAAGGACGTGGCCTGGACTCCGCCCGTGCTGACGTGCAGCGCCCGCGAGTCGACCGGTCTGGACGCCGTCTGGGACCGCCTCGAACAGCATCGCACCCTGCTCGACTCGACAGGCCGCCTGGCCGCCAAACGCCGTGACCAGCAGGTCGACTGGACATGGACGATGGTCCGCGACGAACTCCTCGGCCGACTGCACGCCGACGAGGCCGTGCGCGCCGTCGCCCCCGGCCTCGAACAGCAGGTCAGGGACGGCGAGTTGACGGCCACACTCGCCGCCGAGCGCATCCTGAAGGCGTTCGGCGGCGGCTGAGGACCGGGGCCTGCCTCAACGGGGTGCCGAGACACACCGTGCCGCAGTCTGTGAGGACTCAGGCCTCCCTCTCCGTATCTGTACCTGTGTCCGTACTTGCACCTGTGTCCGTCGTGGCCGTCGTGTCTGGCTCGTCCGTCCTCGGGCGGCCGAGGAGTTGGCGCAGCAGCCGCTCGTCGGCGGGGCCGAGCCCGCTGACGAAGCCGGCCAGGACCGCCTGCCGGTCGCTCTCGGCGTCCAGTACCCTGCGCTCGCCTCGCGCAGCGCCGACAGGACCAGCGCCTCCAGCTCTCTCTGCCCCCGTCGCCGGGGAGGCTGCCGGTGATCCGTCACGTCCTGGCTCCCCTCCGCCGCCGTCCCTTCGGCGGGCGGCCATCGTATGGACGGATTCCCGGGGCCCGGTCCCGCTCCGGCCGCCGCATGGTCGATGATGGGCGGGTCATGACCATGCTCCCCACGCCGACGACGCGCTCCGCGCCACTGCCCGTGTTCCGGGCGGCGGTCTTCGCCGTCGTCGGCACGGTGCTCGGGGTCAGCGCGCATCATCTGGTCGCCGAGGGGCCCGCTCCGTGGCGGTCGGGCGTGGCGGCGGCGGTGCTGCTGTTCGTCGTGGGGCTGGCCGGTGCCAGGCGCCCGCGTTCGCTCGCCGTGGTCGTGGTGACGAGCGCGGTGGCGCAGACCGGCCTGCATGTGTGGCTGTCGGCCGCGCACGCGCGCCAACTGGCGGACACAGGCATGGACATGGGCACGCACGCGCATCTCGCGATGCCCGCCCACGGGACCTGGCCCGCGCGGCTGCACGACTCGGCGGCGATGACGGCCCTCCATGCCCTGGCCGCCGTACTCGTCGCCGTGCTGCTGCACCGCGCCGACGCGGCCTGCTGGTCGCTGGCGCGCGGGCTGACCGGGGCCGTCGACACGGTACGGGCCCGGATCGCCACCGTACGGGCGCTGCTCGACGGTGTGCCGGTGCCCGCGAGGCGGCGCTCACGGGTGCGCCGCCCGCGACGGACGGAGCCGCCGCTCAGAGGGGTGCTCCTCGCGGACGTGGTGGTACGGCGGGGTCCTCCGTCGGCGTGGCCCGCTCTCGCCAACTGACCCTGCCGGAACAGCCCTTCACCGATCGGCCGTCCCGTGCCACCGCACACCCGGAAACACCCGGAGACACCCATGTTCACCGCACCCATGTCCGCTGCACCCTCCCAGCACGCCACCGCACGGCGGCTGACCCTCGCGGCCGTCGCCTCCGCCGCGCTTCTCCTGCTCACCGCCGGACCGGCCGCCGCCCATGTGGAGGTCGAGTCCGACAAGGCGCAGGCCCTCGCCGAGAACGTCGAGATCTCCTTCGACGCGGAGGCCGAGTCCGACACCGCCGGGATCGCCGAGGTCCGGGTGATCCTCCCGGCGGGCATCGCGCCCGGCGACGTGACCTACGGGGAGGGCCCCAAGGGCTGGAAGTTCACGACCGCCGACGACGGCTACACGATCAAGGGCCCGGCCCTGAAGGCCGGTGTGAACGCCGAGTACTCCGTCGTCGTACGACAGCTGCCCGATGTGAAGGAACTCGCCTTCAAGTCGTTGCAGACCTACAGCGACGGCAAGATCGACCGCTGGATCGAGCTGGACGAGAGCAGTGAGCAGCCGGCGCCGGTGCTCAAGCTGAAGGCCGCCGCGCCGGGCGCGAAGCCGGTGAGCCCGTCGCCGAGCGAGAAGGCCTCCGAGTCGCCGTCGCCGTCCGCCTCGCCGACCCCCACGGCCGACCCCACGCAGGCGTCGGCCACCCCGTCGGCCTCCGCGTCGGCCGAGGCGGCGAGCGACGACGACGGCGGGATGTCCGCCGGTGCCTGGATCGGCATCGGAGCGGCTGTCGTCGTGGTCGCGGGCGCGGCCGTGTATCTCGTACGCCGCCGGGCGGCCGGTTCGCAGTAGCCGACTCGCGGTTGCGCTCATCCGGTTCCGCTGCTCGCGGCGGAACCGGAGGGTGGCGCGCCCGCGCCTCAGTCGTGCGGGGCCTTGCCGCTGACCCTGTGGTCGGCGTGGCTCAGCGCCTCCATCACCAGACGGCGCAGATGCCCGTCACGCAGGCTGTAGTGCACGTAGCGGCCCTCGCGCCGGGTCTCCACCAGCCCGGCCAGCCGCAGTTTCGCCAGGTGCTGGCTGACGGCCGTTCGCGACGCCTCGCACCGCTCGGTCAGCGAACCGACGTCCGACTCGCCCTGCGCGAGCAGCCACAGCAGATGCAGCCGTGTGGCGTCGGAGAGCAGGGCGAACACCCCGGTCGCCTCCGCGAGACGCGCGCTGTCCGGGGCACGCAGATGCGTATCGGCCGCAGTTGGCAAAGTCTCGCGAGCAGGCATGCCCTCAGCGTAGAGGCAGGGCGGACGCGTCGACAGCGCCACCGCCGGTTGTGCGGGTCCGCCGCATCCACATGTGCGCAGATGCGCACTCATGGGTACAGTGGTGAACAGTCGCGCTCGCCTTCCCGACCGGTCGAGGACAGCCGTATGTTCGCCGTACTGCGCAACCGCGCCTACCGCCGTCTCTTCACCGCCCAGGTCGTCGCCCTGATCGGCACCGGCCTGGCGACGGTCGCCCTCGGACTGCTCGCGTACGACATCGCGGGCGCCGACGCCGGATCGGTGCTCGGCACCGCGCTCGCGGTCAAGATGGTGGCGTACGTGGCGATCGCCCCGGCCGTCGGCGCCGTCGCCGACCGTCTGCCCCGGCGCGCGCTGATGGTCGGCGCGGACCTCACCCGGGCGGCGGTCGCGCTGCTGCTGCCGTTCGTGGACCAGGTGTGGCAGGTGTACGTCCTGATCTTCCTGCTCCAGGCCGCCTCGGCCACGTTCACGCCCACCTTCCAGGCGGTCATACCTGACGTACTGCCCGCCGAACGCGACTACACCCGGGCCCTGTCGCTGTCCCGGCTCGCGTATGACCTGGAGAGCCTGTTCAGTCCGGCCCTGGCCGCCGCGCTGCTGTCGCTCATCACCTACAACTGGCTGTTCCTGGGCACGGTGTTCGGCTTCGTCGCGTCGGCGGCCCTGGTCGTCTCCGCCGTACTGCCGACAGCCGTCGTCGCCGCCACCCCACGAACCGGGGGTGTGTACGCCCGGACGGGCACGGGCGCCCGCCTGTTCCTGTCCGTCCCCGAGTTGCGCGCCCTGCTCGCCCTCGATCTGGCGGTGGCCGCCGCCGGCGCCATGGTCACCGTCAACAGCGTGGTGTACGTCCGCGACCAGTTCGGCCGGAGCGCCGCCGACGTGTCTCTGGCGCTCGGCGCGTACGGCGCGGGCTCGATGGTCGTCGCGCTGCTCCTGCCCCGGGTGCTCGACCGGGTCCCGGACCGTACGGTGATGCTGCGCGGGGCGCTGCTGCTCACCGGGGTCTTCGTCGCGCTCGGCGTCGTCACCGGTGCCGGCGGCGGCAGTTGGCGCTGGCCGGCGCTGCTCGTCTGCTGGGCCGCGTTCGGCGCCGCCTGCTCGATGGTGCTCACCCCGACGGGACGGCTGATCCGCCGCGCGGCGCCGCCACAGCGGCGTACGTCCGTGTTCGCCGCCCAGTTCTCCCTCTCGCACGGCTGCTGGCTGCTCACGTACCCGCTGGCCGGTTGGCTCGGCGCGGCAGCCGGGCTCAGGTCCGCGGTGTTGGCCCTGGGGGCGTTGGCCCTGGCCGCCGGGCTGCTCGCCGTACGCCTGTGGCCGGCGCCGTCGGCCCCGCCTGTCGAGCACGAGCACGCCGACCTCCCCGCCGGGCACCCGCATCTGTCCGACGCGACCCGGGTCCGGGGCGGCTGGCGGCACAGCCATCACCCGCTCCTCGACGGACTGCATGTCCCAGGCTGACGTCCGGTACGGCCGTGCGTTCCCGGGACAGGAGGTTCTGGGGCCGGCACCGGGCATTGATGTGACTGCGGGCGGCGTTCGGCGGCCCGTCGGCGCCGCCGGGGTATCGGCCGGAGCCGTGGCCACCCCCTACCGGCCCGGTCCGCCCGGGAGTTGGAGCGCGCGATGACGGACGAAACGAAGAGCGTAGCCATCGATGCCGTCGGAGCCGGCGAGGTCGCCGACGCCGACCGGACGGATCCTCTCGTCCAGCTGTCCCTGGAGCAGCTGCGGCAGCGCACCAGCATGAAGTGGCGTACGCACCCGGCGGACGTGCTGCCGCTCTGGGTGGCGGAGATGGACGTACCGATGGCCCCGCCCATCGCCGAGGCGCTGCACAGGGCGATCGACCTCGGTGACACCGGGTATCCGCACGGGACCGCCTACGCGGAGGCGCTCGCCGCGTTCGCCGGCGAGCGGTGGCGGTGGGACGGGCTGCGCGTCGAGCACACGGCGATCGTGCCCGATGTGATGCTGGGCGTCGTCGAGATGATCCGGCTGGTGACCGGCCCGGGGGACGCGGTCGTCGTGTGTTCCCCGGTGTATCCGCCCTTCTACGCGTTCGTCTCCCACGACGCCCGGGAGATCGTCGAGGCACGTCTCGGTCCCGATCTGCGGGTCGACCTGGCCGCCCTGGAGGACGCCTTCGTACGGGCCCGATGTCATGGCCGCCGTGCCATTTTCCTGATGAGCAACCCGCACAATCCCACCGGAGTCGTCCACACCCGCCCGGAACTGGAAGCCGTCGCGGCCCTCGCCCGTGAGCACGGTGTGCGTGTGGTGTCCGACGAGATCCACGCCCCTCTGGTGCTGCCGGGGGCCGCTTTCACCCCGTTTCTCACCGTGCCGGGCGCCGAAAACGCGTTCGCCCTGGTTTCCGCGTCCAAGGCGTGGAACCTCGCCGGGCTGAAGGCCGCTCTCGCTGTCGCGGGCCCCGAAGCCGCCGACGAACTCCGGCTCCTGCCGGAGGAGGTCGGCCACGGCCCCAGCCACCTCGGGATCATCGCCCACACCGCGGCGTTCCGCGAGGGCGGGAGCTGGCTCGACGACCTGCTGACCGGACTCGACGCCAACCGGCGCCTGTTGGGGCGGCTGCTCGAGGAGCACCTTCCCGGCGTGGGGTACCGGCAGCCCGAGGCCACCTATCTGGCCTGGCTGGACTTCACCTGGCTGGGGCTGCACAAGGCCCAGGACACCGCGGGCCCGGGAGTGGTGAGCGACCTGGCCGGACCCGCGAAGCTCTTCCTCGACGAAGCCAGGGTCGCGCTCAGTTCCGGCCATGTGTTCGGCTCCGGCGGCGAGGGACACGTACGCCTCAACTTCGCCACGACACCGGCCGTTCTGCGTGAGGCGGTGGCCAGAATGGGACGCGCGGTCCGCGATTTTCGGCCCTGAGCGCCGTCCCGGGGCATGCCCGGACGAAACGCCCAGCGACTTGAACCCGTGCCTACCAGTCGGTAATGATCTGGGGCGCGGCCCGGCGATGTCGGCGGGCCCGCTTGAACGGAGCGTCGATGAAACGACTCGGCAGGCGCAGGTTTCTCACCTATCTCGTCGCCGCCCCCACCCTGTCCGTGGCGACGACCGTCGGCGTCGAAGCCGTCGCCCCGGGCGAGGCCAGGGCCGCGATACCCACCCTGCCCGCGCCGGCCGACCTGGTCGACCTCGGCGATGTGCTGATCCTCGCGAGCGCGCCCACCGCGAACATGCTGGTGCTGGAGGTCCGCGAGGACGGCACGGTGGACTTCCGGCTGCCGAGAGAGGAGGTCGGGCAGGGCCTCACGACGGCGGTGGCGATGCTCGTGGCCGAGGAACTCGACGTCCCGCTCGACCGGGTCCGCATCCGGTTGGAAGACGCCCGGCCCGAGCTGCTCTTCAACCAGCTGACCGGCAGCTCCAACTCGATCCGGTCGCTCTACGACCCCGTACGGCACACAGCGGCGGCGGCCCGGGCCCGTCTGGTCGCCGCGGCGGCCCGCCAATGGGGTCTGAAGGCCGGTGTCCTGACGGTCCGGCAGGGGATGGTGACGGCACCTGACGGGCGTACCGCCTCCTACGGCTCGCTGTCGGCCGCGGCGGCCTCCGCCGATCTGGGCGCGCTCACCGCCACCCCCAAGCCCGAGTCCCAGCACACTCTGGTCGGCACGCCCACCTCCCGGATCGACGCCCGGGCGATCATCACCGGCCGGCAGGAGTACACCCTCGATCTGGAGGTGCCCGGCGCCAAGCCCTGCATGGTGCGCCGGCCGCCCACCATCAACGGCACTGTGAAGTCGGTTCACAACGAGCCCGCCGTACGGGCCATGCCGGGTGTGCTGGACATCGTGACCGTCCCGACGGGCGTCGCTGTGGTCGCCGAGACCTTCGGGCAGGCGCTCGACGCCAAGAACGCCCTGGACGTCACCTGGGGCCCCGGGAGCGTCGACGCGTTCTCCGACGACGAGATCTCCGCGAAGCTGAAGGCGGCGACCGCCCCGCTGGTCGTGCCCGGGCTGCTCGTCAAGCGCGTGGACGCCGAGTTCGACTTCGCGTTCGCCAGCCATGCCCCGTTGGAGACCAACTCGGCGGTGGCGGACGTCCGTTCCGACCGGGCCGAGATCTGGTCGGGGCTGAAGTCCCCGATCGTGGCCCGGCAGACCATCGCGAGGGAACTCGGGCTGCCGCTGGAAAAGGTCACCGTCCATGTGGTGCAGGCGGGCGGCTCCTTCGGGCGCCGGCTGTTCTTCGACGCGGCGCTGGAGGCCGCGCTCGTGTCGCAGAAGAGCGGGCGCCCGGTCCGGCTCCAGTGGTCGCGGATCGACGACATGCGGCACGGCCGGATGCGGCCCGCAACCCACCACAAGATCCGTGCCACCTACGCGCTCGGGCAGGTCCTCTCGTTCGAGCACCGGGTGGCGGCCGTGGAGACCGACTTCCGGCACGGGCTCGGCGAGATCCTGACCGCCAGTGCCGCGAGTCTCCCCTCCGGGGTGGGCAACGCGGGCTTCGCACAGACGCTCTTTCTGACCACCGTGAAGTCCCCGTACAACTTCGGCCTCACCACCCAGGTGCTCACCGAGGTGCCGCTGAAGATGCACACCGGTTCCTGGCGTTCGGTCTACTCGGGCAACACCCGGGGCGCGGAGGAGATCGTCGTCGACGAACTGGCCGCCCAGCTGGGCAAGGACCCGGTGGCCTTCCGGCGATCGTTCCTCAAGAACGACCGGCAGCGGGCCGTGCTCGACAAGGTGGCGGCGGAGGGCGGCTGGGGCCGCGACCTGCCGCCGGGGTGGGCGCAGGGCGTCGGCTTCCACGAGGAGTACAAGTCCTGCACGGCCTGTCTGGTCGAGATCGACGCCACCGACCCGAAGAAGCCACGGGTGACGAAGGCCGTCATCGCCGCCGACGTGGGCCGGCCGGTCAATCCGCGCGGGCTCGAGGCGCAGTTGCTCGGCGGGCTGACGGACGCCATCTCCACCACCCTGCGGGCCGGGCTGCACATCGACAAGGGGCTGCCGCTGGAAGGCAGTTACTCGCAGTTCCACTACGCGCGGCAGAAGGACAGCCCCAAGGACGTGAAGATCTTCATCATGCCGGCGAACGGCGCGCCGGGCGGGGCGGGCGAACTGGGCGTCCCGGCGGCCGTCGGGGCGATCGCCAACGCCTACGCCCGGGCCACCGGGACCAGACCGCGCCGATTCCCCGTCAACTTCGACGTCGACTTCACCCCCTTTCCTCGCTGATTCCTCGCTGATTCCTCGCTGAGCGGAGCCCGTACGTGCCCTCCCACACCTTCACCGTCAACGGGAAGTCCGTGACCGTCGACGCCCCCGACGACCTGCCCCTGCTGTGGGTGCTGCGCGATCTGCTGGGCGTGCGCGGCCCCAAGTACGGCTGCGGGATAGATGTCTGCAAGGCCTGCACCAGCCATCTCGACGGGGAGGCCGTCAATCCCTGTGTCGTGCCCGTCGCCGAGGCGGCGGGGCGGGAGGTCACCACCATCGAGGGTCTGGCGGACGGTGAGCGGCTGCACCCCGTGCAGGAGGCCTGGCTGGAGCAGGACGTGGCCCAGTGCGGCTTCTGCCAGCCCGGCCAGATCATGGCGGCGGTCGCCCTGCTGAAGCGTACGAAGAACCCGACGGACGCCGACATCGACGCGATCGCGAACGTCTGCCGCTGCGGGACCTACTTCCGTATCCGCGAGGCGATCAAGAGCGCCGCCGCCAAGCTGGCGTGACTGTCCGGGTCGGCGGCCTCAGCAGCACCCCGAGGCCGTGCCGCCCGCGCCGCCCGCGTCGCCCGTACCGACGTCGAGACGGCAGAAGCAGGACGCCTCGACCGGGACGTCCGCCACGGCGAGCGCGAGCTTGAGCTGCTGGGCGACGATCCGGGCCTCCCCCGCCCTGCCCAGGCGGACCAGGCACTCGTGATACCCGTGCAGGGCCCAGACGTTGCCGGGATGCTGCACGGCACGCGGAAGGGTGTCGTCGAGGCCGAGGTCGGCCCGGTAGACGGCTTCCGCCTCGGCGACGCGCCCCTGTTCGAGGAGCAGGGCGCCGTAGGCGTGCCGGGTGGGCTGCATCCATCCCCAGGGCTCGTCGTAGGGGAGGTTGTCGGACAGCTCGGTCGAACGCTCCAGCGCGGCGAACGCGGCCTCGAACTCGCCCTTGCGGTACTCGAGTTCGCCGTCGAGCATCGCCGACGCGATGTCGAGGACGTCGGAGCAGGTGTTGTTGAACAGCATCCGGGTCTCCGGGACCCGGGTGAGGGCTGTGCGGAACAGTTCGCGTTCGGCCTCGGCCTCGGGGATCCGGCCGGTGGCGGAGAGGGCGACCCCGCGGGCGTACCGGAGCATGGCCGTCGTCACGCAGTACAGCGACGGATCGGCGGGCAGCGGCAGTTCGAGGATGTCCCGCCAGCGGCCGAAGCGGATCAGCACATGGACCCGCATGGCGAGGAAGCCCTCCAGCCAGTCGGCCATGGGCGGGCTCTGCACCCGCAGAAGCTCCTCCGGGACGGCGGCCTCCAGTTGCGCGACGGCCTCGAGCGCCGTCCTGGACTGTCCGAGGAACATCGCGCCGTAGATTTTGAAGTGGTGGTTGTGCGCCCGGTAGAGGGTGTAGAAGTTCATCGCGCCGGAGCGCTCGCGGAACTTCTCGTCGGCGGCGATCGCCGCGCTGTTGTCCGCCACCACGCGCCGGTAGTCGCCGCAGAGCACGTCCAGGTGTGTGGGCATGTGCTGGAGGTGCCCGGCGTCCGGGACCAGGCCGCGCAGCCGGTCGGCGGCCGGCAGGGCGGTCTCCGGGGTGGAGGACATCTCCATCAGGTGGATGAAGAGGTGCAGGAGACCCGGGTGGCGTTCCCCCTCCCGGGTCGCGAGCGCCCGTTCCAGGACGGCCTTCGCGGTGAGTGTGCGGGCGCCCTCGGCCGGTTCGCCCGTGCGCACGTCCCACAGCTGCCAGGGCGTCAGGTTCATCAGCGCGTCGGCGTACAGCGCGGCCACGTCGAGGTCGTCCGGGGCCAGTTCGTACACCGTCCGCATGCTGTCGGCGTAGGACTCGTTCCACACCGAGCAGTCCTCGGCGGCCTCCGCCTGCGGATAGCGGGCGCGCAGAGCGGCGATCAGGGCCTGTTCGACGGGCGTTGCGCCGGCCGCCGCCTTACGGTGGGCGAGTTCGACGGCGGCGTGAGTGCGGGCGACGGTTCGTACGAGCTCGTCGCCGTCGAAGAACTCCCAGGGTTTGTTGTAGTTCGGGCCGAGGGCGTACGCGATGCCCCAGTGGGCCATCGCGCAGTCGGGGTCCGCCGCCGCGGCGGCCTCGAAGCAGGCGACGGCCTCCTCGTGATGGAAGCCGTACGTCCACGCCAGGCCCCGGTCGAACCACCGCTGGGCCTCGGCGGACGACGTCGTCACGGGCCGCCCATGGGTGCCGAGGTCGTAGTCGTAGCCGTCGTGATCCATGCGTCTCTCCCGCTCGCCTGGGGCCTGTGCGCCGAGACTAGAGGCCGCTGCCGGCGGACGGCAGCACCCGTCGGCGGCGCCTCCGGCCTCGCCCCACGGAGCCCGGTCATAAGATCACCCTCGTAGGCGCGAACGATGTTGACGGCCCTCAGCGGGCGTCAACGTCCGTGCGGGGCGCGGGAAGTGACGAGAGGAAGCGGCGTGAGCGAGCAGGGCGGCACGTCAGAGGGACGCGGTCGGCTGGACACCTCGGTGGCCCACAACGCGCGAGTGTGGAACTACTGGATCGGCGGCAAGGACAACTACGTCGTCGACCAGCAGGTCGGCGACCACATCGACGCCATGTTCCCGCTGATCCGCAGCGTGGCCCGCGCGGACCGCGCCTTCCTCGGGCGGGCCGTGCGCTTCCTGGTCACCGAGCGGGGAGTACGTCAGTTCCTGGACATCGGGACGGGGCTGCCGACGGTCGACAACACCCATGAGATCGCCCAGCGCATCGCGCCCGAGTCCCGGATCGTCTACGTCGACAACGATCCGATCGTGCTCGCGCACGCCCGCACGCTGCTGACCGGCACGCGGGAGGGGGCCACGGACTACATCGACGCGGACGTCCACCGCCCCGAGACCATCGTCGCCCGCGCCTCCCAGACCCTCGACTTCGAGCAGCCGGTCGCCGTCATGATGCTCGGCATCCTGAATTTCGTGCTCGACACGGCCCATGCGCAGGACATCGTGCGCCAGGTCATGGCGTCGGTGCCGTCGGGAAGCCATCTGGTCCTGACCCATCCGACGACCGACGCGGACCTCGACGGCCAGGGGAACATCGAGGCGATGAAGTTCTGGAACGAGAACGCCACCCCGCCGATCACCGCCCGCCCCCGCGCCGAGGTGGCCGCCTTCTTCGACGGTCTGGACCTGCTCGAGCCGGGGCTCGTCTCCTGTGCGCGGTGGCGCCCGGAGGAGGACGCGGCCGTCACCCTGCCGCAATTCGGTGCCGTCGCCGTCAAGCCCTGACCGTCAAACCCCGACCGTAAAACGCCGACCGGACGCTCCGGCCCGAAGCCCCGGTCGGCGGTAATGGCACAGTGATTCCACAGGCTGTTTTCGGACGCGCATTGATATGTAGTCGGCGATAATCGCCATATGAGTACGACAACGTCTGAACTACTGGCCGCGTCGAGCGATCTACTCAACGTAACGGCCGCATTTGTCGCAGGCCTGTTCATCGCTGGTGCACTGATCTGGGCCTTCTGGTTCGGCATGCGGGTACGGGACCGGGAATCCGCCCGGCCCCGCCCCGACGAACACCCCACCCTCCCGCCTTCCGGTCCTGTGCACGAGATCCGTGAGATGCGAGAGCCCGACGAAATGCCGCTGGCGGGCGAGGAGCGGGAGCGGCTCATGCCGCACGATCTCCATCGCGCGTCGACGAAACGGCGGGCGGACCAGCAGCGCGGACGCTGGGATCCCGGTTCCAGCGGCTCCTTCGGCAGTGGCGGCCTGGGGCGCCACTGACGCGCCCGCGACCGCGGCCGGGCGGCCCGCGGAACATGGGCCGCGACCCTCGCGGGCCCGCCCGGCCGCGGTTGCCCACAACATGAGGCAACCATTCACGCGTTCGATTCGTATAACTCCTTGGAGGCGGGGCACCGGGGACGGGACAGTTGTAATACCGGACCTCCACCGTCCACTTGACCGACGTTGTCGCCGATCGAGGAGAAGCGATGCAGCTGTTCGTTTTGAACTACGCGCGCCCAGCAGAGCAGTTGGAGGTGAGCACTCCGTACAGTTACGACTGCGGACTGCAGTTGAATGTGTTGCCGGGCGGGCGAATTGCCGCTCATGACCATGCTGTGATGCGTGAATTCGGGGCCACCACGTCAACCGCCGGTTCCAAGACGCACTTCGACGACTGAGCGTGGACCTGACACGATGACGGTCCTTGTTCTGACGTCCGAACACGATGTGACGGCGGATCTCGTGGTGGCCCGGCTGAACGGCACGGGTGTTCCCGTGGTCCGGCTCGATCCCGGCGATCTGCCCGGCCCCGTCGCTCTGTCCGGCGAGTACGTACATGGCGCTTTTCGCGGGCATCTGTCCGTCGGGGGCAGGCTGGTGAGCATGGGCGGGCTGCGGTCCGTGTGGGTGCGCAGGCCGGGGGTGCCGGGTGCGCGGGCCGCCGAGCCGTCCGACTGGCTCACCGAGGAGGCCTCGCAGGCCTTCTACGGCATGCTCCGGGGCACGGGCGCGCGCTGGATGAATCATCCCGACGCCGCCACCAGGGCCCGCCACAAGCCCTGGCAGCTCCATCTCGCACAGCGCAGCCGGCTTCCCGTGCCGGCCACACTGATCACCACGTTTCCGCAGGCGGCCCGGGATTTCGCGCAGCGGTTTCCCGACCTGGTCGTCAAGCCCGTCTCCGGGTCGCATCCGCAGGAACCGCCCAGGGTGGTGCCGACGAGCCGGGTGGCGCCCGACGTCGACTTCGCCGCCGTCGCCTTCGGGCCCACGCTGCTGCAGCGCCGGGTCGACAAGCGGGCCGACATCCGCCTGACGGCGGTCGGCGACCGCATCCTCGCCGCCCGCAAGGCCGTCGCACCCGACGCGCACCCCGACGACATCGATGTCCGGTTCGCGCCGTCGGACGAGTCATGGCGGCCGGTCGATGTGCCGGCCCGGCTCGCCGAGGCCGTGCACCGGTATCTGCGGGAAGCCGAACTCGCCTATGGGGCCTTCGACTTCGCGGAGGATCTCGACGGCGTGTGGTGGTTCCTGGAGTGCAATCAGTCGGGCCAGTTCGGCTTCGTCGAGATGGACACCGGACAGCCGATCGCCCAGACCGTCGCCGACTGGCTGGCCGGGACAGGACGGGAAGCACAGCCGTACCCCCTTGGCGGCTCCCAGGACTCCCTGCCCACCACCACCTGAACCGCCGTGCCCCGCAACACGGCACCGCCTACGGTGAGTTCATGGCCATCGGCGTTGCCGCCGCGGGACGTGAGGACGGCAGGCCGGTCGACGAGCCGGTGCGGGTCGAGCAGGCAACCGGGCGATCGCCCCGACGGCCGCCGATTCCCCCGGCGTCCGCGCTCGCGCACAGCGCGGAGGCGGTACGGGGGCTGCCGCAGGGGTTCCGGGCGAGGAGATGGTGCCCGGGAGTGTCTCCCGGCGGCGCCACCGGCCGCCCGGGGCCCGCTCACCGTGGTGGCGTTCGGTGCCGGGCGATCTCCGTGGCGGCCCACACGCCGGCCCCATGCTTCTGGATGTCGTACGGCTGCAGACCGCGCTGCCCGCAGCGGCACGCCATGACCCTGGCCGGTGCGAGCATCTTCCGGTGTTTCCGGGCGCAGATGTCAGGCGGCCCCGTCCGTTCCGTCCAGCACGGTTTCCGGGATCTGTACGTTGATCAGTTCCCCGGAGCGCGGGTCGACGGTGAGGCCACGGCCGGGTTTGCGGCCGCGCAGATGGGCGTGGCCCAGGCGGGCTCCGACGAAGTCGCCCTCCAGGATGCTCTGCGGGCCGAGGAGGACGCCCTTGCGGTGCCGCTTCAGGGCGCTGAGCCAGCCCATCGCACCGGTCATGGTCTCCGCGGTGGCCGCGCTGACGATGCCGATGCCGTGGTCCCTGCCGGACTGGGCCAGGGAGCGGAGGTTCTGGTCGATGTCCGGCAGGACGAAGAGGTCGGCGTCGTCCACCATCACCACCCGGGGTCCGCCACCGGCCTCCAGGGCGTCGGTGAACTCCTCGACCGTGGGATCCGTCGCGGTGACCAGTCGTACTCCCGGATGGTTCCCGAGGGCGCGCAGCGGCGACTCCCGGGGGGCGAGGATCACCAGGCGGGTGCCGGAGGCGAGCAGCGAGACGGCCAGTGCGGCCAGGGTGGTGCTGCGGCCGGAGCCGGGTGGGCCGGTGACGGAGAACGCCGGCGACGTGTCCGCGAAGTCGACGCCCACGGGCGACACGTCGTCGCCGCCGAGGCCCAACAGGCCCCACATGGGACGGCGCATTTCCTCCGCCATTTTCTCGTACGCGTCGGTGAAGGTCACCTTCACCGGCAGTGTGCCGATGCCCGCGGGTCGGCGGTCCGCGGGGAGCCCGGCGTCGCGGCGGGTCGCCTCGGCGCCGATCCCGCGCAGCGCCTCGGCCTGTTCCTGCCCGGTGGCGCCGGACGCGAGCAGGGCGACCTGGATCTCGGTGCCCGCGTCGGAGGTCCAGCCGCGGCCGGGCCGGATGAGGTCGGGGATGTCACGTGAGCGCTTGCCGACAGCGTGGTAGTCGGTGTGGTCGTTCAGCCGCAGCAGCAGCTTGTTGTCGTTGAGGGCGGTGGCCCGTCCGGACAGCAGGGCACGTTCGGAGGTGGCGACGACATGGATTCCCGCCGCGGCTCCCTCTCTCAGCAGCCGGTTGAGCTGCTCCACGAGCCGGCCGCCGTGGTGGTCGGCGACGGCCTCCAGCAGTGCGTCCCAGCCGTCGATGAACAGCATGACGTGGGCCGGGCGGGCCCCGGCGGCGACCAGTTCGCGCAGTTCGGTGAGGTTGCCGGCGTGCTGCCGGGTGAGGAGTTCCTGGCGTCGTTCCAGTTCCGCGTCGAGCCTGGCGAAGAGACGTTCGAGGCGTTCGATGTCGCCGCGTGGCACCACGGCGCCGCAGTGCGGGAGCACGCCGAGCGCCGTGAGGGCGCCGCCGGCGAAGTCGATGCCGTAGAGGTGGACGTCGGCGCTGGAGTGGGCCCGGGCCAGTGCTCCGGCCATGGTGCGCAGCACCTGGGAGCGGCCGGAGCGCGGGATGCCGATGACGTACAGGTGTCCGAACTCGGCGAAATCCAGCCGGACGGGGAGCTGGGCCTGGGCCTCGGGCAGGTCGGAGAGGGCCCAGGAGACCGGAGCGAGTCGGGCGCCGCCGGGCTCGTCGGGCTGGGGCAGGTCGTCGATCAGGATGCGCCCGTCGAGCGCGGGCAGCCAGGGGCTTGGCTGTGGGGCGCAGCCGGTGAGCTGTGCGGCCTCGGACAGCGCCTCGACCAGGGCGTTGAGGTCGGTGGGGACGT
This sequence comes from Streptomyces sp. NPDC047042, assembly GCF_040644035.1. NCBI lineage: Bacteria > Bacillati > Actinomycetota > Actinomycetes > Kitasatosporales > Streptomycetaceae > Streptomyces > Streptomyces sp. NPDC047042. The sequence continues at coordinate 126,324 of NZ_JBEYVP010000026.1, read as the reverse complement.
CGTCGGCCGCGGTCTCCGTGGCCATGTCCGTGTCCTGCTCGCTCTCGGGGGTGCCGGGCCGGCCCACGGCGCGGCCGAGGCGCTGCCACTGCAGGGTGGTCCCCCAGATCCTGTCCTCCTCGGCGGAGTGCCGTTCCTGGCGGGCCCTCGCCTCGGCGGACTGCCTCGCGCCGCTCAGGGGGGTGCCGGCGTAGGCGGTCTGGAAGGGAACGACCGTGCCGTGGCCGAGGCGGGCCAGGGCGCGGCCGGGGGTGGCCGGGGAGATGCTGACGGCGTCCTTGGTGTCGATGACGTCCTGGCTCTCCGAGGCGTCCGTGACGCGCAGCGCGATCCGCAGGTTGGTGTTGGCCCGGATGTCGGAGTTGACCACTCCGGCGGGGCGCTGGGTGGCCAGGATCAGATGGATCCCGAGGGAGCGGCCGCGCTGGGCGATGCTCACCAGGCCGGGGATGAAGTCGGGGATCTCCCGGTAGAGGGTGGCGAACTCGTCGATGACGATCACCAGCCGGGGCATGGGCGCCATGTCGGGGTTCCTTCGGCGCATGCCCAGATACTCGGGCAGGTCCTTGGCGCCGGCCTCGGCCAGGATGTGCTCGCGGCGGGTCAGTTCGGCCGCCAGTGAGGTGAGCGCCCGCTGGACCAGATGGCTGTCCAGGTCGGTGACCATGCCGAGGGTGTGCGGCAGGTCGACACAGTCCTTGAAGGCGCTGCCGCCCTTGTAGTCGACGAGGACGAAGGTGAGTTCGTCCGGCCGGTTGACGGCGGCGAGGGCGGCCACGAAGGTCTGCAGCAGTTCGGACTTGCCGGATCCGGTGGTGCCGGCGACGAGTCCGTGGGGGCCGTCCTTGACCAGGTCGAAGGCGACCGGGCCGTCGTATCCGGCGCCCAGCAGGACGCCGGTGGAGGCCGGGCGCCGCCCCCAGCGGGCGGCGATCGACTCGGCGTCCGGCTGCGGCAGCCCGAGCAGTTCCAGCAGTCCCACCTTGGTGGGCAGGCCCTCGGCGGCGTCCGGGGTCACGTCGCGGATCGGGGCGATGCCCCGGGCCACGCGCTCGCACCAGCCGGGCTCGACCAGGTCCGGGCGGATGCCGGTGATGTCGGGCTGTCCGGTGCGGCGGAGGGTGAGCCGGTGGTCCTCGTGGCGGACCACGGCGGTGCACTCCTCCGGCAGGAGTCGTTCGTCCTGGTCCAGACAGAGCGGGAAGATCCGGACCGCGGGGCCCTCCTTGAGGATCGACACCACACCGGGTACGTCCCGCAGGCGACGGGCGCCGTCCATCACGACCAGGACGTCGGGTTCGCTCAGCAGCGCCTTGCTCATGGTGGACTCGGCGGCCCGCTGCCGGGTGCGGAGAGCGGCGACGAGTTCGGCCACGCGGTTGGCGACCGTCTCGGGGTCGTTGCCGATCAGAGTGACGGCGCCGCCCCTGGTGCCGGGCAGGCCGTCGCGGGAGTGCGGCAGCCAGCGCGCCCAGTGCCAGGAATCCTCCGCACCCTTGTCGGTGAGAATGACGATCCGCAGGTCGCGTGGGGTGTGCAGGATCGCGGCCTGGGCGGTCATCCACCGGGCCAGCGCCTGCACCGGGCCGGGCGCGCCGGCCAGCCCGACCACGCCGCTCCCGACCAGGTCGATGCTGACCGGGGCGTCCGGGATCGTCCAGTGCACGGCAGTGTGGTTGTCCTCGCGGGCGGTGTCGTCGACGCCGAGCAGGGACAGCTGGGGGGCGGTGCCGATCCGCAGGGCCAGATGGTCCGGGTCGCCGCGGCGCCGCTCCCACAGGCGGCGCCCCGGGCCGACCGCCCACAGTCCGGCGACCGCCGGGTCGGGCGCGCTCTCGTTGCGCAACCGCCGCTCGGTGGCGACCTTCTGCCGGACGTCCTCCTCCAGCGAGGCGCGGCGCTGCCGGTAGACGCGGGACTTCTCCTCGTAGTCCCTGCGTGTCTGCCGGCGTCCGCTGATGTAGTTCGCCGCGATCAGCACCGGCGACATGAACGTGAAGATCAGATAGAAGTACGAGTTCAGGAACAGCATCATGGAGACGCCGAAGACCATCGGGGCGAGGCTCACCAGCAGCGGGATCGGCCTGCGGCCCGGCGGGTCGGGCGGGCCGGGCAGCCGGAACCGTTCGGGTGCCAGATGGGGCAGGATGCGCGGCGGCCGGTTGTAGTCCAGGCCGCCGCCTCCCTCGGACGGCACCACGGCGGCGTCCCGGACTGTCGGTGCGGCCAGCCGCAGCAGATACGCGCCGACGGACAGCTCCGCGCCGATGGCCCAGATCTGCCAGCCGTCCGGGAGTTCCGCGCCGCCGACGACCTCCTGGGGCGCCGCGTCCACGGCGTCCTCCTCATCCTGTTCCGCGAGGGGCAGCAGCGGGGAGTCGGTCCTGCCCCGGTGTTTCGGCGGTTCGGGTACGGACAGCCTGGCCGGGCCGTCCTCGCTCAGTTCCACGATGGCCGATCCGTCCGGGCGTACGGTCACTCGGATGCCGTCGCCCGGCATGCCCCGGCCCTCGAGGAGTACCGCCGAGTCCTCCAGCGGGCCGATGCCGTGGGTGCCGAGACCGAGCGGGTACACGCGTCCGGCGTCCGGGCCGCCCACCACCTGGAGTTCGACCAGCGGTGCGTGGTCCGCCCGGTGCGGCTGCGGCATGGCCTCGCGCTCGGGGCCGTAGGCGGTGGCGGCCGGTGGCGAGGGGGCGCCGAGGGCGACGACGCTGCCGTCCATGAGGGGAGTGGCCGCCAGCGGGGTGCCCGGGGCGAGGGGTTCGTCGCCCAGGTAGCAGGACGGGGCGGCCGTCGGCGCGGAGAGCGGGCCGTCGGCCTCGTCGGCGTCCCCGGCGCGCAGTCGGGCCAGGTGGGCGGCGATTTCCTCGACGGGGGTGCCGCCGGACGCGGTGAGCAGGACGTCCTGACGACCGGCAGGGTCGCCGCCGGCGACGGTGGTGATGAGGAGTTTCACGTCTCCCCTTGCGGGTGGTTCGAGGGCGGGTGGTTCTTGCGTACTGGGGCCGGTGCGCTCGCCGGTTACTCCTCCCGCGTGCCGGAGGAGGCCGCGGTGGTGCGTTCACGGGCGGCGGTCGGCTCGGCGAGGAGGTCCGATCCGGTGGCGGTCCGGGTGGGAACCGCGCCCTCCGGGGTGGCCTCCGCCGGCTCCCCTCGGGGAATCTCCGCTTCCTCCAGGAGCCGGGTCTCGTGAAGGCCTTCCTCCTGTTCTGGCAGCGGACGTTCCTTTTCGCGGAGTCGTCCCGGTACGGACGCGCCCCGGCGCAGTCGGCGGCGGTCGGCCCGGACGGCGGCGACGACGGCCCGGCCCAGTGGAGCCGAGTCCGCGTCGAGGCCGAGCTCCGGCGCGACCACCCGGCCGCGTCCGTCGATCCGGAGGGCCCAGGCGTGCCCGGCCGTCCGGCCGTCGACCAGGCAGACGACGGCACCGGAGGCGGCGAGCGCGCCCAGCCGCCGTGCCTGCTCCGGGCTGGGGGCGGCGCAGACGACCACGGTCATGTCGGGGCGGCCGGATTCCCCGATCTCACCGGAATCCCGGTCACCGTCCGCGGCCGCGGCCGCTGCCTCCAGTTCCCGCAGCGCCGTGTCGAGTCGCCGGCCCCGGTGCTGCGGATGGAGCCCGGCCGTGACAATGACACTGGCGCCGCTGCCGGGCCGGTCCAGCTGGGCCGCCATGGCCTGGAGCAGCCGGGACCGGGCGGCGGTGTCGCCCTCCACGGTGACCAGTCGTGGCCCGGCGGCAAGATCGAGGTGCACACAGGCGTCGTCCGCCATGCCGACGGCGACCGGCAGCGGCCGGACGTCCGCACCGGCAAGGGGCCCGGCCGTCGGCAGCGCGTGCTGCTCGTCCAGGGGCAGTTCCCAGCGCTGCGGGCCGCGTTCGGCGGCGGCCTCCCACGGGGCGGGTGGCTCGGGCAGTGAGCGTCCGGCGATCTGCACGGCGGCCCAGCCGGGTTCGAGCCGCACGGCATACGGCACGGCCCCGGGCGCGTCGGCCAGGGCCGCTCCCGCCGCGTCCAGCAGCCGTCGTACGAGCAGACCGCCCCGGGGGTCGGACAGCTGGCGGGTCAGGGCGCGCACACCACGGCGGTGGCGGCGGTAGGCGCGCAGGGGTTCACCGAACGCCCGCCGGGTGAGGGCCAGTTCACGGCCCAGGCGGCGCCGGAACCGCCGCCAGCCGCCTCGCTTGCGGATCATGTGCCGCAGCAGCAGCACGAGCAGCAGCAGCACGACGACGGCCACGATGAGGGCCGTGAGCAGCGAATCGCCGGGTTTTCCGAGCGCGATGACGACACCGTGCGTCGGATCGGGGCCTGTCACGGCCGACCCGGTCATGCCGCCGCCGGCGCGTACTCGGGGAGCCGGCGGCGCAGCTCCCGCATCGCGTGATGGGTCCGGGATTTCACGGTTCCCGCGGGTATGCCCAGGGCGTCGGCGGCATCGGGGCCGGTGCAGCCGAGGACGTAGACGTAGAAGAGGACCTCGCGGTGGGCGTGCGAGAGCCGGGAGAGGGCGTGGACCATCAAGCGGCGCTGGACGGCCTGGCTCATCGGATCCACGGGTTCCATGTGCTGGTCCAGGGTGTGTTCGTGCTGGATCTCGGTGTGCACTCGCTCGCGCCTCGACCAGTCGATCACCAGATTGTGCGCCACCCTCATCAGCCAGGCCCGGGACGGCGACCAGCCGGGCGGCTGGCTGCCGGTGTTCAACCAGGCTCGTACCAGGGTTTCCTGGACGAAGTCCTCGGCCCGCTGCCGGTCGCCCCGGATGAGGCTCGACACATAGCGCAGCAGGGGGCCGTGGTGCTCTTCGTAGAGCCTGCGGATCGATCCGTCGCCGGAGGGCGAGGCGCCGCCGGTGTCGGGATCGCTCCCGGTCACGGCGGTACTGGGCGTGGGCGTTCTCATAGTTCCCCCAGGACCGGCAGGGGACTTCGGGGCCGGTCCGATCGGGCGCCGCGGCGGCGGCGTGAGCTGGGCAGGGCTAAGCACGGGTACCCGGGGTGGACTCACGTTCATGAGTGGAATGTGAGGTTCCGCAGGGAGTCTATGAGCGGTTGCGAATGTTTCAAGACTTCCCAAGAAGACAATTTCCCTGGTAGGGAGTTCGGGGAGGCGACAGCCGCGCATTCCAGCGAAGGTCCGAAAACGCCGACAGGGGCGCCGGTCCGATGAGGACCGACACCCCTGGCCGAAGGGATGCCGACGGAGGGGGAGTTGGAGGTCGACATCCCTCGGGGGCGGGATCAGGTGGGGATGCCGCCGGCGATCTGCGAGTCGAGGTTGTTCACCGCTTTGCAGACGTCACGGAACTGCTTGGAGAACTGAGTGATATTGTTCACGGCCTCCGTCAACGACTTGTTGAAGTTGGCGTAGGAGGCCTGCATCTTCGGGCTGGTGGCTGTCAGCACCAGGCCGTCGTGGAGCAGGTTGTCGACCGCGGACTGCAGCGAGGTCAGCTGGGGGACGATGGTGTCGCTGACCGCGGACTCGAGCTTCTTCGAGGTGGCTTCGACATCCTCGTCGCTGATGATGTTCTTGGGCATGGTGGACCTCGTTCTCTTGTGTTCGGTGTGCGAGGGACCCGACGACGCCGCGCGGGCGCGCGCCGGGAACTTGGGGGTGGGGCGCCGGGCGCCCCACAGGACTCAGCGCCAGTTCTCTCCGAGGGTTCCGAGGGGCGGTTCGGCGCTGCCGCGTTCGTGCTGGGTGACGGACTCCCTGAGGTACCAGCCGCCGTTCTCGTCGCGCTGCCAGATCTCCTGGATCTCGTTGCTCGCGTCGGCGACGTAGCGGGTGCCGGAGTTCTCGTCGGTGACGACCTTGGTGACCGATCCGTCGGAGCCCGGGTAGTCGGTCCGGGTGACGCCCTCCTGCACCGTGGTCGTCCGCCCCGGAGCGGTGGAGCCGGCCGGGCGGCCGTCCGGGTCGACCACCGGCTTCTCCACGGTGAGGTAGGCCGGGGGCCGGTCCAGCCGCTGCTGGTCGTCCTCCTTGCCCGCCTCGGAGCTGAAGTACTGCTCCTTGTCCATGGTCAGCTCCCAGTCGCCGTCCGGGCGCTTGGTCCAGATCTGGAGGGTGTCCGTGCCCGTCTCGTCGGTGACGTAGCGCTTCATCCAGCCGTCGGGCGAGCCTTCCGGGTCGGAGTCCATGTAGACCTTGGTGACCGAGCCGTCGGAGCTTCGGATCGTCGTCACGGAGTCGCCGTCGCGGGACAGGGGGTGGTACGTCTCCGAGTACGACAGCCCGGTGTTCTTGTTGGTGACGGTGGTGGTCGTCTCGAGGGGGTCGCCGTTCTTGTCGACCTTGATCTCACCGTTCTCGTCGAGCTGGAACGACACCGTGGTGGTGCTGTTCTCGTCCTCCATGGTGTAGCCCGTGGGCACGTAGGCCTCGTCGGGCAGATCGTCCAGCTCACCGCGCATTCCCCTGAGCTGGCCGAGGTCCTCGTCCTTGTCGAAGTCCCGGTCGCGGATGCTGTCCTGCTCCTCGCCGAAGCGCTCCTGGAGGTCCTGCTGCTGTTGCTGAAGGGGGGTCTCCTCCTCGGTCAGCTCGTGCTGCGCGCCCTCGGTCTTCGCCTGGTCGTCCCACAGTTCCTTCTGGCGGTCCTGCAGGTCCCGCGACTCCTGGTCCAGGGGGTCGAGCCGGGTCTGAAGGTCGGCCCGGTCGGCGTCGAGGCCGTCCTGCTTCCCCTTCACGGCGTCCTCGACCTCCTTCTGGGTGGACTTCTCCAGGGCCCAGAGGTCCTTCTGCCTCGCCTGCAGTTCGTCCTGCCGCTCGGAGAGGGGCGCCTGGTCGCGGCTCAGCCTCTCGCGTGCGTCGTCGATGGCCCTCTGCCGCTCGTTCAGCGGGGCGAACGCCTTCTCCCCGTCCCGCTGTTCCTGCTCCAGGGCTTCCCACCGCGCCGAGAGCCCCTTGCCCTCGTTCTCCCACAGGGCGTCCCGTTCCCTGTCCAGGGCGTCCTGCTCGCGCTGCCAGGCGTCGAGCTCCGCCTGGGTGGCGTTGCCCCTGCGCAGCAGAGTTTCCCGCTCCCTCTGTAGGGCTTGCTGCTTCTCGTCAAGGGCATCCTGCTTGGCGTCGTAGGCCTTCTGCTCCTGCTCCAGGGCGTCGGCCTTCTTCTCGATCGCCGCGTTCTGCTCGGCGCGCAGGGCCTTCTCGTCCGCCCAGAGCCGCTGCTGCTCGCGCGTGAGTTCCTCCTGCCGCTCGGTCAGGGGCTCCTGCTTCAAGCGGAGGGCCTCGTACTCCTTGGCCAGTTCGTCCCGCTTCGCCTGGAGCTGTTCCTCGCGCCGGGCGAGGAGTTCCTTCTCCTCCTGCCAGAGCTGCCGTTGTCTGGCCTCGAGTTCGTCCTGCCGCTTCAGGAGGGGCTCGCGTTTCCTGGCCAGCTCCTCCTGCTTCCTGTTCAGCTCTTCCTGCTGCTTCTGCTGGGCCGCAGTGCGTTCGTCGAGCTTCTTGCGCTTCTCGGCCAGCGCGTCCTGGTCCTTCTTCAGACGGGCCTGCTGGATCTTGTAGCCGGCCTCCGACCTTCTGGCCAGCGCCTGGCGGCGCTTGCCGTCCAGCGTCTGCTTGCGAACCTCGTTGTGCCGGATGGCCTCGCTCCGGACCTGGGCGGTGACCTGCTGGGCGGCGCCGGCGGCCTGGGCGGCGTCCTGGTCGTAGAAGGCCTTGCCCGCCCTGTCGAGGAGATCCCCGAGGTCGGTCATGACCTGCCAGCCCTCCTTGAACGACTTCTTCCAGGCGCCGTAGAACTCCTCCAGCGCCTCGGCGGTCTCCCGGCGCGGGCCGATGTCCCCCGGGGCGAAGGTCTTGTCCGACTGGGAGGTGACGTCCAGTTCGTCGCGGAGGTGCCACAGATGACGTGCGAGGACGGTCATCAGGTCGTAGTCGTAGGAGACGCGCGCCATGTCCGCCGTCCCTCCCTCGAAGCGGTCGCTGCCGGGCGTGGGTGCCGAGCCGCTCTGTAGACGAGGACTCGGGCCCGGATGGTTCAAAGAGATTTCGTCCGCACCTCGCTGACCGGCGGAAACTGTGGCGTGCGCCACTTTCTTGAACTCTCGGAGCGCCGGGATACGTCTGCACTCGGTACCCCAAGTCCCGGTACCGCGTCCCGGACCGCCTGGAGGATTCGTTGGCCACCTCCGACGAGTGGAGCAGAGTCGGATTCACCGGCAATCCGGTGACGGGGAATCCGGGCGTCGTCGAGAACGTCACCAAGGAGCTGCGCGACCTCAGCGATCTTGCCGGACGGGTCAGCGGCGGCCTCGACACCCTGTTGGCCAAGGCGGAGGACGGCGGCTTCGAGGGCCGGACCGCGGACGCCCTGCGTACGTACGTCAAGAACGAGCTCAAGGTGTTCATGGCGAACATCAACCGCTCGTTCGACATGGCCGCCAACGCCACGGCTCGGTACGCCCGCGCCCTCGGGGACTCCCAGGACCGGGCAGAGAACGCCGCGGACACCGTGGCCGCGCTGGAGCGGGTCGGCGGTCAGCCGCTGCCCGAGAACGATCCGGAGCTGACCCGCGCCCGGGGCGAGGTGGACGCCGAGACGGACGTGATCCAGGCCGAGGGGAAGATCCTGGAGGACGCCCTGCACGAGGCGGCCCGGCTGGTGTCGCGGCCCGTGAAGAAGCCGAAGAAGAGCGCCTGGAAGCGCTTCGTGTCGACGTTCTTCAAGGTCCTGGAGATCGTCGCCCTGGTCATCACCCTCGTCGCGGCCATCATCGGCGGCCCGCTGGGCCTCCTCGCCTTCGGGCTGGGTCTGGTGCTCTTCGCCAAGGCCCTCGTCGACTACGCCTCGGGCAACGGCAACGCCCTCAGCCTCGGCCTCGCCTTCCTCGGCATTCTGTTCCCGTCGACGAAGGGCATCACCACCCTGGGCGGGCTGCTCCGGCTGGGCCTGTCGGGAGGGAAGGGCCTGGCAAGCGGCCTCTCCGCGGGCGGGCGCCTGTTGTTCCGGGGCGGCAGGGCACTGCTCAACTCCCCCGGCCGGCTCCTGTCGGGGGCCGGAATGGGCCTGGTCAAGTTCGGCGGGGGGCTCGCCGGCCGGGTGAGCGGCGGGTTCAGGGCGCTGCCCCGGGTGCTGCCCAAGGTGCCCGCGATGCTGGGATCGACCCTGAGGTTCATGGGCGGATTCGCCCGGGGCGTCTTCCGGCAGGGCAGGTCCGCGCTGACTCGCGACTTCGTCGAGTCCACCGCGTTCGTCGGCGGCAACACCGCCGCCCGGCTGGGCGTCTACACGATCATGAGCATGGGCAGGCTCGTCACCACGGCACTGCTGCCGATGAGGTACTCGGAGATCGCGCGGTTCGGCTACCGGGGCGCCTTCCGCATGGGCTTCATCGACCGGGGCATGCGCTTGGCTCCGCGGACGCTGCGCCCACTCGGCAGAACGGGTTCGTCGGCCGCGGATCTCGGGAACCTGACGGGCCGCGACCTCGACCGGGGCGGCACCCTGCGCCCGACCGGCACGAACACCGGCAGACTCGCCGTGCCCGGCACCCCGGAGTTCAACGAGATGCTCGACGAGCTGGCCGAGATCTCGGTGCATCCGGTGACGGCACCCCGTACGCCGGGGTTCAGCTCCCTGTCCGGCCCGGGCACCCCCCGGATGCCGGGCAGCCTGGACGACATGGGTGGCCGGCTCGACGACCTGCACATCCTCGACACGGTGGGCCTGCCGGTCGGCACGGCCCCCGGCGGGCAGCGGCTCGGCTTCCTCCCCCCGGTGAACCAACGCGTCGGGCTTCTCGACCTCACGAGCGGCCGCCTCGGTGGTGACCTGCCGCCCCCGCGCACCGCGCTCGACGAGCTGCGGGACCTCGACACGCTGACCGGCGTGGAGCGCACCCCGACCGGGCTGCTCACGCCGCTCCACAACCTGGCGGAGCTGAGCCTCGACGGCAGGCTCGGCGGGCTGAGCGAGTTCCAGGTGCGGCAGATCCTGGACGGCGAGATCGACCTGGTGAACGTCACCCCGGACGGGGTCGTCCTGCGGGTCGGGAAGACCGACCCGGTGGACGTCCGGGTGCGGTTGAAGGACGGCGTGAAGATCGAGGTCATCGGCCCGGCCGACCTCCGCGTCCCCACCTTGCGGTCGGTCGCCGGTACCGACCGCCTGGACGAGCTCGGCATCAAGCTCGACGACCTCACCCGGCTGCTCCCCGACACCGGCGACGGCTCCCGCACGGCACGCGAACTCCTGGGCCTGGGGCCGGTCGGGACGGACCTCGCCGCCCCGGTCACCAAGAGCCCCGCCCTCACCCCGCTCACCCTGCGGGACATCGTCACCGGCGGCGCCACCGGCAAGCTCGCCACGGACCGCTTCCAGGCCTGGATCCGCACCCAGTCCGCCCAGCTCCAACTGGACACCGCGGGGCGCAGGCTCAGCGACCTCACCGGGCAGGTCGACATTCCGCCACTGCGCCGCGCCCAGGCCGACCTGGATCTGAGCGCCGCGCAGGTCGGCTTCAACCGGTCGAGGATGGCGTTCGACCGGCTCGGCATGAACCTGGACACCGTCCGCCGCGACATCACGGTGATGATGACCCGCGTCGACGGCCCGGCCGCCGGCCTGCCCACCGGTGAACTGCGGCTGCTGGACGACCTGGGGCGGCCCACGGGTCAGTGGATCACCATGGAGCCCGGGCCGACTGTCAACTGGGTCCTCAAGCGGGACTCCGGGATCGTCCCCGACGTCAAAGTGACCGTGACCGACGGCGTCTTCACCCTCGCCCCGGCCGACGGCCTCGTCACCAGGATCGGTCTGGACGGCAGACCCCTGCTCTCGCCGTCCGTGCCGCAGGTCCACTGGCTGGTGCGGCAGGACGCGGACTTCTCGGCGACGGTGGGCAAGTCCGGTATGAAGACACGGCTGACCGAGGACGGTCTCGTACCGGTCAAGGTCGACGGCACCATCACACCGCTCCAGGCGGTGTCCACCGCCAATGCCAAGCTGTTCAAGGAGAACAGTCAGTTCACCGCGTTCTCCGTGCCCGGCGGTACCGGAAAGCCCTTCGGGGACAAAGAGATCGGGCTCGATCTCGTCTCCCTCACCAATGACATCACAGCCGGTGCGGACACCCTCAAAGGCGTGCGGATCCTGTCAAACTCCGAACTGCAGCAGGAGATCCTCAAGGAGATCCGGTTCGCCGTCGGGGACTCGACTCTGGAGATCCCGTCGAAGTTCACCCACCTGACGAAGAACGACGACATCAAGAAATTCCTCGCCGAGTACAACGTGCCGAAGAAGTTGGGCGCATCGGTCACGACGGACATCAAGACGCTGCTGCAGGTGCGCCGGGACAACACCTGGCTCGTGCAGGGGACCATTCCGAAGAAGTATCTGACGGACACCTATCCGACCGTCGAATCGCCGCAGCGCGTACCGGCCGCCCCGACCACCACCGCACCGGTCACCGCGCCCACGGACCTGCTGGAGTCCGCAGGCCGGACCTCCGGTTTCGGGCTCCCTCCTGTGGAGAGTCCCCAGTTGGTCGTCAGGACGGACGACTTCTTCATGTCGAACGTCGACCTGGAGCAGTTGCACGGCGTGAAGCTCATCCGGCAGGACGACTTCCACGCGGTGGAGGTCGACGCCAAGGGCCTGCGCAAGTCGCACTTCGATCCCGACCTCGGAATGGTCCCGGCCAATCCGGACGGCAGGACCACCGCCTTCCAGCATGTGGCGGGTGCCGAGATCGCGGAGCGGAAGAGCAACAGTCCCTTCACCTCGTTCGCCGTGGCCGGCGGCGAGAAGGTGTACGGCGACACGGAGTTCGCCCTCGACGTCTACAAGCTGGGGCTGGACATCAAGGCCGGGAAGCTGGAGAACGTGGGAATTCTCCCGGCCCGGGATCTCCAGCAACTGATCGGCGACCAGATCGAGCGGACCATCGGGAAGCGGCTCGATTTCTCGGGCCTCACCGGGAACAGTTCCCGCAACGACGTCATCGATTTCCTCAAGAAGAACGACGTCAATGTCGTGGGCCGGGGCGGCAAGGACGCGATCGGCAAGGTCGCCGGAGACGTCCGCGTTCTGCTGAACACCACCCGTGACCAGGAATGGCTGATCAAGGGCACCATTCCCCGCAGTTATCTGGAGGGTCCGTACGCCCGGGTCCGGCCCGAAGCCGCCGGCGACCTCCGGTTGTCGGACACGTTCAAGGCGGACTTCGAGGTGAAGGCCGTCTCCGTCGAGTGGCGTCATCCGGCCGGCATGAACTCCGGTCGGCTGCTGGAGCCGCGCGTCGGTGAGCTGGGGCTGCTGGACGACCTGGGGCGGCCCACCGGTCGGTGGGTCACCATGGAGCCCGGAGAGACCGTCGACTGGGTCCTCAGGACGGACTCCGGGATCGTCCCCGACGTCCGGGTCGACCTGGCCGACGGCGTCTTCACCCTCACCACGCCCGACGGGATCGGGGCCAGGTTCGGCGGGGACGGCCGGCCGACGGGCCTCGGCGACCAGGGACCGGTCTCCGTCCCGGGCGTCGACGCCAACTCCCTCCGGCTGGACCGCTTCGACACTCCCGCGCCCCGCGTCGAGACCGTGCTGCTGGATCCTCAGCAGGTCACGGGCCTACCGAGCCTACGGATGGAATGGCAGCGGACCCCGCTGGACGACGGCGCGTTCGCGTTCACCGACCGGGCCGGGGGCATGCGCCTGGTCTTCGACGCGGACGAGGTCCTTCAGTTCCGTGACATCCGGTTCCCCGGTGCGGACGGCTTCCTCCGCTTCGAGGCCGAACCAGGGCCGGGCGCGCTTCCCCGGGTGGTCGGCACGGACGGACTGCCGGTGCCCGACGGCGTGGTGATCGAGCCGGTCAGGGGCGCGCTGAACGTGGTCACCGGTGTGCGGGTCCAGTCACTGGAGGGGGCCTGGACCGGCCGCTTCGACCTGGACGGTACGCGGCTGTCCGAACAGTTGACGCTGTCCGGCCCCGTCGGCGGCCCGCTGACCGGGGCCCGGCTGACCACGACCTTCACCCGGCTGCCGGGCGGCGGAACGACACCGGCGTACCGGCTGGCAGTGCCGGGGCCGGGCGAGGGCGCCTTCTCCGTCGTACGGCTGGACGGGGAGTTGGCGCAGCGGCTGCCGGGCGGGTTCGCGATGACCGACCCGACCGGCGCTCGGCTCGTCTTCGACCGGGACGGCCATTTCGTGGACCTTCCGGCGGACGAGGCCGCGTCCACCCGGCTGGATGTGTCCGGGTCGGTGGTGCCGGAGACGAGCGTGGGCCCGGTGACAGCCCTCGACGGTCTCGGCGGCCCTGTGCCGGAGCGGCTCCCGCTCACCGACGTCCCCGGGAACAGCGTTCTGGACGACGTCGCCGGCGATCTCACCGGAACGGTTCCGGCCGGCGAGCACATGCCCCTGGAAGGCCCGGCGGTCCCGGCTCCGCCGCCGGTCGCTCCCCCGCCGGCTCCTGCCCCGCCCCGCGTACCCCCGCCCCCGGTTTCCACCGCCGCTCCCACCGTGAACCTGCCCCGGACGCCCGTGCCCGCGCGGCCCGCGCGGGCCGTGGCGCCGGGATTCGAGTCGTCCTTCCCGGCCCCTTCCATCGGCACCGAGAGCGAACTCGGCGGGTTCGTCGTCGCCCTCCCGGGGAGCGCGGACAGAACCTTCGCCTTCGTGTCGAAGGTCGACACCGACGAACCCCTGCTCATGGTCACGAAGGACATGGGTACGGGCGGATACACCAACCCCGCGCGCCTCCCGATGGCCCAGCACGGGAACTGGCAGACGCACACCGTGGAGCTGATCACCTATCCCTCACGGCTGGGCGACCAGGTGGCGATCGGTGCCCGCAACGACGCCACCCAATGGCTGCTCGACGTCTTCAAGGACCGGCTCGGCGTCCACAACCACCAGCCGCTCGAGTCGATGATCAGCCCCGACGGCCTCTACAGGTTGCAGGTGACGAGCGACCGGCACGTCATCGCGGCCGGGAACGGACTGGAACTCGAGGGACTGCCCTCGGTCTCCATGCCGACGACCCAGCAGCAGGCGACGATCGGTATCAGGGCCGTGGACTTCGGCACCCGTGCCACGCCCGAGCTGAGACTGCTGGCGGACCACGCCCACTGGTACAAGCCCGCTTTCCGCGATGACGACGCCCTGCGGACGGCGCTCGTGCGGGAGACGCTCGACGCGCCCGAGCGGGTGGAGCACGCGTACACGTACACGAAGTCCGTCATCGAGTTCACCTCCGGCCTGGTGAACAGACACGGCATCCCCATCGAGGACTGGGCCGGCGCGCCGCCGTACCACGGGCTGACCCATCCGGCGGTGAAGAACGAGTGGAAGGTGCTGCCCCGGACCAGGCCGAGCCTCGTCCTCGACTCCCTGTCCCCCGGTGACCGCGCCGTGACGCTGAGGCTCCTCCGTGAGACCCCCGCCATCGGTGACGAGTCCATCTGGACGGCCGCCAGACAGTACATCCTGAACGGCAACGAGGTGGCCGGACGTGGTATCAACAACGCCACTGTCGGCGGGGAGCGAGCCCTGCTGTTCGAGTTCCGGACCCTCCCGGACGAGCTGAAGGGCTTCGTACCGCAGGAGAAGGCCCCTGTCTCCCTGGTGACCGACCCCTTGGCGGAGCTGGGCGGGAACCGGGCGATCGCGGTCAGGAAGATCAACGCTTTCGTCTCCGGGCCGGAGAACAGGGATGCCTTCGCCGACTGGTACCGCGCGGAGTTCCCCCGGGACCCCGACGCCGGGCGGACCTACCGGAACAGGACCACCGACGAGATCCTCAGGATGGCGGCGGCCCGCCACAAGGCCGAGTGGATCGCCGCCCGGCATCCGCAGACGTGGGAGGACATCACCGCGAGGACCCCCCTCGCCGTCAGGCCACCCGCTTCAGCCGTCCCCGCCGCCCCACCGGTGGCGCCGCATGTCGCAGCAGGACCGCTGCCCGGGGAACTGGGGCGGCCGGTGGCCGGCGCGCTGGTCGGCGGCCCGGACGTGCCCGTCGTCGACCTGCCGCGGATCACACAGGGGCCGGTCTCGGACCTGAGTGGCCCCGGCGTCCCGGGGCAGTTCCTCGACTCCCCGGTCCCGCCGGTCTCCTCGGTGCGGGAGATACCCCTGTCCGGGCCGGCCGATGTGACGGGGCTGCGGCTGCGCGTCACGGAGGTCGCGGCGACCGACACCGTCCCGGCTTCGGTCCGGATCGAGATGGTGGACCTCACCGCACAGGGGGGCCCGGTGCGCCTGCCGGACGTCCCGGTCACCGTGCGCGAGGGCGGCGGCTTCACCGCGACCGGTCCGCAGGGCGGTGTGCGCTGGCAGTTCGACTCCCTGGGCCGGCTGGAGCACCGGGAAGTACCGCTGTCCGGCACCGACTTCGCCCTGCGGTTCACCGACGAAGCGCTCAACCCGATGACGGTGGTCGGCCGGGACGGGGTGCCCGTACCGGGTGCGGCGGCCACGCCGGTCCGGAACACGACCGGTGCGCTGAGCGAACTGACCGTGCGGGTGCCCCTGCCGGGCACAGACGGTCTCACGGCGGTGTGGCGGTTCGAACCCGGTGGTCTGCTGCGTCAGCAGGAGCTGCCGATCGCACTGCCCGGCCTCGACGGGCCGGGCGGCCTGGGGATCAAGGTGACGGTCACACCGGGCGCGGGCGGCGCCACGACCAGGGTGGTCGAACTGACCGGCCCGCAGCATCTCACCGGCGCCCTCCGGCTCACCCCGGTGGACAGCGCGCTCGCCGGACGCCTGCCGAACGGCTTCACGGTGACCGACACGATCACCCACAGCCGCTTCCACTTCGACGCGGACCACCGCCTCGTCCTCCGTGACCTTCCGGACCCGGACGGCCCCGGATTCCTGCGCTTCACCGAGGACGCCGCACCCGGCACCGCACCGGTCCGCCTCGACGACCTCGGCGACCTCGGCGACCTCCCCGAGGGCAGCGCCCTGGACAACGCGGCCCAGATCGTCATCCGTACGCTCGACGACGCGACCGCGCCGCCGAACAGGTTCAGCCTGCGCCCGGAGTCGCTGGACGACCAGGTGCGGCAGCTGACCGGACAGACCTGGCACACGCTGCGGCAGCACGCCGTCACCGTACTCGGCGACTATCTCGACCGGCCGCCGGCAACCCGCCTCGACGACCTCCGGTCCCTGACCGTGGCCCGGGGCGTCGACGCCCGGCCGATCGGCGACCTCACCGTCACGCCGACGCCGCACGGCGGGCCCGGCGGCAGCCGCTTCACCGTGCACCACACCCCGTCGGACGTGACGCTGGGCTTCGACGCGAACCGCCGACTGGTCTACCAGGAGGTGTTCCTGCGAGGTGGACCGAGCGATCTGGACGGGCTGAAGCTGGGGGTCACCGGCCGGTCGGCGGACGGCGGTCCGTGGACGCCCGCCTCGGTCGACTTCGTCGGCACCCGTCCGGCCGACGACCTCTTCACGGTCGCCCCGAGCACCGACCTGCCCGGCGGCCTCACCCTCACCGACGCGGCCGGCACCACGCACTGGCACTACGGCCCCGACGGCGTGCACGCGCTCCGGGACGTCCAACTCCCCGGGGGCCGGGGCATTCTCCGCGTCGACGCCGACGGCGTACCCCAACTGCGGGACCCGGCGGGCGGTCGACGTCCGGATTTCCGTGCCGAGTTCCTCGACGACGGCCGGACCGCCCTGGTCCCCACCGGCAAGGGCGCCCAGCCGCTGGAGCGGATGGTGTTCGACCGGGCGGGCAGCCTGGTGGAGGAGAACATCGCCGTACGGGTCAAGGGCGGCAAGGTCAACGGGCAGTACTGGAAGATCGACCACGCCGCCGGCAAGGCCGTACGGCTCGACTCCTCGGGCAATCCACTCACCGGACGCTTCGACACGGCCAAGGTGGAGAAGTCGGCCACCGGTCAGTTCAAGCTGACCGGCGAGGGCAAGGTGAACCTGTTCGAGCGGGAGGTCCTCGGCAACGGCCATGTCCTCCACCTCGACCTCGACCGGTTCGGCCGGGCCCGCTGGACCGAGTTCGACAAGGCCGGGAACAGGCTGCGGGCCGGGGAGCGGATCTTCGACAGCGACCGCAGAACCTTCCACGACACTCTCCCGTACCGCTGGGCGCCGGTGGACATCCTCGACGTCCGCACGTACACCAAAGCCCTCGACGGCGGGATGATCCGCGCCGAGAAGAACGTGAAGGGCGACTGGGTCTGGACGCGTTTCGACAAGGACGGCACCGAGGCGCTGCACGGCACCCGCGACTGGACCTGGACCCGCATCGGCTACAAGGACAGGTATCTCGATCCGGCCACCGGGCAGCGGGTTGTCGCCCAACGGCGTGGTGACGTATGGCCGTTGAACGGCTATCACGGATCCCGTCAGTACCTGGAGCACCCGATGCTGTCCGGGCCCGCCCCCGCCGGGATGCGGACCAACCCCGTGGTGCACACCGCGGTCGGCCCGAACAACAAGCCGATCGACTTCGTCGACGAACTCACCGACGAGGTCGCCCAGCTCGCCGACGGCGGCAGCCTGCACGTCGTCCGGATCTCCGACCAGCGCATCCCGGCGGCGTTCTGGCACCCGCGCGCGGGTCAGGGCCGGTTCGACGGGTTCTTCCGGAACTTCATCACCGGCGACTCCATGTTCCAGGTGTCCAAGTGGACGGAGACCGCCGCCGACGGCACCACACTGCGCGGTGTGCGCCTGGTCTCGCACGCCGGCCGCAACTGGCAGGACATCGACCGGTACGGCCGTGTCGTCCGCGAGGTGCGCACGCTGGAGAACGGCAACGTCATCGAGGTGGGCCGCAGCGCCGTCGACCCCAAGCAGTGGGCCCCGGCCCCGAAGTGGAACGGCACGGCTGACTCGTACGAACTGCCCTGGCGGGACACCAGGACCGGTACGACCGGCATCCGGCATGTCTCCCCCGACGGCGATTTCGTGGACGTGTTCAAGAACGCGGACGGCGACGAGCTGCTGTCCATGCGCTCCCAGGGCACCGGTGTACGCGAGTACCTCGCCGAGAACCCGGCGCGCGGTATCGGCGCCGACGACATGTCCGGGGTGTGGGTGGACAAGAACACCCAGCTCCAGATCACCGGCCGGCGCGACCACTGGGGCGAGCTGTACGTCGAGGCGCACGGCGACCCCCGCAAGGACCACTGGACCTGGAAGGCCACCGGCCCCGACGGCGAGGCCACCGAGGGCATCCGTGTCCAGAACCGCGGCTCGCTGGTGCACACCCGTACCTGGGACGACTCGTTCATCGACTTCGAGAGGTCGGCCGGCGGCAAGCGGGGCGACGCGATCCGGGAGCGCAACGCCACCGGCGACGGCTCCGTCTGGGTCGACGCCACCCGCAGGTCAGACGGCACCTGGTCCTGGCAGAAGATCCACGCCGACGGCACGGTCGAGTCCAAGGGCGTGCGCACCTACCAGGACCTGGCCAAGGGCCGCTGGTCCGACCACATCGGTACCGACGTCGTACGGTTCCGCGACGGCGGCCGGGTCCGCGAGTACGCGTACACCGTGAACGAGCCGGCCGTCGCACCGCCCGTGGACACCGGCCGCGTCACCCTGTCCGATCTCCTCGCCCGGTCCGCGCGCCACTTCGAGCCTGATGTGTCGGCCACCGTGAACCGTGAGGTCTGGCAGGAGTTCGACATGGGCAAGGTGGTCCACCGCCGGGATCCGGTGGAGGGTGTCGAGGGCCGCTTCCGGGAGTCGGAGTCGCTGTGGAACCAGTGGCGCGAGTACCAGGACGGCCGGCTGGTGGCCCAGCGCACCATCACCGGTCGGGTCTGGGGCACCGACGCCTTCGGCCGCTGGTCGAACTTCGACATCGCCAAGCTGCCCGAGATCAGCAGCCTGCCCAGGATCGGCGGCGAGGTGGGCCTGGACGGGCACCGCACCTGGCGGCTCCTCGGACGCGAGGTCGACTTCCGCGGCTACACCACCGAACTGCGTGGCTACAACCGTGAGTTCCGCGATGTGTTCCAGGAGATCTGGACCGGCGTCGAGGACGGCTCCTCGGCGGCCATGCCCATGTGGCGGCACCAGATCCGCAAGGCCGTCACCGACTTCACCATGGGCTATCTGATCGAGTTCGGCACCAGTTTCGCCGTGTCCGCCATCACCGCGGACATCGGCAACACCAAGTTCGACCTGACGACGGCCCTGCAACGGGCCGCTCTCAACGGCGCCATCGGCGGCGGCATCCGCGTCGGCGTCAACGTCGCCTACGACACCACACGCCTCGGCTACCTCAAGTACGGGCTGACCAACCTCGACCAGGGCCAGGACTGGCACCGCCACCCGCTCGCCTCGAACGACGACTGGGACGGCGAGTGGACCGTGTTCGAGAATCCCACCCGCTGGCGCTCCGGCTCGTACGACTTCTTCAGCAACCTGGGCGTCGGTGTGCTCACCGGTTTCGTCAACGGCGCGGTCAACGCGGCCGTGTTCGGGGTGAACGGGCAGAAACTCACCGGCGCCGATGCCCTCGAGGCCGGTGCCTGGGGCGCGGCGAGCTCGGCCTTCGCGGGCATCACCAGCGGACTGCTGCGCTACACCGTGCACGCCACCGCGGGCTCGCGGCTCTTCCACCGAGGCGGCCCCGGCGAGCTGATCTGGCAGGCCGCCGAGGCACTGGGCGCCGGCACCCTCAACTACAAGCTCAACAACCAGGGTGCCGACATCCAGCCGACCCGTGCCTTCCCGCCCCCGGACAGCAAGCCCGCCACGCCGGCCTCGGCGTCCTCGCCACCGCAGCGGTTGACCATCGACCCGGTCTCCCTCCCCGACGGAACGGAACTCCTGTGACCCCCACTTCCACCGTGCACCGGGTCGCTCCCAAGGGACGCGGCGCCCACCGCAGCATCACATCGGCCGTGCGCGCCGCCCGCGACGGCGACGAGATCCGTATCGCCCCCGGCGAGTACGTCGAGCAACTGGTCCTCGACCGTACGGTGCGCCTGCTGCCGGAGGGGGGCCCGGAGCACTCCGTACGGGTGCTGGCCGCGTCCCCCGGGCGGCCCGTGCTGGAGATCGCCGCCCGGGACGTTCGGGTCGAGGGCCTCGCCCTGATCGGGCAGGACCCTGGGATGCCCGCCGTGCTGGTGGACTCCGGGGGTCTGGAGCTGGACGCCTGTGACGTCTCCCGAGGGCGCGTCGAGGTGGGCGGGGACGCGTCGCTGACGCTGACGCACTGCCGGGTCTTCGACGCGCGGCTGGCCGGGGTGCACGTCAACACCACGGGCTCGGCGCGGCTGACGCGGGTCGTGGTCGAGGACGTCGACGGGACCGGTGTCGTCGTCGGCTCCCGAGGGGAGGCCGAGGCGACCGAGCTGACGATACGGCGGGTCACCGGGTCGGGGCTCCGCGTCCGGGGAGGCGCCAGGGCGCTCCTGCGCGAGTGCCGGATCTCCGCTCCCGGCCGCAGCGGGCTGCTGGTGGAGGACGCGGCGACTCTCACCGCGCTGGACTGCCGGGTGGAGGAGACGGCCGGCGAGGGCATACGGGTACTCGGCAGTTCACGGCGTCCGGAGAACCGGGCGAGTGAGGACCGGGAGAACGCGTACGGCGGAGTCCTGCTCACCCGCTGCGAGGTCCTGCGCACCGGCACGGACGGGGTCGCCGTCTCCGGCACCGGGGACGTTCTGCTGGTCAACTGCCGTCTGCGGGACGGCTCGGGGCCCGGGGTGAGCGCGGACGGCGAGAGCCGCGTGGAGCTGGTGGACTGCCAGGTCGACCGGGCGCACGGTTCGGGTCTGGTGGCCCGGGGCACCGCCCGGCTCACCGCCGAGGGCACGTCGGTGACCGGCAGCCGGGCCAACGGTCTGCTGGCGGGCGACCGTTCCGAGGTCCGCATGGCCGCCGGCGACGTGACGGAGTGCTCGTTCAGCGCGGTGCACGCCTGCGACGACTCCCGGGTGACGCTCACGTCGTGCCGTATCGCGTCCACGGCGGAGCACGGCATCCGGGCCACCGACCGCGCCGGCCTCACGGTCGAGGGCGGCCGCATCACGGACTGCGGACTGACCGGGGTGCGGATCGACAACGCGGCCGACGCCCGGATGCGCGGGCTTTCCGTGCTGCGCGGCCTGGCCGGCATCACCACCGAGTCGACCGGGACGGTAATCCTGGAGGAGTGCGACGTCACGGGCGCCGAGCGGGCCGGGATCTCCTGCGGCACCGGGACGGCCCCGGTGCTGCGGGACTGCCGGATCAGCGGTACGGGCACCGCCGGTCTGGTGATCGGGGAGCGCGCCACACCCAGCGTCGACGGCTGCACGGTGCGGGACGCCGCGGGCTCCGGCCTGGTGGTGGGCCCGGGGGCCGAACCCCGGGTCAGGTCCGTCACGGTGGCCCGGACCGGCAAGAACAGCCTGTTCGTGGGTGAGAAGGCCCGCGGCACCTTCGAGGACTGTGTCTTCGCCGGGGCGGGCAGCGACGGCGCGGCCTTCCCCGCGCTGCATGTGTCGGCCGGCGGCGCACCCGCCCTGCGCGGGTGTCTGGTCCGGGACTCCGAGGAGGACGTGGCCCTGGAGAGGGGCGCCCGGCCGGTGTTCGACGACTGCGTCTCACGGGACGTGAAGAACCCGTACCTGCCCACCGGCGCGGAGCAGTCCCTGGGGGCCGCGGGCAGCCCGGGACCGGACCCGCAGACCACCGCGCGGGAGACCGAGGCGCCCCCCGAGGACACCCTCGAGGACCTGCTCGCCGAACTCGACGGCCTCGCCGGACTGGACCGCGTCAAGCAGGACGTCTCGTCCCTGGTGAAGCTGATGCGGATGGTGCGCCGCCGCGAGGAGATGGGCCTGGCCCCGCCCCCGCTCAGCCGCCACCTCGTCTTCACCGGCAACCCGGGCACCGGAAAGACCACCGTCGCCCGGCTGTACGGCCGCATCCTGGCCGCCGTCGGCCTGCTGGAGCGCGGCCATCTGGTCGAGGCCGACCGCTCCGCCCTGGTCGGCGAGTACGTCGGCCACACCGGCCCGAAGACCGCACGGGTCTTCCAGCAGGCCCGGGGCGGGGTGCTGTTCATCGACGAGGCGTACTCCCTCACCCAGTACGCCGGTTCGAACGACTTCGGCCAGGAGGCGATCGCCACCCTGCTGAAGCTGATGGAGGACCATCGCGACGACGTGGTGGTGATCGTCGCCGGATACCTCAAGGAGATGGAGGCGTTCGTCCGCTCCAACCCCGGTCTGGCCTCGCGCTTCAACCGCACCCTGCTCTTCGAGGACTACGGCAGCGCCGAGCTGGTCAGCATCGTGGAGCACCAGGCCGCACAGCACCAGTACGAACTCGGCCCCGAGGCCCGTGAGGTGCTGACCGCGCGCTTCGACGCGATGCCCCGGGACCGCGGGTTCGGCAACGGCCGTACCGCGCGCCAGCTGTTCCAGGCCATGACGGAACGTCAGGCGTACCGCGTCGCCGAGCTGCCGGACGTCTCGGAGTCCGACGTGATGACGCTGATGCCACAGGACATCCCGCAGACGCCGTGAGCGCGACCCCCAGCACCCACAGCACCCGACCCTTTAAGGACCGACGTTCATGCCGCACACGCCCGACCTTCAGCAAGGTGACCGCCAGGAAGGCGAGTTCGCCGATCTGTTCGCCCGCAGGGCCCGCACGCCGATCCGCGGCTTCCTGCCCGGCCGCCGGGTCTGGAAGACGGTCGGCGGCTCCGCGGCCGCGGTCCTGGTGATCGCCGCGTCCGCCTGGGGCGTCTCAGCCGTCGACTGGAGCGCCGGCGACTCCGACCAGGTGACCGCTGCGGCCGACAAGAAGGCGCCACGGGAGAAGGAGCGCGCCGACACCGCCAGGAAGCCGACGAGCACCCCGTCCAAGAAGAACGAGAAGGAGGAGGACAGCGGCGGGAAGAACCCCGAGGTGGTCTATGTGCCCGTGTCGGGCGGCGCGGGTGGGGGTGCCGGTCCGGGTGGGCACACGCCGGCGTCGAAGCCCTCCCCGAACCGCAGCACCGAAGGCTCCTCCGGCTCGACCGGCGGCACCGGGGAACAGAGCTCCTCGCCGACGGATCCGAAGAGCACGTCGAGCACGACGACCAGCTATCTGTGGTCGGACGGAAGCGTGGACACCACCGAGGCCAACGCCTACTGGGACCAGAGCATCGTCACCGTGAAGTCCACCAAGCCCCTCAGCAGCCTCAAGGTGGTCGTCAAGATCATTCAGACCGGAGGGGTCTCCAGCACCGGGACCTGGAGCGACCTCGGGGACAAGGTGGCGGTGGCCACGGGAGGGAGCAGCAGCGAACTGGACTACGTGGTG
Organism: Streptomyces sp. NPDC047042; assembly: GCF_040644035.1. NCBI lineage: Bacteria > Bacillati > Actinomycetota > Actinomycetes > Kitasatosporales > Streptomycetaceae > Streptomyces > Streptomyces sp. NPDC047042. Next base: position 103,065 of record NZ_JBEYVP010000026.1, on the reverse strand, counting down.
ACGCTGAAGCCGGGGAACACGCTGGACGCCGGTACCTACGTCTTCAAGTTCCAGTACAACCACGACCAGGGCAACCGTGGCGCGGGCGGCGACCGCTACAACGTCACCGCCGTGGCCGGCTCCGACGACGAGTTCCGCTCCGGCGGCTTCTGACCCAGCCAGGGCACGGCCCGCACACCTCAACTGTTAATGGGATCCATTTTCATGTAGCGTCCTGTCTCGCTTGCCAACCGAGGAGGATTCCCATGGCCGTTCCCAAGCGGAAGATGTCCCGCAGCAACACCCGTCACCGCCGCGCCCAGTGGAAGGCGACCACGACTCAGCTGGTGCCCGTCACCGTCGACGGGGTCGCGCACATGGTTCCGCAGCGGCTGGTCAAGGCGTACGAGCGCGGGCTGATCCGGCCCTGAGACGGCGCCCCGAGCCGAGGCCCGACCCGGGCCTCAGTTGTTCCAGCTCTCGTCGTAGGGGTCGCGCGGAGTCGCCACCGGCTTGGCCTCGGTGATGTCGAGGAACGGGATGATGCCGTTGTTCACCGGGTCCTTGGTCCGCCGCGCGGTGTAGGTGCCGGTGAGTTCGAGCCAGGTGTCCGGCTGGAGCACCGGGGGGATCCGGCCGGTCAGGCCGACCTTGACGGGCTGGGCGTCCGCCGCACAGCAGTTGAGGGCCATCCGGACGAGATACGGGGTGCCCTTGCCGTCGAGCGCGAGGAACCCGGTGATGGTGATCCGCCGGTCGCCCAGTGAACGTCCGTGGTCGTAGGCCGCCCGGCCGGCGTAGTCGACCAGGCTGAGGCGTACGGGGTCGCCGGAGGGCAGGGGCGCGTACGCCAGCGGCGCCTGGAGGGCCGTGCCCGTGCGCAGGGCGCTGTAGGAGCCCAGGGCTGGCGGGGCGACCAGGATCAGCGCGAACAGGGGCAGGACCAGGAGCCAGGAGACGCGCGGTTCACGGTGGACGTGGACGTCTTTGCCGTGAACGTCGGGGTCGTCGTGAACGCCGGGGTCCCTGTCATGGGTGTGAACTCGGTTGTCAGGACCGGTCTTGGTGAGTTTCCGCTCGTACCAGACCGTCGCCAGCGCGGCCACGATCAGGATCACGCCCGCGCCGATGACCATCGGCTGGAGCCCCGCCTTGACGTACCGCAGATACAGGTCGGTGGACCCGGCGTGCACCATCGCTCCGCCGACCAGGAACAGGACGACCGCCTGTGCCTGCCGGTTCACAGGAGCACCGCCCCGACGAGGACCGCAGACGCCACGCCCATGACGAAGGTGGCCGGTGCGAAGCGGAGGGCGAACCCGCGGCCGAAGGTCGCCGTCTGCATGGCGAACAGTTTCAGGTCGATCATCGGCCCGACCACGAGGAACGCCAGCCTGGCCGTGAGCGAGAACTGGGTCAGCGAGGCGGCGACGAACGCGTCCGCCTCCGAGCAGATCGACAGCAGCACCGCGAGGACGGCGAGCGCGAGGACCGACACCACGGGGTTGTCCGCCGCGAGTCCCAGCCAGCTCGCCGGCACCACGGCCTTCAGCGTGGCGGCGGCCATCGCGCCGACGACCAGGAAACCGCCCGCGTGCACCACGTCGTGCCGTACGGAGTTCCAGAACGCGGCGCCCCTGCCGAGGCCCTCGTCGGAGGGATGGGCCGGCGGGCGCAGCCAGTCGGTGCGGCCGAGGCGCTGCCAGAGCCAGCCCATCGCGCAGGCCACGAGCAGGCTCGCGACGAACCGCGCGACGACCATCTCGGGCCTGCCGGGGAACGCGATGGCGGTCGCGGTCAGCACGATCGGGTTGATCGCCGGGGCGGAGAGCAGGAACGCCAGTGCCGCCGCCGGGGCGACCCCCCGCCGCACCAGCGCGCCGGCCACCGGCACCGAAGCGCACTCGCAGCCGGGCAGGATCGCTCCGGCCATCCCCGCGACCGGCACCGCGAGGGCGGGCCGGCCGGGCAGGGCGCGGACGAAGAACGACGGCGGTACGAACACCGCGAGCATCGCCGACAGCAGCACCCCGAGGACGAGGAAGGGCAGGGCCTGGACGACGACGGCGACGAACACCGTCATCCAGCTCTGCATCACCGGCGCGGCCACCGCCCGCCGGATCGGCCCCTGCAGGGCCACCACCAGGATCAGCACCATGGTCAGGACCAGCGGCGAACTGAACTGCCAGCCCTGCGGCTCACCCTGCGCCTGGCCCGGCGCATTGTCCGGCACCTTGTCCAGCGCCTTGTCCAGCGCCTTGTCCGGCGGAGCCTCCGTGTCGCGGTGGCCGGCCCCGGGCGGGGCCGCTCTGGTGATGCTCACGGGTGAGGTACCTCCGGGCGTGGCGGTGCTGCGTGCGTGCGTTCCCTGCCACTTCAGTACGCCAAGACGGGCGCGGTTGCTCATTTTGCGAGATCAAGGAAGGAGCTAGGTTGGCGCGTATGCAGTCCTACACCATTGGTCAGGCCGCCCGTCTGCTGGGCGTGAGCCCCGACACCGCGAGGCGGTGGGCGGACGCGGGCCGGGTGAAGACCCACCGCGACGAGGGGGGACGCCGTCTGATCGACGGGCGGGATCTGGCCGCCTTCTCGATCGAGCTGGCCAACTCCGGCGCGGGCACCGGCACCGGCGAGGAGGAGCCGTCGTACACCTCCGCCCGTAACGCCTTCGCCGGCATCGTCACGGCGGTGAAGCTCGGCGATGTCGCCGCCCAGGTGGAGATCCAGGCGGGACCGCACCGGCTGGTGTCGCTGCTCACCCGGGAGGCCGTGGAGGAGCTGGGCCTCGAGGTGGGTATGGAGGCGACGGCCCGGGTGAAGTCGACGAACGTGCACATCGACCGGACCTGAACCGGGCGCGGCGCGGGGGCGAACGGGGTGGCCGGAATTAATCGGTGGCCGTCCTCGCGGGGCCCTGGCTACGGTCGCCCGCATGGTGGAGACCTTCGGCACGTGCACGGACCAGTTCGCCCCGGTACGCGAGGCGTTGACGGCCTCGCTCGACGACAAGGACGTGGGCGCGTCCGTGGCCGTGTTCCTCGACGGCGAGCCGGTGGTCGACCTGTGGGGCGGCCACCTCGACGAGGCGCGTACCACCGCGTGGGAGCGCGACACGATCACCAACACGTGGTCCACGACGAAGACGATGACGGCGCTGTGCGCGCTGGTCCTCGCCGACCGGGGTGAACTCGACCTGGACGCGCCGGTGGCCCGTTACTGGCCGGAGTTCGCCGCGAACGGCAAGGACGACGTCCTGGTGCGGCAGCTGCTGGGTCACACGGCGGGCCTGCCCACCTGGGACGAGCCGATGACGCTCGAGAACCTCTACGACTGGCCCACCGCCACCGCCCGCCTCGCCGCCCAGGCCCCGGCCTGGAAGCCCGGCACGGAGGGCGGCTATCACTCGGTGACCTTCGGGCATCTCGTGGGCGAGGTGATCCATCGGGTCACCGGCCGCACCCCGGGTGTCTTCTTCGCCGAGGAGATCGCCGGGCCGCTGGACGCCGACTTCCACATCGGGCTGCCCGCCGAGCACGACCACCGGGTGGCGCCGGTGATCCCCCCGGCGGAGCGGGTGCTCGACCCGGACGCCGCCCTGCCGCGCGACCGTCCCGGCAACCCGCACATCCCGCCCGTCACCGCCAACACCGAGGCCTGGCGACGCGCCGAGATCCCCGCGGGGAACGGCCACGGCAACGCCCGCTCGGTCGCCGCCGTCCAGTCGCTCCTGGCTTGCGGGGGCACCGCACGGGGCGTACGGCTGCTGTCGGAGGCGGGCTGCGAACGCGCCTTGGAGGAACAGTTCCGCGGCATGGACTCGGAACTGGGCGTGCCCATGCGCTGGGGCATGGGGTACGGCCTGCACAGCGGTCAGATGCCCAACCCGCGCACGTGCTTCTGGGGTGGCTGGGGCGGTTCGATGGTCCTGGTCGACATGGACGCGCGGATGACGATGGCGTACGTCATGAACCGCATGATCGACGCGGGCGGGCTCGGCGACGACCGGGGCTTTTTGATGCTGGCGGCGGCCTACGAGGGGCTGTCCGGGTGAGAGACTCGGCCGCGTGGCACACCCCCTCTCCTCCCCCGCACCCACCTTCGACGACCTTCTCGGCCGGGCCAGGGCGCTGGTCCGGGGCGACCGGCGTGCCGTGCTCGGTATCGCCGGGAGCCCCGGTTCGGGCAAGACGACGCTCGCCGAACGGCTCGTCCGGGCGCTGAACGGCGACGGCTCGCCCTGGGTCGCCCATGTGCCGATGGACGGCTTCCATCTCGCCGACGTCGAGTTGGAGCGGCTGGGCCTGCGGGACCGCAAGGGCGCGCCGGACACGTTCGACGCGGCGGGGTACGCGGCGCTGCTGAGGCGACTGCGTGAGAGCGGCGACGCGGAGATCGTCTACGCGCCGGGGTTCGAGCGGGTGCTGGAGCAGCCGGTCGCGGGTGCCATCCCGGTGTTCCCCTCGGCACGGCTTGTCGTCACCGAGGGCAACTACCTTCTGCTGACGGAGGGGTCGTGGGCGCGGGTGCGGGCCCAGCTCGACGAGGTGTGGTTCTGCGCGCTGGACGAGGACGAGCGGGTGCGTCGGCTGGTCGCCCGGCACGAGGAGTTCGGCAAGGACCCCGACACGGCTCTCGCGTGGGTGCGGGGGACGGACCAGCGCAACGCCGATCTGGTCGCCGCGACCCGGGACCGGGCGGACCTGGTCGTGGACGGGCAGAGCTGAACGACGCGGCAGGGCGCAACGTGATGCGACGAGGCCGAGCAGCGCGCGGGTGAGCTGCTCGGCCTCGTACGTCTTGTCGGTCCGCCTCGGTCTGTCTCGGTCCGCCTCGTTCCGCCTTCTCAGTCGAGAAGCGTCAGCTCCGGTTCGCCGTGGGCGTCCCCCGCGACATCGCCGATCACGGCGGTGAACACCTCGGTGCGCACGAGCAGGCCTTCCGCCGTCGCCTCGAACACCGGCGCGAATTCGGCGTCGCCGTCGCCGCCGTACCGTACGGCGAACACGCTCAGGCCCTCTGGCGCCCCGGGGGCCGGGTCGGCCTCCAGTGCCGTGGAGCTGACCAGGTGACGCCAGCCCTCGTCGGGGTTGCCGTAGCCGCGCGGGTCCGCCGCGAGAGCGAAGGCCGCCTGCTCCTGGGTCGTGTCCGAGCGGGCGTCGAAGTGGTCCGCGCCCTCTGCCTGCGGGTGCGTCAGACGCAGGGGGCCCGCGGAGGTCACGGCGCCGGCTTCGGCGGTCCGGCGGACCCGGTCGCCGTCGTCGGTGGCGTAGGGCAGGCCGGCGAGCAGGTACGGGGTGCCGTCGAGGTGTTCGACGGCGACCGTGACCCACAGGGTGGTGCCGTCGGTGACGTACAGGGATCGGAGGTGACGCAGGACGTGGTCGCGGCCGACGACCGGCGTGCTGACCAGCTTGGCCGTGAGAGCGGCGGTGCGCAGGTCACGTACGCGGACCTCGCCCATCGGGCGGCAGAGCAGGAAGCCGTCCGTCACCGGGCCGAAGCCGTGCTGGCGGTTCACCGCCGCCGGGAGGTAGTAGGTGCCCGCCGCCTCGACCAGCGACGGCGTCATCTTGTCGTCGAAGGCCACCGAGACCGTGCCGGCACGGAGTTGGTGGCGCAGCGGCCGGGTCGAGGGCGTGCGGTGCCAGGGGGTGGTGTCCTGGATCTGCCAGACCAGCATCCACGCGAAGTGGCCGTCGATGCCGCCGTCCGGCTTGACCGCGCCGCGGGCCCAGCGGCTGTCGCCCCGGTAGCGGCCGAGGTCGGAGCCGATGCGTTGGCCGAAGTAGCGCAGGCCGAGGACCGATTCGAAGGCGGAGTGCTGTTCGCTGTAGCGGGGGCCGCCGTTGTCGTAGCCCCCGTTGGTCAGGCGGGCGTCGAGGTAGTGGGCCAGCGCCTCGCCGTCCTCGGCGAAGATCTCCTCGCCGCTGATCCGGTGGGCCTGGGCGAGGAAGGAGAGGGAGATCGGGCCGTAGTTGTTGTCGTAGGCGCCGCCGTGCTCGGGCGGCAGGGCCGCGCCCCGGTCGCTCACCCGGTGTGCGCGGATCTTGTCGACGTACAACGAGATCGCACGGGAACGGATCAAGTTCCCCTCGTCCGGAGGGAGATGGGGGGCGAGCATCAGGCCGCCGACGACGCAGCCGATGGCTTGGTTGCCGGCTTCCTGCGGGTTGAAGAAGGTGGCCTCGGTCAGCCAGCGCCAGTAACCGCGCGCCAACTCGACGAGTTCCGCGCGCTGTTCGTCGGCGACGAGCCCCTCGGCCGCGTCCAGGACGTTGACCGCGTGGAGCAGCGCCCAGACCGTGCTGGGCCAGTCGCCGATCGGGTGGGCGCCGGACTCCAGTACGTAACGGGCGTACGGCAGACCGGAGTTGCGTACCTTCAGGTTGGGGTAGCCGGGGTTGTCGTCGACGTAGACACGCTCGCGCAGGTGGAAGGCGAGGCTGCGGTGCACCGCCTCCGGCAGCCGGGGGTCCTTGCCGCGCTGCCAGGCGAGCGCGAGGAGCGAGGTGATGCCGAGTGAGGTGTCGCCGATGTCGTCGACGCAGTCGGGGTGTTCGAGGTTGCCCTCGGGCGTCAGCCGGGCGAGGGCCTGCTCGGTGACGTCGGCGAGGACGGCGTCGTACGCCTCCGGAGTGTCCGGCAGGTCGTGCAGCGGCCCGAGCTGGCGTGGGAGGTGCAAGGAGATCAGCCCTTCATGCCTGAGAGGTGGCGCGCAGTGTGAGGGTCAGTGTCTGCGGTCCGTGCCCACCGAGGTAGACGCGGTTGCCGGTCGTCGCGTCGGTGCCGCCGACGACGGTGTAGTCCTGTCCCGGGTCGTAGCGCAGTACGTCGCTCCGGTCGGGTCCGGCGAGCGGTTCGCCCGTCTCGACGGTGGCCTCGACCCGGATCTCGTCGTCGCCGACGCGGTAGGTCAACGGCTCGGTCGTCAGACACCAGCTTCCGTCGCCGAGCGGTACGGCGCCCCGCACCTCGCCGCCCGGCCGGAAGGTCAGTTCGAGGGCCCAGGGCACCGAGGGGCCGCTGATGTCGATCCGCAGGTCGGCCCCGTCCTCCCGCAGGTCGACCTCGACCCGGGTCGTGTGGGAGACCTCGTCCTGAGGGCGGTCGGGGAAGGCCATCGACGCGGAGAAGCGGCCCTCGTCCACCAGGCGGTAGGCGCCGTCGTCGTGCCTGCGGTCCTTCGGGAGCGGCTGGTAGTAGGCGGTGGTGAGGGTCTGGGTGAGCCGGTAGCGGTTGTCCGCGAGCTGTTCCATGTCGGCGGCGCGGAACGGGCCCAGGTCGAAGAACGCCCGCGAGAGGCGGACCGCGTCGAGGACGGCGGCACCGGCGAACACGCGCAGGAAGGTGGGGTTGCAGGCTAGGCCCGAGCGGATGCGCCGGTGCTCGGGCACGTCGGAGCCGCCGTACACCACGGTGTGCGCGGTGGTCGAGACGCGGGTGGCGAGGCGTGCCGTCGTGAGGTACCGGTGGCGCGGGAGCTTCTCCGTGTCCGGGGCCGGCAGGGCGCGGCACAGCTCCGGGGTGAGGAGGGTCTGGGCGAGCAGGTCGGCGTCGTCGATGCCGTCGGCGGCCGCCAGGCGGGCCGCGCGGGCGAAGTCGCCCCGGCCGGTGCGGATCGCGAGCAGCCGGTAGTGCGGCAGGTAGGGCCACAGCGGGAACGACAGCTTCTGGTCCTGGCGGCGCGAGTGGAGGGTCTCCACCGTGCCGTCCGGCCTGATCAGGTCCAGGGTCGTGGCGAGGTTGCGTTCGACGGCGTCCAGCAGGTCGGTACGCCCGAGCACCTCGGCCAGCAGCAGCAGGGAGGGGTTGGTCACGAGGGCCGCGTAGACGGCGCTGCGTTCCGAGTACAGGCCCTCCGTGTCGATGTCGACGCCCTCGGCGAGCCACTCCTCGGCGCGGGCGAGGAGCCGGTCGTCGGGGAACGACCGGTGCAGACGGGCGAGCGCCGCGCTCAGCTCCCAGCGGTGGTTCGGGGTGTGCACGCCACCGGTCAGGAGACCCGCGGTGGCGGCGCCGGCGATCTCGGCCAGCGCCGCCGTGATGTCCTGCAGTTGTGGCCCGCCGCCCGCCGCCAGGACGTACGCGTCGCACACGTCGTTGACGGTGAAGGCGGAGTCCGGCGGTGACTGCACGTTGTCGCCACCGGCGAACAGGCCGGAGGCGGTCTGCGCGGCCCGCAGGGCGCGGAGCTGTGTCGCCGCGGCGGCGACGGCCGGCTCACCGCCGTGCAGTTCCGAGTCAGGGCAACGGTATGCAGCGACCAGGGTCTTCACCCGCCGCGCCAGACCACGGTGCGGCACACCGGCGGGTTCCTCGTCGGGGCCGGCCGCCAGGGGGACGGCCGTCCGGTCGGCGGCACGGGCCACCGACCGGACGAACTCGTGGTCGAGCGGGGAGAGCAAGATCAGTCCTTCAGTCCGGCGTTGATGTCGGCGCCCATGACGTAACGCTGGAAGACCAGGAAGATGACGATCAGCGGGATCATCGAGATGACCGACGCGCCCAGCAGGACCGACCAGTTGATGTTCTGTGCGCCGACGATGCTCTGGATGCCGATCTGCACGGTGAACTTGTCGGGGTCGTTGAGCATCAGCAGCGGCCAGATGTAGTCGTTCCACCGCCACTGGAAGGACAGGATGGCGAGGGTCAGCATGATGGGCCGGGAGAGCGGCACCATGATGCGCGCGAAGATCGCCAGCTCACGGGCGCCGTCGATGCGTGCGGCCTCCACGAGCTCGTCGGGAACCGTCAGGAAGAACTGGCGGAACATGAAGCAGCCGGTCGCGGTGAGCACGGCCGGGAGGATGATGCCGGCGAACGAGTTGTAGAGGCCGAGGTTGCGGACCACCAGGAACTCGGGGGCGAGCATGACCTCGGACGGCAGCATCGTGGTGGCCAGGATGCAGATGAAGAACGCCTTGAGCCATTTGTTGTCGTACTTGGCCAGCGCGTACCCGGTGCAGCAGCTGATTCCCACCGTGAGGATCGTCGTGATCACACACACGATGGCCGTGTTGATGAAGTACTGCGAGAAGTTCGCGCTGTCCCACGCCGCCTCGAAGCCCGACAGGGTGGGGTTGTGCGGAACCAGTGTCAGCGGGTAGGAGAACAGGTCGCTGGACGGCTTGAGAGAGCTGAGGACGAACCACAGCACCGGAAAGCCGTACAGGCACGCCATGATCCACAGCAGTGTCGTCGCGGACACCGCCTGCCTGAGTCCACCGGTGGCCGTCTTGCGGGGCCGCTTCTTGGCGACTCTCCGTCCGGAGCCGGCGTCGGTCGGGCGCGGGATGTCTGTGGTTGTCATCGGTTCTCCACCCGCCGGTTGACGATCAGCTGGATGACCGCCACGGCCATCAGGATGAGCATGAGCACGAACGACGCGGCGCTCGCGTAGCCGATCTGTCCCCGCTTGAAGCCGGTCTCGTAGATGTACTGGACGAGCAGGTTGTTCGACGTTCCGGGCCCTCCGTTGTTGAGGGCGACGAACACCGGGTACTCCTTCATCGCGTTGATCGTGTTGAGCAGGATGACGATGAACGAGGTGGGCGCGATGCTCGGCAGCGTGATGCTGAAGAACTGGCGCCAGGGGCCGGCACCGTCGAGCGAGGCCGCCTCGTAGTAGGACACCGGTACGTTCTTGATCGCCGCGATGAACAGCAGCATCGTGAAACCGGTCCAGGCCCAGGATGCCGCCATCACCACCACGAGCAACGAGAGGTCCGCGTTCGACTGCCACGGAACGGCGTCCGCGCCGAACTTCTCGATGACGTAGTTGACCAGTCCGAAGTTCTCACCGAACATCCACCGCCACAGGACACCCACGACGATGGGCGACAGCAGCCACGGGATGAAGAAGACGACGCGGGCGACCGACCCGCCCTTCGCGTGCTTGCTCACCACCAGGTTGGCGGCGAGCAGCGAGACCACGAAGTTCAGCGGTACGAAGAGGACGGCGTACAGCAGCGTCCGGGTCAGCGCGTCGTAGAAGGTGGAGTCCCCGAACAGGTTGTGGTAGTTGTCCAGTCCGATGTACTGGAACGCCCCCACTCCCGTGTAGTTCGTGAAGGAGTAGACGAGCCCGATCACCGCCGGCCAGACGAAGAACAGCGCGAAGAGCACGACGTTGGCCGAGATGAGGACGAGCGGCGCAAGGGTGTACTTGCTGCGTCTCCTGGGCGAGCTCGGCGGGCTCGCGGTCACGGCCGAGGCGCGTTTTGTCATCTTCCTGACTCCGTGCTGGTGGTTTCGATTGCTGCGGGCTCCGGTCATGAGCCCGCCATCACGCGGGCGTCCGGGGACGGGCGGCGGTGTCTCGGCGCCGCCCGTCCCCCGGGCCCACGATCAGCCGCCGACCTGCTGGTTGTAGCCGGCCACGATGTTCTCCAGGGCCTTGTCGGCCGTCTGCTGGCCGTTGATCGCCTTGCCGAGCTCCGTCTTGGTCGGGTCCTCGGTGAGGCTCTTGCCCTTCAGCACCCAGTTCGTCTGCGCGCTGCTGAAGTAGCCGGAGATCGGGGCGTAGAGCGGGATCGACTCGTTGTAGAGCTTGAACGCCGCCTGCGCCGCCTCGGAGGTGAAGGGGTACTTCGGGGTCAGACCGCTCTCGACCGGCAGGAAGCCGGACGCCTCGCACAGCGCCTGGTAGTGGGCCGGCTCGTACAGCCAGGACAGGAACTTCGTCGCGGCCTTGGCGGCGTCACCGTTGTTGTTGAAGCCCACCGTCATGCCACCGCTGTTGACGTCGCTGGCCTGCACCGGCTGGGCGGGGGTCGGGACGCTCGCCCACTCGAACTTCTTGATGCTCTCCGCGAAGGCGGGCACCTGCCACACACCGGACCAGTAGGCGACGACGTCACCGCTCTGGAACATGGCGGACGGGTCGGCGCCGCTGGTCCACACCGACTTCGGCATGGTCTTGTCGTCGTTCCAGCCGACGAAGGTGTTCACGGCCTTCTTGGTCGCCTCGTCCACCGAGAACTTGCCGGAGTCGTCCGCGTGGACGTACTGCCCGCCCATCTCGTACACCATGGCGCGCAGCCGCGACGGCGACTGGTCGAAGGTCAGGGAGTACTTGGCCTTGGTCTTCTCGCGGACCTCGTCCGCCGCCTTGATGAAGTCGGTCCAGGTCCAGGTCTTCGACGGCTCGGTCGGGAAGGAGACGCCGGCCTTCTCGAAGAGCGACTTGTTGATGAACAGACCCGACGCGGTGACGTCCGAGGGGATGGACAGCACCTTCCCGGACGAGTCCTTCGCCAGGAAGTTGGCGTTGATGTTGTTGCTCTTGTTGTTGGCGATGGAGCTGAGGTCGATCAGCTTGTTCGACCAGATCGGGTCCAGCGCCGGCACGGCGGCCACGTCGGGCAGGGAGTTCGCCTGCGCGGCGTTGTGCAGCTTCGTCGTGTAGCCGTCGTAGGGAATGTTGACGAGCTTGACGTCGACGCCGGCTTCCTTCTTGTACTGCGCCACCATCTTCTTCCAGCCCGCGTCCTGCCCCGGAACCGTCGAGATCCAGAACGTCAGCGACTTCGAGGTACCGCCCGAGTCGCCTCCCCCTCCGCAGGCGGTGAGCAGCAGGGCTCCTGCCGAGGCAACGGCAGCGAGGGGAACCAGGCGGCGCATACCGCCGCGGCCGAGTCGGCTTGAGCGCCGCACACCCACAGTGGTCATCTTCGATCCCTTTTTTTCGTCGTAGGGGACAGAGCACGGCGCCGATCCAGGCGGCACGGGTGCATTTTGCAGGAAGGGCTGCTTTCGGGGGGCGCAGCCTCGCCCGGCCGCGTCGTCCACGCGGGGCGGGATCCCCGGCCGTCCTGGCCGTCACCGCACGGGCACGCCCTCGTGCGGTTGCCGTACGTCGTGTACGGGCGGGAGGCTCGCCCCAAGCCGGCGTCCCGGCCGACTTAGAAAGCGCTTGTCCGGACATTGGCAGACCGAGTCCGAACCCGTCAATCCTTGGACCGCCCGGGCTGGGTCACGGTTTGGACTCCTCTGGCGACGGCGAGCCGTGCCGCACCCACGACGGTGCCGAGATCACCGACCTGGCTGCTGACCACCTCGGTGGGCCAGCTCAGCCGCTCCAGCTCGGCCCGCACACCGGGCAGGAGCTGCGGAAACGCTCCGGTGCTGCCGCCCAGGACGAGCAGCCCCGGGTCCAGCACGGCGGTCACCGCGGCGGCCAGCCGGCCCACGTCCACCGCGTGCCGGTCGACGATCGCACGGGCCGTGGCGCCGCCGTCTCCGGCCAGCGAGAAGAGCTGGTCGGCGGTACGGGGGCACGCGCCCTCGGATTCCGGCCACGCCTCGGCGGCCCTGCGCAGCAGCGAGCGGGCGCCGATGTACTCCTCCAGGGCCTCCTGGCGGGGCTCCAGGCCGTCGTCCCAGGGGTAGGGCAGCCGGGCGAGCTCTCCGGCCGCCCCGTTGGCGCCGGCCAGCACATGGCCCCCCACGACGATGCCGAGACCGATACCGACACCGATCCGCAGATAGCCGAAGGTGTGCCGGCCGCGCGCCGCGCCCTCGTGCAGCTCGGCGAGCGCGGCGCAGTTGACGTTGTTCTCGAGGTGGACGGGCACGCCGGGCGGCAGTGCCACGGCGACCGCGTCGAAGACGGGTCCCGCCTTGGCGGTCGCCGGCCGCACGGTGCCCTCCTCGGCGCGCGCGGTGACATCACCGACGGCCACGACGATGGTGCGCAGCGGAGCGCCGGCGGGCAGCGCGGACAGCGCTTCGCGCACCACGTCGGCGCCCTCCTCGCGGGGGCCGGTGGCCTCGGCGAGCAGGGTGCCGTCCAGGGCGCAGCCGCGCACCCGGGTCAGGGCGGGGCCGAGATCGACGGCGAGTACGGCGCCGGCCGCGGGGCCGAGTCCGTATACGGCGGCGGAACGGCCCGTACCGCCGGAGGCGATGCCCGAGTGGGCGGCGAGCCGGGCGTTCTCCAGTTCCGCCACGGCGGAGGAGACGGTCGGCTTCGACAGGCCCGCGAGACTCGCGAGCTGCGGCCGGGTGGCCGTACCCGCCCCGGCCAGCACGGCGAACACGGCGCTCGCGCTCTCGGTCAGACGGGGGGCCTTCGCCACGTCGTGTTCCACAGTCTCCCCAAGGTCGAGGGCCGCGCTCCCCGGAAGCTCGAAGTCGTGGGATGCGGCGACGGGATGCCCTGGTATCGCGGGTTTCCCGCCGCGTCTCCGGCCCGGTCGGGGCGCCGTCGCGGTCGGGTGCGCGATACCTCTTGACACGCACTGTACTTCGTTAGTTAACTTCCTAACGAATGTCACGGTACTCGCCTGCCGTGCCCGCTCAGAGGCCCGTCCCGGGGCTTCCCTAGCTCTTCCGTACATCAGCTCTTCCCCAGGTTTTCCCTGCTCCAGGCACGGTTCGCCCACCGTCGCAGCCAAGCGCAACGACGAAAGAGGATCCGTGCAGGACTCCCCCTTCCCGCGCCCGCTCGTCGTGGGCATCGACGTGGGCGGCACCAAGACGCACCTGCGCGCCCGCGCCGGGGACGAGTCGATCGCCGATCACGTCCGCCCGAGCAGCGGCTGGCGGCCGCACGACCCCGTGGCCGCCGCCGGCTGGCTGGCCGCGCTGGTCACCGACACCCTGCCCGCGGGCTCGCGCCCGGCCGCCGTCGCCATGGGCGGACACGGCTGTGAGACACCCCGTCAGTGCGAGGAGATCCGCTCCGCGCTCGAGGCGTGTCTCGGTGTTCCGTGCCGGATCGTCGGCGACGCCGAACTGCTCGTACCCGCCGTCGGTCTGGACCGGGGCGCCGGCCTTGTCGCCGGCACCGGTTCCGTCGCGGTCGGCCGCCTCGAGGACGGCAGTCCCGTCCAGGTCGGCGGCTGGGGCGCGCTCCTCGGCGACGAGGGCGGCTCCGCCGGTCTCGTCCGCGAGGCCGTCCGCGCGGTGTGGGCCGCACACGACCGGGGAGAAGAACCCGACGAACTCACCAAGGAACTTCTCGTCGCGTTCCAGGTTCCCGAAGTGCCCGCGCTGGGCGGGGCGTTGGAGAGCGCCACTGCTCCGTCCGCCGACTGGGGCCGGCACGCGCCGGCCGTGTTCGCCGCCGCCGAGGCGGGCTCGTCGCTCGCCGGCACGGTGATCGCCGAAGGCGGCCGGTCGCTCGCCGCGCTCGTCGCCCGGCTCGCCGCGCGCGGTGTCCCGGTCGACGACGTCGTGGTGGCGGGCAGTACCGTTCTCGCCCAACCCGTCCTGTACGACGCCTTCGTGGCGTCCCTGGCCGAACGCGTGCCCCACGCCCGGCCGAGGCACCTCGACGTCGCGCCGGTCGAAGGGGCACTGGCGATGGCCCGTTCACTCGTCTGACATGTGCCGGTCGCCGGACCAACTCCGACCGGACACAACTCGCCCGTAGATCTTCGCTCGTATGCTCGGGAAAGCGCGTTCACCGCTCGCGTCACGAGCGCACCACGAGCCGCAGTCACTCGCATCCCTCCTTGGCCGTACGGCCGTAGAACTCCAGAGAGGCAGCCACATGCCGTCATCAGCCGGGCAGCACTCCCCCGCGTCGGTCCGTGAACACGCCCCGAACCGCCGTGGGTTCCTCAGGATGTCCCTGGGGGCGTCGGCCGGAGTGCTGGGCGCGCCGACCTTTGTGTCATGGCTGGCCGCGGCGGACGCGAAGGCGGCCACGAGCCCCGCCGCGGACGCGACGACGGCCACGGCCCCCCTCGCGTTCGTCGACGACTACAAGACCAACGTCGTGGCGAACCAGACGGCCGAGACCAACGCGGTGCTCCGGGTCCTCGACGGCTTCGCCAAGGTGTGGAAGACCGGCGACGCCTGGAACACCGGCATAGCGCTGCAGCCCGAGGTGCTGCGCGCCAACGTGCGTTACTGCGCCCGCGTCACCGGCGCCCGCACCGAGGCCCAGGCCAAGGAGGCGTTCGTCTACGACCGTCAGCACCAGAGCTACGCGATGATCGCCGCGCTGGGTCCGCTGGCCGACCTGTACAAGGCGGGTGCCAAGGCGGTCACGTCGATCACGACGGCGCCGGACACCACGCCCCCGACCACGATCAGCGACTCCGTCCCGGCGGGCGCCCCGGCCGGCTCCGCCCTCGGCGCGGGGTCGTACACCTCGGACCTCGGTCAGGTGGCGAAGCTGGTCGACACCGTGCGCGGCCCGTTCGCCTCCGGCAACCCCGCCAAGTTCGCCTTCCAGTACCCGCGTCCGTGGCGCCTGAACCCGGACAGCGAGGTCGTCCCCACGGGCGCGACCGACTCCCTCGGCTTCCCGGTGTACGAGTCGGACGTCGTCGTCGTGACGCAGCTGCTGCGTCAGCGCGGTACGAACGCGGCCGAGGACGGCGGCTTCCCCAGCGGCCACACCAACGCCTTCCACCTGGCGGCACTGGCGTTCGCGTACGCGGTACCGGAGCGCTTCCAGGAGATCGTGACGCGCGCCTTCGAGCTGAGCCACACCCGGATCATGTCGGGCATGCACTCCCCCACGGACGTGCTGGGCGGGCGCATCATGGCCACCGCCCTGGCCGCCGCCGCCCTCTCCGACCCGGCCAACGCCGACCTCAAGGCGGCGGCGCGCGCCCAGGCCCTCGCCTACTTCCAGGCGCAGACGGGCACGACGGCGGACACCCTCTACGACTACGCGCACTCGGCCCCCGCCGGCACCGACCCGTACGCCGACCGGGCCGCGAACGCGTGCGCGGTCGAGCCGCGTCTCACCTACATCCTCAACCGCCGTGGCCGCGACCAGGCGCTGACCGTGCCCAAGGGCGCGGAGGTGCTGCTGGAGACGCGTCAGCCCTACCTCGACGCGGCACAGCGGCGCGCGGTGCTGCGCACGACCGCGCTGCCCGCCGGGTACGTCCTGCTCGACGGCTTCGAGCAGTGGGGCCGGCTCAACCTGTTCGCCGCGGCGGACGGTTACGGCTCCTTCGAGTCCGACGTGACCGTCTCGCTCGACGCCGCGGCCGGGGGCTTCGGCGCTGCCGACAGCTGGCGCAACGACATCGACGGCCGGGGCGGACTGACCAAGACCGGCACCGGCACGCTCACCCTGACCGGGCACAACAGCTACACGGGCGGCACGGACCTCGAGGCGGGCACGCTGGTCTCCGCCTCCGCCCACGCGCTGGGCCACGGCGACGTCCGGGTGCTGGGCGGGACGCTGCGGGTGACCGAGCCGGTCCAGCTGCACGGCACGTACGCGCAGCAGTCCGGAACGCTGGCGGTCACGCTGCGCAGGGGCCGCCGCAAGGAGGTCGTGACGGTGACCCGGCGCGCGCTCCTGGCGAAGGGCAGCGTACTGTCGCTGACCCTCGACGCCGACAACCCGCCGGCCGTGGGCAGCGTCGTCGAGGTCATCGGGGCCGCGTCGCTGCGCGGCCGGTTCGACCGTGTCGAGGTGAACTCGGACACGATCCGCGCCGTGCCCGTGTACTCGGCGAACGGTCTGTCGGTGCGACTCGTGAAGCGGTAATGCACGGGGCGGGGCGGGAGCCGATGCGAGAGTAGGGCCATGGCCCGGCTCCGGATCACTCCCGCCACCGCGCGGTCGACGTCGCCCCGGGGCGGACGATGACACGCGACCGGCACACGCTTGTCGAACCCGCGCCTTCCCCCGACGCGGGGAGCCCGCCCGGCGCCGAGGCTCCGGAGCAGGTGCTCACTCAGGCGCGCACGACCGTACGTGCGCGGCAGTTCGCCCGTCTCGGACACCACCGACGCCTGCTGGTCCCGCTCGCGGTGGCCGTGCTGCTCCTCCAGATGGCCGTCGCGATGATCACGACGGCGGTGGAGCAGACGCCCACCATCGACGAGCCCGTGTACGTCGGCACGGCGGCCGTCTATCTCCACGAGCACAGCCTGCGGCTCAACCCCGAGCACCCTCCGCTGGGCAAGCTGATCATCGCCGCCGGAGTGGCCGTGGCCGGCCCGCACTTCGACCGGGGCTACGACGGCGACCAGAGCCATGTGGGCCGGCATCTGCTCTACGAGTCCGGCAACGACCCCTGGCGTCTGATGCTGTGGGCGCGTCTGCCGGTGATCGCGCTGACCTTGCTGTTCGGGCTGGTGGTGTTCGTCTTCGGCCGCGAACTCGCGGGTGTGGTGGGCGGGTTGGGGGCGCTGGCCCTGTACGCGTTCTCGCCCGACGTCGTCGCGCACGGATCGCTGGCCACGCTCGACGTACCGGCGGCCGGGTTCGTGCTGACGTCGGTGTGGCTGCTGTGGCGGGCCCGGTGGCGGCCCCGGCTCTGCCTTCCGCTCGCCGGAGCGGCCCTCGGGGCGGCCCTGGCCACGAAGATGAACACCCTCGCCGCCGTTCCGGTACTGCTCCTGTTGGCGGGCCTTTCGGTGTGGCGCCCTGGGCGCGCGGCGGCTTCGGGTACCCACCACGCGGCTGCTTCGGGTACCCGCCCCAGGTTGCTCGCGCGGGCCGTCGCCGGCTCGGCGTTGGTGGCGGTGGTCGCGGTGGCCGTCGTATGGGCCACCTATCTTGCCGTCGATCCCCAACTGCGCTGGACACCGTCTCCCGGCGAGGTACCGGCCGTGCACGGGCCACGGGGGTTGCTGGCCGGTCTGCTGCCCTTCCCGGAGGCCTACCGGGACGGTGTACGGCTGCAGTTCGGCCTGGAGAACGCGCACTGGGAGGGCTTCCTCTTCGGGCGGCGCTACGAGGGTTCCCTCTGGTACTACCTGCCCGCCGCCCTCCTGGTGAAGACCCCGCTCGGCATGCTGGTGCTGTGGATGGCGGGTACGGCAGCGTTTTTGACGATTCGTCAACTCAGGTCCGCCGCGCCTTACTTGCTGCTTCCGACGGCCGTGCTGCTGGCGGCGGCGATGGACGGGCAGCGGGACCTGGGAGTGCGGTACGCCATCTTCGTGCCGATGTTCGGGGCGGTGGCCGCGGTCGGTGTGCTCGCGCTGCGGCGACGGTGGGTGCCGGTCGTGGCGGCGGGGCTGTTGGCGTTCGTGGCCGTCAGTTCACTGCGGGCCTTCCCCTTCTATCTCCCTTACTCCAACGAGGCGTTCGGCGGACCGACGAAGACGCACGAGTGGCTGCACGACTCCAACGTGGACTGGGGCCAGGACCTGGGGCGGCTCGCGGACCGGCTGCACGACCGGTACGCGGGGCAGCGGGTCTGGCTGGTCTACAAGGGCAGCGGAGTGCCGTCGTACTACGGGATCCACGCGTCCGATCCGCGCCACCGGCCCGAACGGAAGGTGCACGGACTACTGGTGGTGTCGGACTCGTCGATCGTCAAGGCACGGGGGGGGCGGCTGGCGCGGCTGATCCACAGCAGCCGGGAGGTCGACGAGGTCGGCCACTCGATCACGATCTTCCGCCGGTGAAGGGTGAGCTATGTTGAGTCGCTGTGGGAGACGAACGAGGCACATCGGTGCCATCGCCGCAGCAGGCTCGCGCCCAGGCGTCCGCGATCACTTCGGGGAAGACCGCCCCTGAGGTCGAAGCCGCGCCGGCCTCCCGGCTGCGGGAACTGTTCGACGGGCCCCGGCTCTCCCCCGGGCAGCGGCGCATCGCGCAGTATCTGATCGAACACATCACCGAGGCCGCGTTCCTGTCGATCACCGATCTGGCCGACCGGGTGGGAGTGAGCCAGCCGTCCGTGACCCGGTTCGCGGCGGCCGTCGGTTTCAGCGGCTACCCGGCCCTGCGTGAGCGGCTCCAGGCCATCGCGCTCAGCACCCTCGCGAGCGCCCCGGGCGCGGCGGAGGAGAACCGGAGCAACGAACTCCAGGCGGCGGTGGACGCCGAGATCGCGAACCTGGAGAACCTGCGGCGGGACTTCGCCGACCCCGACCGGGTGATCGAGGTCGGCCGGAGCCTGTCGCGCTCGACCCCGCTGACCGTGCTCGGCCTGCGGATCTCCGGGTCGCTGGCCGAGTACTTCGCCTACGCCGCCCGCCGCATCCACCCCGACGTCCGGCTGGTGACCCGGGGCGGCAGTGTCGCCTACGACGCGCTCCTCCAGTCGCGGGAGGCCGGGGGCACCTGGGTACTGGCGTTCTCGATGCCCCGGCACGCGCAGGAGACGCTCACGGCGGTGCGGGTCGCCCGGCGGGCCGGACTGCGGGTGGCCCTGATCACCGACCTGGCCCTCGGTCCCCTGGCCGACGAGGCCGACATCATCTTCGCCGTCGGTACCGGTTCCCGCCTGGTGTTCGACTCGTACGCCGGGCCCGCCGTGCTGTCGGCGGCGCTGCTCCAGGCCATGACGGACGCGGATCCGGAGCGTACGCAGGGGCGTCTGGAGGAGTACGAGCAGAGCGCCGACCTGCATCAGTTCTTCCTAAGGGACTGAATATCCCGTTTTGTGCATGAATTTTTTCATACTTCTTGCAAACCGGACGGCATATATAAATACTGCTCACGGATCGCGTCCCGACGGGACTCCGGGACTCGTTCCACACGCCCCGCGCATCCGCTGCCGCCGTCTCCTACCCGCGTCGGCGCTCGGGTGTCCGGACGGGTGTCGCCTGCGCGAACGCCCGTTGCGGCCCCGGCCATCCCCTAGGCCGGGGCCGCTGAATCCTGTCGCACCACCCTGTCGACGCCGCACTCCCGGAGCGATGACCATGAGCACGATGACCACGACGACCACCCGGACCGGCCCGGACTGGCCCTGTCAGGTCAAGATCCCCGGCAGCTACGACTGGGAGCGCTCGGCGGTCAAGTGGCTGCGCGAGCTGGTGCCGACGCGCTACGCGGGCTACCCGACGCTGATCCGCCACCCCGTCCTGCTGGCCCGACACGCGCACATCCAGGTCCAGCACGAGATCCGGGTCGCCCGCACCGCCCTCCAGACGGCCCGCGCCGACCTGCCCGGTCTCGGTCTGAGCGAGTCGGTCATCGAACACACGATCAAGATGTACGCCGCCGAGGTGCTCCAGCTCCAGCACATCGCCCGCAGCATCCGCGCGGTCACCCAGGCCCTGGTCGACACCCACGCCGCTCGCTGAGCGGCCCTGCCGGTCCCTTCCGTCCTCCCCGGTCCTCCCCGGTCCTTCCGATCCTCCCCGGTCCTTCCGATCCTCTCCGGTCCGCCTGTCGCGAGGGCGTTCAGGACCCCGTACGGGACTCCAGGTCCCTGCGTGTGTCGTCGCCGTAGACGCCGGTCTCGTCGCCGCGGATGCCGTACCAGAGCTGGAAGCGGGCCACCGCCTCGGTGAGGCTCGTGTCGTAACTGCCGGTCGTGGCGCCGTGGGCGTAGACGTCGGGGATGCGCAGCAGACGTTGCTGCAGCTCGGTCACCTCGGGGCCGCTGTCCCCCTCCCGCAGCGTGCCGGCACCGTCCGGGTCGACCGAGGCCGGTGCCGACGCCGACGGGGTGGGCACCACGGCCGGGGCGGTCGGGGGTGACGGCCGGACCTCCTCGCCCTCGGCGCTGCCCGGGAGCAGCAGGGCCGAACCGAAGCCCACCAGGGCGGCCGCACCGACGGCGACCACCACGGCGACGCGGCGGAGGTTGGGGCCGAACCCGAAGCCACCGTCGGCCCGCCGCGTCCGTTCGCCCTGTCGGCGGCGGGAGACGGGCGGCAACTCCTGCGTCGAGTCATCGGCGCCGGGAGCCGGCCGAGGCTCGGGCCTGGACTTGGGCCTGGGCCTGGGCCTGGGCTCGGGCCGGGGCAGGGGCACGGACTCGTAGCCCTCCGGGATTTCGGCCATCGCCTCCTCGTGCTCCCGCATGAGCTGTGCCAGTGCCTCGGTGCGGCGACGGCGCACCACGCGCGTCGGCTCCAGGGGTCGGCGGCCTTCCGGCCGGCCCGGGGTGGGCGGTGTCGACACTCTGCTCCCCTTCCCTATCCCTGCGTACGAATGCGCGGGGCCGCACACGGCCCGCGTACGGCGACGCGGCGGCTCCGTGAAGTGATACGCGGTCAGGGGTAGTTGGGTTCAGTACGAAGGGCGCGGCTTGCGCGGAGCGCGGTGTCCGTCGACGGCCCCGGCGTCGCCGCCGCGCTCGACGAAGCGGCCCAGATGGTCCGGCGTCGGACGCAGCAGCCCGTCCCGGACGGCGAGCGCGGTGGCCTCGGCGCGGGAGGCGGCGCCGGTCTTGCGGAGCAGATGCTCGATGTGGCTGTGCACGGTTCGCGGGGACAGGAACAGCGCCTGGGCGATGGCCTGGTTGGTCTGCCCGATGGCGGCGCGGGTGAGTACCTCCAGCTCACGCGGGCTGAGCCCGTACGGCAGTTCGGTGGGCGTCTCGTGGACGAGCACCGCCGATGCCGGGCCGGTCAGCCCCGGTGCTGTCGTGTGCCGGTGCAGGGAGACGCGGTACCAGGTGCCGTCGAGCGGCCACAGCAGCCGCAGTCGTCGGCCGCCCGTCTCGGCGAAGGCGCGCAGCAGCGGGCGGAACTCCTCGTCCGCCGCCACCCGGGCGCGCTCCCGTCCCGGCAGGCCGACGGTGCCGCCCTCGGCGACGAGGCTCGCCGCGCCCTCGGAGGGCAGTCCGTGCAGATCGCCGGTGTGCGCGGTGGGGTCGACGAGTGCTCCGAGGGCGGGGATGACGGAGGCGAGGAGGTGGCGGGCCTCGGTGTCATAGGCGTCCGGGGTGCGGGTGGAGAGGTTGATCAGACCGACGAGGCGTCCGTCGTGCCGCAGCGCTCCCGTCATGGCGTCGCGCAGGCCGGCCGGGCGGACCCGCTCGGCGTAGAACCAGCCGTGCCTGAAGCGCTGGCCGGGGTCGTCGGCGTCCTCGGAGATCGAGGGCGGCACATCCTGCCGGACGACGTTGCGGTACCAGGGCGTGTCGACGAACTCGGCGGCCATCGCCTGCGAGTTCTCGGCGGTGTAGCCGATCCCGGCGACCTGGACGTGCTCACCGGTCAGCGGGTCGATGGACAGCAGGGTCGCCATGTCTAGGGGCAGGGCGTGACAGAGCTCGGCAAGGGCCTGGGCGCAGGCCGACACGGTGTCGCGCTCGCGCGTGAGCATGCCGATGCGGGTGGCCGCCGCGATCTGGTGGTGGCTGAGCATGCGCGCCTCCGGGAGGGCCCGGGAGTCATCCAGGAGCCAATTCGTTTGGCCCCTAACGCTAGGGCCGCACCCCGTGCCGGGCAAGACATCCGCCCCGATGTAACGGACCCGGTGCCCCGTCCGGCCACCGGAGCCGGGCGGGTGCGGACGCGGCCGGCATTCGGCGGCCGGCCTTCGGTTTTCGGCGGTCGGCATTCGGCGGTCGGCTTCGGCGGTCGGCGGCCGGCATTCGGCCTTCGGCGGTCGGCTTCGGCGGTCGGCCTTCGGCGGTCGGTATTTGTACGGATGGTGCGGCGGGGCGCGGGGGTCTTTCCTGTTCGACACGGCCGGTCCTTGTGGAACCCGCCCGTTGTCGTCCCCCTCGCAGCCCACCCCGTGCTGGGCACATCCCCTGGGAGAGCACCGCCATGACCACATCCCCGTTCGCCGGTTCCGCGGCCTCGCGCAGACAGTTCCTCGCCTGGTCCGGTACGGCTCTCGCCCTTGCCGCCGCCGGCTGTGCGGCGCCCGGCGACGACACGGCGTCGTCGGGGCAGAAGGCCACCGCCGACAAGGGGCCGCGCGAGCCCTTGACGAAGATCGGGCTGGACTACCCGTTCACCCAACTCCCGCTCTACGCAACGCTGGTGAAGCTCTCCACGGCCGCCGCCAAGAAGCACGGGGCCTCGCTGCTGACGACCAGCGACGGCAGCAGCGCCGACACCCAGGCGACCAACCTCAACACCTGGGTCGCCCGCAAGACGCCCGCGATCGTGTCGTTCCCGATGGTCTTCGAGGCCGCCGAGCCGATCGCCAAGGCCGCGCTGGACGCCGGCCTGATCTGGGTGACGTACGGCGGCACACTGGAGCACCAGAGCGCCGACATCCGGTTCAGCTTCCGGGAGGGCGGGACCCTGCTCGGTGAGGCGGCGGCCAAGTGGGCGCTGGAGAACCTGGGCGGCAGGGGCAAGATCGCCTTCCTCACCGACAGCACGATCGAACTCGGCCGCGAGCGAACCAAGGGCATGGTCGACGCCTTCACCAAAATGGCGCCGGGCGTCGACGTGGTCGCCCAGGAGCAGGCCATCGACCCGGACACGGGCCTGACGAAGACCAAGGCGATCCTGGCCAAGCATCCCGACCTCAATCTGCTGCTCGGGGTCACGGACGCGTCGGCGTACGGCGGGTACAAGGCGCTGGAGCAGACGGGCCGGGCGAAGGACGACGCGAAGACGTTCGTCGGCGGCCAGGACGGCGCGGCGCCCTCGCTCCTCGCGATCAAGCAGGGCACCTTCTACCGCGCCTCGGCCGCCCTCGCCCCGCAGGACATCGCCAACGCCATCGTGGACGTGCCCCTCGCGGTCGCCGCGGGCAAGGCCAACCCGGGCGTGGACGTACCGATCGCGCTCGTCGGCCCCCGCGACACCGCGAAGATCGACGCGCTGCTCGCCCAGAACGGCTAGGAGAGCGGTCATGACCGAGGTGAGCCTCCGGATCCGTGGACTGACCAAGTCCTTCGGCGGAGTCCGGGCCCTGGACGGCGTGGACCTGACCGTGCCGATGGGACAGGTCCACGCCCTGCTCGGGCACAACGGCGCCGGCAAGTCCACGCTCATCAAGTGCCTCGGCGGCGCGTTCCCGCCGGACGCGGGCACGATCGAGGTCGGCGGGCGGGCGTACGAGCGGCTGAGTCCCCGTGAGTCGATCACGGCGGGCGTGGCGATCATCTTCCAGACGCTGAGCGTGGTCGACGCGCTCACCGTCTCCGAGAACATTTTCCTCGGCCAGGAGTGGACCCGGTACGGCCGGATCGACCGCCGCGCCCAGGAGGAGGTGGCCGCCGGCCTCCTGGAACGGGTGGCGGCGACCTGCTCACCCCGCGACCGGGTGGGTGAACTCCCCATGGGACAGCGGCAGTTGGTGGAGATCGCCAAGGCGCTGAGCCGCAGCGCCTCGGTCCTGGTCCTCGACGAGCCGACCGCCGCCCTGTCCACCGCCGAGAGCGACGCCCTGGCCGAACGGGTCGAGGACCTGCGCACCCAGGGACTGGCCGTCGTGTACGTCACCCATCTGCTCGCGGAGGTGGAACGACTCGCGGACGCGGTCACCGTTCTGCGGGACGGCCGGGTCGCCCACCACGCGGTGGGCGCGGGCCAGAGCCGACGCGACCTGGTCACCGCAATCGCCGGACGCCCGGCCGAGCCGGCCGAGCCGGCTGTCGGGAGCCGGACGGCCGACGGGCCGGTCGGGGACCGGACGACCAGCGTGCCCGGCGCGAACCCGACGGGCAGCAGGCCCGGCGGGAACCGCACGACCGGCGCATCCGCCGGGAACCGGACAACCTCCGTGCCCGGCGCGAACCCGACGGCCAGCAGGCCCGTTGGCGATCGGTCGGTCGAGGTGTCCGCCGGGGACCGGGCGGTCGACGTAGCCGCCGGGCACCAGCCGGTCGACGCGCCCGCCGAGGAGCCGCCGATCGGCGTATCCGAGGGACACAGGCTGAGCGGCGCCGAGGCGCCGGCCCGTGGTTCCGGCACCGACACCACACCCCGTGCCACGGTCTCCCCCGCTGCTCCAGTGGCGCGGGGTGTGGGCTCACCCGACGGTGGACTGATCCTGGACGGCCTGCGCGGTCCGGGCTTCGGCCCGGTCACCCTCACCGTGGGCAGCGGTGAACGCGTCGGGCTGTACGGGCTCATCGGCTCCGGCCGAACCCGCATCCTGGAGACCCTGTACGGCAGGCGCCGCGCGTCCGGCGGAACCGTGCGGGTCGGTGACCGTACCGTCAGGGCCACCCGGCCCGGCGACGCGCTGGCCGCCGGGATCGCCCTCGTACCGGCGGACCGGCGCAGACAGGGGCTGTTCCCGACGCTGAGCGCCCGGGACAACGCGCTGCTTCCGGCAGTGCGCCCGCTGTCCCGGTACGGCGTACGGGCACTCGGCAGCGAGCGGCGGGTGTTCGACACGCTGGCCGGCGCGGTCGGCCTGCGGCCGGCAAGCCCCCGGCTGCCGGCAGCCTCGTTCTCCGGCGGCAACCAGCAGAAGCTGGTCCTCGGCCGGTGGATCAACGACACCAGGGACATCCGCGCGCTGCTCCTGGACGAGCCGACCCAGGGCGTCGACGTAGGCGCCCGGCAGGAGATCTACCGGGTCGTACGCTCCCTCGCCGACGACCGCGGCACCGCCGTCCTGTTCGCGTCCAGTGACCCGGAGGAGATCGTCGAGCTCGCCGACCGGTGCCTGGTCGTAGCCGGGGGCCGGGTCGTCGGTGAGCTGTCCGGGGCGGAACTCACGGAGGAGGCCCTGCTGTCGGCCGTCCACGACCCCTCGGCATCCCCCGAGACCTCCGAGACCTCCGAGACCTCTGCGGCCTCCGAGAACTCGGAGACCTGCGACGCCCCACCCGCACACCAGCAGTCCGTCACCGCCGAAGGAGCAGTATGACCACCGCCGACTCCGTCCTCGTGCGCCCGCGCGCCCTCGCCGCGGGCGGTCTCGGTACCGTGCGGCGGCATCCGCTGATCCTGGTGCTGGCCGTGATGGTGCTGGTCTTCCAGCTGTCGACGGGCAGCTTCCTCGACCCGGCCAATCTGCGCGGGATCGCCACCGACGCGGCAACCCTCGCCATCGTGGCCGTGCCTCTGGCGCTCCTGGTGATCAGCGGGTATCTCGATCTGTCGGTCGGTTCGACACTCGCCCTCGGCGGGTTGGTCGCCGGCTGGCTCGCCGGGCAGGGGCAGTCACCGGTGGTCGCCGTGCTGGGCGGGCTGGCCGCCGGGGCGGCGATCGGGGCGGTGAACGGGGTGCTGTGCTGCTACTTCGGGCTGTCAGCGTTCATCGTGACGCTGGGCATGCTGACCGCCGTACGCGGGCTCGCACAGCAGCTCTTCCCGTTGCCGCTCAGCGGGTTCGGCTCGGGGTTCGCATGGCTGGGCGGGTCGCGGATCGCCGGGATCGCGGCGCCGGTCGTCATCGCGGCGGTCGTACTGGTCGCGGGCGCCCTGTTCCTGGCGTTCACACCGGCCGGGCGGCATGTCTTCGCGATCGGGGTCAACCGGGAGGCCGCGTATCTGTCGGGGATCAGCATCCGGCGTACACCCTTCGCCCTCTTCGTCGTCACCGGCGTCGCCGCCGCGCTCGCCGGGGCCATCAAGGCGTCCGTGCTGGACAGCGCGGTCGGGGGGACCTCTGGGGCCGGCTTCGAACTGACCGTGCTCACCGCCGTGCTGCTGGGCGGGGTCGCGCTCAGCGGTGGATCGGGGTCGGTCCTCGGAGTGCTGCTCGGCGTGCTGTTCCTCGGCAGCCTGCAGAACGGGCTGACCCTGCTCGACGTGCCCACCTTCTGGCAGCAGATGGCACAGGGGACCGCGCTGGTGGCGGGAGCGGCGCTCGCGCACTTCGCGCCCGGGTCGGGGAGGGTGGGTCGGTGAACCCGGCTGACGGCCTGCCGGCCGGTCGGCTGTGAACCCGGTCAACACCGCTAAACCGTCGTCACCGTCAACACCGTTATGGCCGGCACCACGGTCAACAGGTCAGGCCGACACCCCGGTTAACACGGTTGCGGCCGACACCCCGGTCAACACCACTGCGCTCTGCGGAGGACAACACGGTCAACACCATTGCGGTCGGCACCACCACCCACACCCCTACTACGACCGTGAACGCGGTTAACACCCCTGCAGCCGACGCCAGCGTTCACACCCCTCCTGCCGTGACGCCCGTCAACACCCCTACGCCTGTGAACACCATCAACACCGTGAACTGCACGAAAGAGGTCTCCGCGTGAGCGACAGCTCTCCCACTCTCATCCTGACCGGCGGTCAAATCCTCACCGTCGACCGCGACTTCACCGTGGCGGAAGGCGTCGCCGTGCGCGGCCGGGACATCGTCGCCGTCGGGACCGACGCCGAGGTGCGCGCCCTCGCCGGCCCGGACACCCACGTCGTCGAACTCGACGGCCGTACCGTGCTACCCGGCATCAACGACTCGCACTTGCACGGAGCCGCGTACGGGATGACGAAGCCGCCCTTCGCCATCGACGTCGGCCACCCCACCGTCGGGTCGATCTCCGACATCGCCGACGCCGTGGAGCGGGCGGTTCACAATGCGCGGCCCGGGGAATGGGTGGTCGGGCTGGGGTGGGACCCCGGGTATCTGGCGGAGTGTCTCGCCGAGCCGCAGCGGTTTCCGCACCGACGGGATCTGGACGAGGTCGCACCGGACCACCCCGTCTGTCTGACCGACTTCTCCGCGCACATGGCGTGGCTGAACAGCGCGGCCCTGCGCGCCTGCGGGATCGACGCGGAGAGTGCGGCGCCGGGCGGCGGTGTCATCGACCTCGGTTCGGACGGGCAGCCCACCGGCATCCTGCGCGAGGCCGCGCAGGGGCTCGTGCAGTCCGGGCTGCCCTCCCCCGGCGTCGCCGAGCGGCGCCGGGCCATCCAGGGGGTGATCGAAGAGCTGCACTCCCGGGGGATCACCAGTTACACCGAGCCCGGGCTCGGGCCGGGCGGTGCCGGCACCTTCTCCGGCGGGCTGAGCACCGAGAACTGGACCGCGTACGCCGAACTGGCCGTGGAAGGTGAACTGGACGCCAGGATCAGCGTGTTGCTGCTGCCCGCCCCGATGGGCGGCTCCGCCGACGACGTACGCAAGGGGCTGGCCGAGCTGCGTCGGCCGGAGTCCGCCGACCCCCGGCGGCTCAACGCGATCGGCGTCAAGATCTTCGCCGACGGGGTGCCGCCGAACCGTACGGCCTGGATGACCGACCCGTATCCCGAGGGCGGCCACGGCGCGCTGTGCGTGCACGGGTCCACGCCCGACCTCCAGGTGGACGAGTTGCGGGAGATGATCCAGGTCGCGCACGAGGCCGGTTTCCAGCTCGGCGTGCACGTCACCGGGGACCGGGCGATCGACACCGTCGTGGACGCGTTCGTCGACGCCGAGGCTGCCGCGCCCCGCGCCGACGCCCGGCACTACGTCATCCACGGTGACTTCATCGGGCGGGAGAGCCTGGCGAAACTGGCGGCGCACGGGTACGGGGTCAATATGAACCCCGCCATCAAGTGGACCATCTCCGATCTGATGGACGAGGTCGTGGGACCCGTGCGGTCGGCGTACCAGTGGCCGGTGCGGTCGGCGATCGAGGCCGGGGTGCGGGTGTGCGCGAGTTCCGACGCGCCGGTCACCAAGCCGGACTGGCGGCAGGGCGTGGCCGCGATGCTGCTGCGCGAGTCGAAGGCGAGCGGGCGGGCCAGCGGGCCCGAGCAGTGCGTGACCCTCGCCGAGGCGCTGCGCGCCTACACGGCGACGCCGGCCTGGCAGGACTTCGCGGAGGACTGGAAGGGCACGATCGAGGCGGGCAAGGTGGCGGATCTGTGCGTGCTGGACCGGCCGCTGCTGGGTCTTGACCCGCACGACATCACCGACGTCGAGGTGGATCTCACGGTGTTCGACGGGCGGGTGGTCTTCGAGCGGGCGTGAGCGATCTGCCGGAGGGACCCTTCTTCGGCGGCCCGACCGGTTGCAGGGAACCTGACCGAGCCCCGCGGCGCGCCCACCCGTTTCCGATCTGTCCCTGATGCGGCGGCCGGCGGCTCAGGGCCCCGGATGGGGGCCGTGGATGCGCTGGGGCCGTTGGAGAACCTGGGTCGGCTGCACGGATGACGACGGGGCTGGCGGAGGTGGTGGCGGAGGCTGGTCCCGTAGCAGGGGCAGCGGGGTGTGCAGGTGCCAGATGCAGGGGAGGTCCAGTCGGCCCTGCCGCTCCGCCAGCAGGATCTGCTGGACGGTGAGACGGGCCTCCAGCACACACTGCCCGCTGCGTACGGCGACTATGTGGGCGTCGCGTACGACGGTGACGAACCCGTTGATCCGGAAGAGAAGGTCGAGCCAGACGTCGAGGGCGCCGACCTTGACGCCGTCCAGGAAGACGTCGATGTAGGGGCGGTGGTTGGACGTGATCTCGTGGCTCGCCAGCGCGACCACCTCCTCGCTGCCCGGAGTGGCCCGGGTGCGGTGCGCGGCGTCGGTGAGGGCGGCGTGTCTGCGCCAGCCGCCCGCCGCCACGTCGAAGATGTCGAGGGAGAGGAAGGAGTCGATGGAGCCCGCCAGTTCGTGTTCGACGGCTTGGTCGGCCGCGGGTGTCAGGGGACGCGTACCGTGGAGCAGCCCCCTGACCGCGCCGCCGCCGTGGAGCGGGCCGGCGAGGGCGTCGGCAGTGTCGGGGCACTCCGGGCCGAGCAGGAAGGCGCGGACCGTGAACGGTTCCGCCGGAGCGGTCGTGGTCATGGCTTCACCTCGACAGAGGTTTTCAGTAGGTCTTCAGTGGAAACGCTGGTCGCCCGGGTCCGGGTGGGGTTCGAGTCGTACGGTGCGGTTCACCGAACCGCCGTCACGCCGCTCGCGCAGTTCGACCGTTCCGGACCCGAAGCGCAGCGCCGTGCCGATGTGGTCGCGAACCCAGCGCGGTCCGCGTTGGCGGTGGTTCACCAGGGAGAACAGAAGGGCCAGGAGCAGTACGGCCGCGAAGACGGAAGGCCCGACCACCCATCCGATGGGGATCGCTGTGCCCCCGCCACCGTCCCCGATCCCGCCGACGGTCCCCGAGTCGGTCTCGCCGGTCGTGCCGCTGCCGGTCCCGTTCGTCTCTCCGTCCGTTCCGCCATTCTCTGTCCCGCCATTCTCTGTCCCGCCGTTGTCCGTTCCACCGTTGTCCGTTCCACCGTTGTCCGCTCCGCCGTTGTCCGTTCCACCGTTGTCCGTTCCACCGTTGTCCGTTCCACCGTTCTCTGCTCCGCCGTTGTTCGGGTCACCGTTGTTGGTGGTGCCGTTCGTTTCCCTGTCCGTCACCGTGAAATCGGCGTCGGCGTAGTACCTGTCGGGGTTGTCCGTGCACGCGGCCCGTACGGCGTGCGTCGTCTCGGATGCATCCTTCGGTACGTCGAATTTCTCTGCGATGTCTCCCTCGCTGGAGGGCGTTGCCCCGGCTATGAGCGTGCTGCCGTCGTCCCACGACACACTCACCGCTGAGCAGTTGAAGCCGATACCTTCGACCGTGACAGTCGTTCCCGAAGGGCCACTGGCGGGATCCAGCGTGATGTCCTGACGCGCTTCATGGGTCGGTGTGACCGTGAACGTCGCGTAGCCGTAGCGATCGTTGCTGCACCTCACGTACACCTCGTGATCGCCCGGAGTGGCCTTGTCCGGCACATCGAACGTGGCGCCGGAGCCGATACGGCGCTCGTCCCAGGTGATCAGGGTGATAACGGCGGTCAGAATGGCCGGGGCCGTCCGAGCCGTCGGCGGGTGGAACATGTTCACCGAAGGAGGCGCGTCCGAGTCGTCGGTGCAGCTCTTGAAACCGACCTGAACGGTGGTCCCCGGCGCCCCCTCGGACGGGCTGAGTGTGATCAGCTCCTGCTTCGCCACCGCGGCCGGCACCCAGAACGTCGTCGGGGCCCACCCAATCGCGATGCTCACCAGCACGGCGGTCAGGCATTGCCAGAAAAATCGCGCAGCGGATGTCATGAGCCGAAGCAAGCCGGGGCGAGGAAGGAGAAGAACGGACGGGGGCGACACGGCGCCTGGGAAAACCGGTCCTCAGGCATCGCCTCTTTGTCCCTTTCAGTCTCCGCCATCTCGCCGCTTTTCGCGCGTCTTGAGGTACGCGGCACACTCCGCTGAGCGGGCAGGAGGCCTCGATGTCTGTGGCCTCCTACTGGTGGGTGATGGTCATGGGCGACCTGCGGGTCAACCGGCGCCACCTGGCGGGGGGTGTCCAGCACGGTCACGGCGCCTGCGAGCAGCACGGCCAGCAGACCGGAACCCTGCGTACATGGGCCGCCTCGCCGTGGAAGCGCAGCCAGGTACGGACGCCGGTCCCGCCCCCTACGGGGCCGCGGGGCTCTGTTCAGCTCACCCGGGCCGCCGCCACCAGCGCGTCGAACAAGGCCTGTTGGGCGGGACCCTCGTGTGCCGTGTCCTCGGGGTGCCACTGCACAGCCGCGAACCAGCCCTTCGTATGCGGGAGTTCGAGTGCCTCGATCGTGCCGTCCACCGCTGTCGCGGTGACCACCAGGCCGGTGCCCGGGCGGTCGACGCGCTGGTGGTGGTAGCAGGACACCTCGCTCTTCTCCGCGCCGACCACCCGAGACAGTAGCGAGTCCTGACGGATCGTCACCGGGTGTACGACGTGCCGGTGTTCGCGCTCCGGTCCGCCCATGTCCTGCTGCAGTGTGCCGCCCAGGGCGACATTGACGACCTGCAGGCCTCGGCAGATCGCGAGCAGCGGGACGCCCGACTGCAGGGCGGCGCGGGCGACTTGGAGGTCGAAGGAGTCCTGGAGGTCGTCGACGTCGTACACCGAGTCGTGAGTGTGGGCGGCGCCGTAGCGGTGCGGGGCGAGGTCGCCGCCGCCGGGGAGCAGGATGCCGTCGAAACGGGCGAGGCGGGCGGCCGTCTCGGTGTCGGTGCAGTCCGCGGGGTGGATGGTCGCCGGTTCGCCGCCCGCCCGCCAGACGGCCTCGATCAGGGCGCGGGCGTTCACCTCGGCGGCGTACCGCAGCGCGGACGTGGACGCGGCGAAGCGCGCCGGGACGGCGATGAGAGGGCGGGCGGAGGCGGCGGTCACAGCTGGATCCAGGTGGTCTTGAGGTCGGTGTACTTCTCGAGGGCGTGTGCGGACTTGTCGCGGCCGTTGCCGGACTGCTTCACTCCGCCGAAGGGGACGGTCAGGTCGCCCTCCTCGTAGCAGTTGACCCAGACCGTGCCGGCCTTCAGCGCCCGTGAGACCCGGTGGGCCGTGGTCAGGTCGGAGGTCCACAGACCGGCGGCGAGGCCGTACTCGGTGGCGTTGGCCAGCCGTATCGCCTCGTCGACGTCATCGAAGGTGAGGACGGACAGGACCGGGCCGAAGATCTCCTCGCGGGCGAGGCGCGAGTCCGGGCCGACCTGGTCGAAGACCGTGGGGGCCAGGTAGGTGCCGCCGGTGCTCTCCAGGACACGTGTGCCCCCGGTGCGCAGTTGGGCGCCTTCCTCCCGGCCCGTTTTGATGTGGTCGAGTACGCGGCCCAGGTGGGCCTCCCCGACCAGTGCGCCCATCTCGGTGGCCGGGTCGAGGGGGTCACCGACGCGCAGTTCACGCGCGCGGCGGACGATCGACTCGGTGACCTGCTCGGCGACGGAGGAGTGGACCAGGAGCCGCGAGGGAGCGGTGCACATCTCGCCCTGGTTGAAGAAGATGCCCCAGGCGGCGGTGGTGGCGGCCTTCTCCAGATCGGGGGCGTCGGGAAGGACGATGTTGGGCGACTTGCCGCCCAGCTCCAGCCAGACGCGCTTGAGGTTGGAGTCGGCGGAGTAGTGAAGGAAGTGCCGGCCGACCGCCGTGGAGCCGGTGAACGCCAGTACGTCGACATCGGGATGGAGTCCGAGCGCGCGTCCGGCGCCCGGTCCGTCCCCGGCGACGACGTTGAGGACTCCCGGGGGCAGCCCGGCCTCGGTGCCGAGCCTGCCGAGGAGGAGAGCCGACAGCGGGGAGTTCTCCGACGGCTTCAGTACGACGGTGCAGCCTGCGGCGAGAGCCGGGGCGATCTTCCAACTCGCCAGTGTGAGGGGGAAGTTCCAGGGGACGACCGCGCCGACGACGCCGGCCGGTTCGCGGGTGACGAGGGCGAGCGCGTCGGGGGCGGTGTGCGGGGACTCGTCGGTGAGTTTGTCCGCCAACTGCCCGTACCAGCGGAAGGTGTTGATGGCGGCGCGAAGCTCGATGTCGTGCGCGTCCGTGATCGGCTTGCCCATCTCCAGGGTCACTGTCAGGGCGAGCGACTCGCGTTGCTCTTCGAGGAGTTCGGCCAGACGCAGCAGTACCCGGCCCCGGTCGGCGGGTGCCAGGTGCGGCCAGGGCCCGGTGTCAAAGGCCCGGCGGGCGGCGGCCACGGCGGCGTCGACCTCGGCGGGTCCGCCGTCGGCCACCTCGGTCAGCACCTGGCCGTCGCGTGGCGAGACGACGGCGAAGGTGGCGCCGCCGCCGGGTTCGTCCCGGCCGTCGATGTGGTGTGCGCCGTGCACCGTCGGCGCCTTGGCTCGGCGGAGCCACTCGTCGTGGGTGACAGGCGACATGCGGGCCTCCAGAACAGATGGATGGGTGGTGAGCGGCCGGGCCGGTTGGCCGGACCGGGGGGCCGGACCGGTTGGCCGGACCGGTTGGCCGGACCGGTTGGCCGGACCGGGGGGCCGGACCGGGGGCCGGGACGGCCGGGACGGTTGGCCGGGCCGGGTGTGCCGGGACGGGGGGCACGGACCGGAACGCGGGTCAATGCCTCCGGAGGGGCAGTGCCGCTCCGGAGGCGTGCGCGTGGCCCGGTCAGGCGTCGGCGGTCGGTACGCGCGGGCGGGTCAGCCGGGCGGTGATGAGCCCGAGGGCCATGACGGCCGGGACAGTCAGCTCCAGCCACAGGGCCGTGTCGCTGTCACCGCCTATGAGAGTGGTGAAGTTGTCGAGGATCAGCCAGACGGCACCCGCGACGGCGACCGTGGCCAGGGCGGGGGCGATCAGGGTGTTCCACAAGCGCGTGTCGAGGCGTTCGCGGCGGAAGAAGACGACCACAGACACCGAGGTCAGCAGGTACAGGAGCATCATCCCGAGGACGGCGACCCCGCTGAACCAGGAGAACAGCGTCAGGACGGGGTCCTTGCCGACGAAGGCGAACGGAGTCACCAGGGCCACCGCGACGGCCGTCTGCACGCAGCCCGCCACCCAGGGCGAGCGGCGGCTGTTGAGCGTACAGAGGCGGGCGGGGAGCAGCCCGTCACGGCCGAGCGAGAACAGATAGCGGTTCGCAGAGTTGTGGAAGGTGAGGAGGCCGGCGAAGAGGGAGGTGGCCAGCAGGACCGGCAGGACGTCGTTGACCCAGTTCCCGAACTCGGCGGCGATCGGGGCGAAGACGAACGCGGTCGAGTCGCCGCTCTCCAGTGCCTTGCCCGCCGCCTCCACGGCCGTCGAGGGGCCGTGCGCGGAGACCAGCATCCAGGAGGTCAGGGCGAAGAAGCCGACGACCACGACGATCGCCAGATAGGTGGCCCGCGGGACGGTCTTCTTCGGTTCGCGTGCCTCCTCGCCATAGATCGCCGTGGCCTCGAAGCCGAACATGGACGCGAGGGCGAACATCACGGCCACGCCGGGCGCGCCCTGGGTCACCGCGCTCGGCGAGAAGGTCTCCGAGATCCCGAGACCCTCCGGCCCGCCGCCCTTGACGAGGGTGACCAGGCTGAAGACGAGCAGGATGCTGAACTCGGCCAGGACGAAGACCGCGAGGAGTCTGGCGCCCATGTCGATGCCGGTGGCGCCGAGCAGCTGCACGACGGCCATCGTGGCCAGCGACCACACCCACCACGGCAGGTCGAGCCCCGTATGGGCGCTGACCAGGCCGTTGACGATGGCGCCGTACAGCCCGTACATGGCGGCCTGGATGGCGCAGTACGCGAAGAGGGCGACGCCCGCGCTGCCTGCGCCGGCGGTCCGCCCGAGCCCTTTGCCGATGTACGTGTAGAAGGCGCCCGCGTCGACGACATGGCGGCCCATGGTGACGAAGCCGACGGCGAAGAGCAGGGTCACCACGCCGACCAGCACATACGCGCCGGCCGTGCCGGGGCCGTTGCCGATCGCGACGGAGATGGGGACCGATCCGGCGATGCCGGTGAGCGGCGCCTGGGCGGACAGGACGAGGAAGAGGATGCCCAGGACGCCGAGGGCGTTGGGCTTGAGCTTGCCTGCGGTGGATGCGTCCCGCGCGGTCTGTTCTGGGGAGACCGTTCGACTGTCCACTCGGATCACCTGCCAAGGGAAGAGGGGTAATCGTTTCAGGCCAAACGAATTGCCTCATGGTGGGGTGGAACTATCCGTTTGGCAAGGGGTTCGGCGCTGTTTTGCAGTGCGGTGTTCTCGGCGCGGTGATTCCGGCACCGTCGGGTGTTGCCGGGGGTGCTTGGTCCGGCCGGAGAAGCCTCAGGCCTCGCCGTCGCGGTCGGCGGCCAGGAGCCGCAGGACGCCCCGCAGTTCGTCGAGGGCGTCCTCGATGATCTCGCGCTCGCCGAACACGAGCTGGTGCAGGACCAGGCCCTCCAGCGTGGCGAAGACCATGCGGGTCAGGCCCTCGCTGACCGTCCCCGGCAGCAGTTGGGCGAGCTCGCGCCGGGTGGCCTCGAAGTACTCGTCCTCGTACAGGGCGCGCAGGTGCGGGAGCAGTTCGGGCGTGCGGCGGGACTCCAGCAGCAGTTCGTACTGGAATGCCTGGAGGTCGGGGCCGCTCTCCACCATCTCGGTCAGGCCGGCCGAGAAGTCCGCCGGGCTGCCCGTGCCGGTCTCGAGGTCGCTGCTGGTCAAGGAGGAGCGGATGGCGTGGGTGAGCGCCTCCTCGATCAGCGCGTCGCGCGAGCCGAAGTGGTGCACGACGAGCCCGTGGGTGACGCCCGCCTCCTCGGCGACCGCCCGGTAGGTGAGCTTGCGGAGCCCGCCGCGGGCCACCACACGTACGGCGGCGTTCAGCAGGGCCTCGCGGCCGGCGCCGTAGGTCACGCGCTTGCGGGGGCGGCGCGGGGCGGCGGGCTCGGTCATGCCCGTGACACTACCCGTGACCACGGTCAACGCCGTGGCGCCCGGATGCCGCGGAACTCCCAGTCGCCGCCGAGCGCGGTGGACAGCACCTCCTCGGACTCGGTGGGCTGCGCGCCGACGTCGGTCCTGATCGGGGTCGGCCCGGTGACGATGTGGTTGGTCAGCCGTCCGAGCCCCTCGACCTCGACCTCGACGACGTCACCGGGCTGGACGGGCCGGGAGTTGGCAGGCGTACCGGAGAGGAGTACGTCGCCGGGGTGGAGGGTGATGGTGCGGGCGATGTCGGCGACGAGGTAGTGCATGTCCCACTCCATCTCGTCCGTCGAACCGTCCTGCACGACCTCGCCGTTGACGTACGTGCGCAGGTACTTGCCGTGGAAGTCCCAGTCGGTGACCAGGCCGGGGCCGAGCGGGCAGAGTGTGTCGGAGCCCTTGACCCGGAGCATCGAACCGGCGTCGGTGTCACGGAAGTCGTGCAGGCCGTAGTCGTTGGCGACGGTGTACCCGGCGATGTACTCCCCCGCCTCCGCCGGCGAGATGTTGCGCGCGGTCCTCCCGATGACGATGGCGACCTCACCCTCGTAGTTGAGCCACTTGCAGCCCTCGGGACGCACGACGGCGCCCTGGTGGGAGTTGAGGGCGGAGGTCGGCTTGTGGAAGTAGGTGGGGGTGGGAGTCAGCCGGATCTGGAACTCGTCCACCCTGCTGCGGTGGTTGAGATGCACGGCGACGATCTTGGAGGGCACGACGGGAGGCAGATGCCGGGCCTCCTCCACCTTCACCCGGCGGCCGTCACCGGCGACGAGTTCGTCCCCGTCGACGGTGACCTGGACGGCGGCGCCGTCGAGGAGGATGCGGCGGTACTCGGGCATGTCAGGGCTCCTGTACGGGGGTTCGGGGGGCGGTCCAGCCGGCGGCGGGCCGGTCGAACCACAGGTGGACCTGGCCGGTGCCGACGGAGTTCTCGTACTCGCCGTACTGGCGGGCGGGCGCGGTGCAGGCCTGTTCACCGAGGGCGCCGGCCAGCATCAGGTAGTGGAAGAACTTCGCCTCGGGCCTGTACTTCCAGAACTCGGGCATCGTGTCGAGGACCCGGTCGTGACGGCCCTCCTTGAACCAGGCGATGCGTTCCTCGTCGGCGGCGCGGGCCTCCGGCGTGAAGATGTGGGACGGGTCGCTGGATTCGTGGTCGCGGATCTGGCGCAGCGGCCAGAACGTGTGCGAGAGGGCTCCGGAGGCGATGACGAGGACCCGGCGTCCCGGTGTGGCGGCGATGCCGTCGGCGAGCGCCCGCCCGAGCCGCAGATGGTCCTCCATGTCGCCGGTCTGGCAGACCCCGATGGTCACCCAGCGCTTGTCGGGCAGTCCCTCGCCGAGGTACTTCCAGAGGTTGATCGTGGCGTAGTACACCGGCAGGTGGTCGTCGTCGATCGGAGTGATCCAGGTGCCGTGCTTGTCGGCGAACTGGGCGATATTGTGGGCGAGTTCGGGGTCCCCGGGGTAGTCGTACGGCATCCGGCACATACCGCGCGGCAGTTCCTCGGAGGTGAAGAGACCGGCCCGGCGCGACTGCGCGGTGACCACGAACTCGACGGTCGTGGCCCAGTGCGAGTCGAGGACGACCACGGTGTCGTACTCGTCGGCGGTGCCGTTCTCGAAAACGTCCCTCCTGAGCTGCTGGAGGCCGGTGACGAGGGTGATCTCCCTGCCCTCGTTCAGCTCCAGCCGGTCGGCCTTCGGCAGCACGATGGTGGGCACGTGGGCGAGCAGACCCGCCCCGACGATCTCACCCATGGTTGTTCCATCCGTTCGGCGCGGTGACGGTGTTCTTGACGTCGCAGTAGAAGTCGAAGCTCCAGGTACCGCCCTCGCGGCCCACCCCGGAGAGGCGGGAGCCTCCGAAGGGCGCCTGGAGGTCGCGTACGAAGAAGCAGTTGACCCAGATCGTGCCCGCGACGAGCCGCGCGGTGACGCGTTCGGCGCGGTCGGGGTCACCGGTGGCGAGGGTCGCGGCGAGCCCGAACCGGGTGTCGTTGGCCAGGTGGACGGCCTCGTCCTCGTCGGTGAAGGTCTGGAGGGTGAGGACGGGCCCGAAGACCTCCTCCTGGACGATCTCCGAGTCCTGGGCGACATCGGTGAGCAGGGTCGGCGCGTAGTACTGCCCGCCGCCCTCCGCAGGATGCCCGCCGATCACCGCCCGCGCCCCGGCGGCGAGGGCCCGCTGCACGAACCCGTCGATCTTCTCCAGCTGACGGGGGTGGATGTTGGGGCCCAGATCGGTGGCCTCGTCGCGCGGATCGCCCTGCGTCAGCCGTGTCGTCTTGTCGATGAATCGTCGGGTGAACTCGTCGGCGATCGACTCCTCGACGAGGATGCGGGTCGCGGCCAGACACACCTGGCCGGCGTTGTCGTACTGCTCCACGGCGAGGTCGACGGCCAGTTCCAGATCGGCGTCGGCGAACACCAACAGCGGGGACTTTCCACCGAGTTCGAGGCTGAGCGGGGTGAGGTTGGCGGCGGCGGAGGCGGCGATGCGCCGGGCGGTCGGTACAGACCCGGTGAAGCTGATCCGGCGTACGTCCGGGTGCGAGGTGAGGGCGTCGCCGATCTCGGAACCGTAGCCCTGGACGACGTTCAGCACCCCGGCGGGCAGTCCCGCCTCGGCGGCGATGTCGGCCAGCAGGGACGCGGTGAGCGGGGACCACTCGGCGGGCTTGAGGACCACCGTGTTGCCGGCGGCGAGCGCCGGGGCGACCTTCCAGGTGGCCAGCATCAGGGGCGCGTTCCACGGGGTGATCAGGACGCTCGGGCCCGCCGGGTCCCAGGAGACATGGTTCTTGTGGCCGCGTGTCTCGAAGTCCTCGTGGTCCAGCTTCAGCAACCAGTCGGCGAAGAACCGGAAGTTGTGCGCGACCCGGGGCATCACACCCCGACGGTGCGAGCGGAGCAACGCACCGTTGTCGTTGGTCTCGACGACCGCCAACTCCTCGATCCGCTTCTCGACACCGTCGGCGACGGCATGCAGAAGCCGGGCCCGCTGAACACGCGAGGTCGCGGCCCAGCCGGGAAAGGCCGCCTTGGCAGCGGCAACAGCCGCGTCCGCCTCGGCGGGCCCACCACGAGCAATCTCCCCGAGAACACGTCCATCGATGGGCGAGATATCGGTGAAGGTGGCGGCGGATGCGACGCGCTCACCACCGATCCAGTGCCGAGTATCGACACCAACTCCGGCGACAACAATCTTGTCCGACATGAGAACGGCTCCTATTGAACGAAGTTGGGGCAATCCGACCTGCTTCTAGGGGCGCGGGGAACTGCGCGACCAGCCACGCACCACCCGCACAGACCCACGAACATCAAGAGGCACCCACCCCCGACGTCCCCGACTCCAGAAGTCGCCCACCATCCCAAACCACGCCAACCTGCCGAAAATACGCGGCAATAGGCTCACGAACCTCCAGCCGAGCCAGCTCCTCCGTAGGCGCGTCGAACAACTCCAGCGACGCGTCCCCCACCCACGCCTGCCCACCCTCGAACGACGCCGCCCCCGACTCGATCAGCTCGTCCAGAGCCAACCCCTTGCCGCTCTCGATGGACGGCAGCCAGCGATGATGAGCCATCGGATACCCGTTCACGAACCCGTTCGTCGCCGAAGGCTCCCGCAAAGTCACCACGGCCTGCGCCAACCGCCGGTCCGCCGCCGCCAAGGTCGCCCCGAACCGAGCCCCCGCCTCGATCCGCGGAGCGGGCCCGTACGGATGGGGCCGCGTCTGGTGAATCGACCCCAGCTTCTTCGGATACCCCTGGTGCAGCCCGCGAGCGATCGCGAAGTCCTTGTCGACCCAGATGTAGACGCACCGCGAGTACGTCTCGCCCCGGTATGTGCAGCGGACGACCGCGAACGCCTCCTTGTACTGGCCCCGCACGGGATCCAGCAGCTCGTCCCCCGTACCCGAGCAGGACTGCCAGTCGGCCCAGATGAGGGCCACGGCGCCGGGATCCTCGTCGGCCAACTCCAGTGGCTGGGGCAGGAGTTCACGCACCCGCGAGGGGTCCGTGCGGTACTCGATCGTCAGCAGGTCGCCCGAGTAGCGCCAGGGCGGCGCGGGGATGAGCGACGAGGTACCGCTCGCCGTCTTGGGGTGGAAGAACCCACGGGGACTGGTCACTTGGCGGCTCCTTGGACGAAGAGGGCGGGCTGCTCGAGCAGTTCGGCGCGATACCGGGCGGCCTTGGTCGCCATGGCGTGTCCCCCGAGGGCGACGACACCGACGAGCCGGTCATCGGCGTAGTAGCCGACGAGGAGGTCTCCCTCCGGTTCGCCGTCCAGGACGCGTACGTCGTCGAGGCCGAGGACGGGCGACCCGAAGGACTGGAGCCGGAAGTCGTGCTGGTCGCTCCAGAAGGTGGGCAGCGGCGCGAAGGGCGCCAACTCCCCCTCCCTGCCCGTCAGATGAGCGGCCAGCGACCTCGCCGCGTGTTTCGCGGTGTCCGTCGGGATCGACCAGTGCTCGACCCGGCGGGGTACGCCGTCGTAGCGGGCGTTGGGGAAGCGGGCCACGTCTCCGACCGCGACGATCTCCGGGCGCCCGCCCACCCTGAGCCACTCGTCGGTGAGCACGCCGTCGCCGAGGTCGACCCCGTTGCCATTCAGCCACTCGACGTTGGCGACGGAACCGACCGACTCCACGACGACATCGGCCGCCAGGACCGTACCGTCGCCGAGGACGACGCCGGTGACCCGGTCGTCGCCCTCGAACCCGGCGACCGCCGTACCGAGCGCGAAGCGCACCCCGCGTTCCTGGTGCCGCATGAGCAGCGCGCGGGCGAGGAACTCACCGAGGGGTCCCACCATGGGCAGGGGCAGCGGGTCGACGACGGTGACCTCGGCGACGCCGAGCCCGAGGGCCGTGGCGGCCACCTCGCAGCCGATGAATCCGGCGCCGACCACGACGACCCTGACGCCGGGCCGGGTCAGCTCGTCGCGCAGGGCATGGGCGTCGGCGAGGGTGCGTACGGTGTGGCGGCCGGCCTGCGGGCCGGGGCAGCGCAGGCGCCGGGGGCGCGTTCCGGTGGCGACGATCAGACCGTCGTACGAGAGGGTCGAGCCGTCGTCGAGGTCGACGGCCCGCTCGTCGAAGCGGGCCGCGACGGCCTTCGTGCCGAGGCGCCACTCGACGTCGGCGGTCGAGGCCTTCGGGGTGAAGTGGAGGGAGTCGAAGGGCGCCTTGCCGGCCAGCACCTCCTTGGACAGCGGGGGGCGGTTGTAGGGCATGTGCGGCTCGTCGCCGACGACCGTGACAGCCCCTGTCCAGCCGGCCGCTCTCAGCTGCTCGGCGGCGCGCAGTCCGGCCATGGACGCGCCCACGACGAGCACGCGCCCGGCGGGCGCGTCCGCCTCGTCGGTCATGTCAGTCCTCGATCCGGATGGCCTGGAGCGGGCAGACGTCCGCGGCCTCCTCGACCTCGTCGCGCAGCGCGTCGCCGGGGTCGGAGACGTGGATCAGATGGCCGTCGTCGTCCATCGAGAAGACGTCGGGTGCCGCGAAGACGCACTGGCCGTGGTCCTGGCACTTGTTCATGTCGACGACGACCTTCATGGCCGGTCCTCCTGGTGGTGAGGGCGTCGGAACGGGGTCCTAATTCGTTTGGCTTCAAACAAGATAGGAAGCGGCCGGAGTCTGGTCAATAGCTATCCGGATGGATAAATTCTTTCCCGATCCCCTTGCGGGGCGGACCACTCCTCCATACCGTTTGGCATCAAACAACGAGCCCGGGATGTCCGCCCGCACCGAGCGCCCCGGCCGTACTCCCCACGCCACCCGCCTGCCGGTCCCCCGTTCCGGGGGTGCCCGACGTCCGCCCGAGGAGACAACGGTGAGCGCAACCGACCTTCCAGAAGTCCGCCGGCACATCGAGCGGCTCACCGCCGAGGGGATCGACGTGGTCCGGGTGGTGTATCCGGACCTCATCGGCACCGACCGCGCCCGTGACGTGCTCGTCGACGAGCTGCCGCGGGCCTGCGAACACGGGCTCGCCTTCTGCCGGGCCGTCTACCACACCAGCCCGCAGGGCGACGTCGTCCCGGTCGGCGGCGGCCTGGACGCGGGCCTGCCCGACATCTGCGTACGGCCCGATCTGTCCACCCTGGTCGCCCTGCCCTGGGAGCCCGGCGTCGCGGTCTGTCTCGGGGACGTCGTCGACCCGGCGACGGGCTCACCGGCGCCCGAATCGCCCCGCGATCTGCTCCGCGCGGTCCTCGACCGCTGCGCCGAGCACGGGCTGCGGCCCGTCGTCGGGCCCGAACTGGAGTACTTCCTGTGCGACCCCGCGCCGGAGGGCGCGAGCGGCTGGCGGCGGTACAACCAGGAGCCGGGTGCCGTCTACACGGCCGGCCTGCGCGCCGACCCCGACAACCATCTCCTGCGGACCCTGCGCCACGTACGCGATCTGAACCTCGGCGTGCTCAGCGGCAATCACGAGTTCGACGGCGGACAGTTCGAGATCAACCTGCTGCACTCGGAGGCCATGTCGGCGGCCGACCGCGCCTTCCGTTTCAAGGCGGCGATCAAGGAGCTGGCCCGCAGGGAGGGCCGCCTCGCGACCTTCATGGCGAAGCCCTTCAACGACGCGGGCGGCTCCGGCTTCCACCTCCATCTGTCCTGCGACTCACCGACCGAGGGTGACGACGGCGGGCGCAACCTCTTCGACGACCCGTCGGGCCCGTACGGGCTCTCCGCCACGGCACGGCACGCGGCGGCCGGTCTCCTCGCCCACGCGCCCGCCCTGGCCGCGCTGCTCAACCCGACCGTCAACTCGTACAAGCGCTTCGGTCCTGACACCCTCGCGCCCTGGCTGATCGACTGGGGGCTCGACAACCGCAGCGCCATGGTCCGGGTCCCCCCGGAGCGCGGGTCCGGTGCCCGGCTCGAACTGCGGCTCGGCGACGCCGGCGCCAACCCGTATCTCGCGATCGCCGGTGCCGTGGCCGCCGTGCTGCTAGGTGTGCTGGCCGGTGCGGAGCCGTCTGCGCCGCTGGAGGGCTACGGCTACGACACGGACAGGTCCGCCGTGCTGCCGATGAGCCTGCCGGCCGCCCTCGACGCCCTGGAGGCGGACACCGCGCTCACCGAGGTGCTCGGCAAGGACTTCGTCACCTCGTTCCTCGCGTACAAGCGCAACGAGGTCGAGCGCTTCGGACGGCATGTCACGGACTGGGAGTTCACCGAGTACGCGTACCACCTCTGATCCCCCCTCCGATCGACCCAGCCTCCGACCGCCCCTGCCCCCGATCTCCTCCGCACGACCTCCCGGAGCCTTCGATGACCGAGACCCTCCCCTCCCCGGCCGCCCATGAGCCGCTCCCGCTCGACGCCGTCGACCTCGCCGACCTGGACAACTTCACCGACGGGGTGACGCCCTGGCGGATGTTCCACACCCTCCGCCACGAGGACCCCGTGCACTGGCAGCCGGAGGAGGCGCCCAACTCCGGGTTCTGGGCGGTGACCCGGCACGCGGACATCGCGCGCGTCGACCGTGACGCGGAGACGTTCACCTCCACCAGGTTCGTCAACCTCGAGGAGGTCGACGAGGA
This sequence comes from Streptomyces sp. NPDC047042, assembly GCF_040644035.1. NCBI lineage: Bacteria > Bacillati > Actinomycetota > Actinomycetes > Kitasatosporales > Streptomycetaceae > Streptomyces > Streptomyces sp. NPDC047042. The sequence continues at coordinate 59,916 of NZ_JBEYVP010000026.1, read as the reverse complement.
CCAGATCAAGAAGCGGGCATCCATCCTGGAGCTCGACGGGGTGCGGCACCGGGCTCTGCGCAGCGTGATCCAGCGGCAGTTCGGCGCCGGTGTCATCAACAGCTACACGGACTTCCTGCGCGGGCTCACCGCGCAGACCCTGGACGCGGCGCTGGCGAAAGGGAGTTTCGACTTCGTCAAGGAGGTCTCCGCCGACTTCCCCATCAACGTCCTGGCCCGGCTGCTCGACGTCCCGCCGGAGGACAACCAGCAGCTCATCGACTGGGGCAACCGGATCATCGGCAACACCGACCCCGACTACGCCGACGTCCTGCTGAACAGCGCGGAGAGCGAGAAGTACCGGGATCTGCCCTTCCGTTCCCCCGCGTCCCTCGAAGTCTTCGAGTACGGACGGGAGTTGGCCCGGCAGCGACGCGGCGGTGAGGGTACGGACCTCGTCTCCCAGCTCGTCAACACCGTCCCGCGCGACGGAGTGCCGCTGTCCGCGCAGGACTTCGACAACTACTTCCTGCTCCTGGTCGTCGCCGGCAACGAGACGACCCGGCACACCATCACCCACTCCATGCTGGCCCTCCTCGAGCACCCCGAGCAGCTCGCCCGGCTGAAGGACGACCCGTCCCTGATCCCGGCGGCGGTCGAGGAATTCCTGCGGTGGGCCTCCCCCGTCTACCACTTCCGGCGCACCGCGACCCGGGACGTCGAACTGGGCGGCAAGCGGGTCAGGGAGGGCGACAAGGTCGTCATGTGGTACGCCTCCGGCAACCGCGACGAGACGGTCTTCGGCAATCCGTACGACTTCGACGTCACCCGCGCGGACAACGACCACGTCACCTTCGGCAAGGGCAGTCCGCATCTGTGCCTGGGCAATCTGCTGGCCCGCACCGAGATACGGATCATGTTCGAGGAGCTGATCCCGCGCCTCGCGGACATCCGGCTGGTCGGGGACGTCCCCCGGGTGCGCTCGAACTTCGTCAACGGGATCAAGCAGCTGCCGGTGGAGGTCACCCTCGCGTGAACCGTCGACCGGACAGGGAGTGCACTCCGTTCCCCATTCAGAGCGCACTGAGTGCCATCGGCCTCGTGCGGATGCTAGTTTCCCGTTCATGACCAAACCGCCCATGCGGGACGCCCTGGTCGCGGCGGCCTTCCAGTTGTTCCTGGAGCGGGGCTACGAGCAGACGACCGTGGACGACATCGTGGCGCTGGCCGGGGTCGGGCGGCGGTCCTTCTTCCGCTACTTCCCCTCGAAGGAGGACGTGGTCTTCCCCGACCACGAGCGGTGCCTGGCTGACATGACGGCCTACCTCGCCGACAGCGCCGAGGACGTGGAACCGGTCGGGCGGGTCTGCGCCGCGGCCCGCATGGTGCTGCTCATGTACGCGGAGAGCCCGGCCTTCTCCGTCCAGCGCTACCGCCTCACCAAGAAGGTCCCGGGGCTGCGCGCCTCCGAGCTCTCGGTGGTCTGGCGGTACGAGCGGGCCCTGGCCGCGTATCTGCGCGGGCGTTTCGCCGGCCGGGCCGACGGGACGCTGCAGGCCGACGTGATCGCGGCGGCCGTCGTCGCGGCCCACAACAACGCGCTGCGCTCGTGGCTGCGCTCGGACGGGGAGGGCGACGCGACCGCGGCCTTCGACCATGCCCTCGACTATGTGCGGGCCGCGTTCGGCACCCCGCCCGCGCCCCCCGGCCGGGACGAGCCCGAGGACGTGGTGGTCGTCGTCTCCCGGCGCGGGGCACCCATGTGGCGGGTCGTGCAGGAGATCGAGTCCGCGCTCACGACTCCGGCCGGCCGGTCCGGTCCGGTGATGGGCCCGTCCGAAAATTGAGGGTACGCAGTTCCTTTACGCATGACACTCAGTGCCATACGCTGAGGCTGTGCGCGGTGGCACAGCGAACCGCGCGCTTCGGAGCAGGCCGAGCGCAGGGAGACGACACCGTGTACCACTCACTAGGCGCCACTCGTCCGATGCCCGGCGGCTCCGCCACCGGCCTGCTCGACGCTCCGGACGACACGAACACCCTGGTCTTCCAGCGCTGCGGCTGGTGCGGCACCGCGATGTACCACCGGCTGCTCTGCCCGGTCTGCGCGGGCAGCGATCTGCGTACGGAGCGCAGCGAGGGCGTCGGCACCGTCCGGCACGCCACGGTCGTCAACCGGAACACCCCGGCCGCGCGCAATGTGTCCCTGGTCGAGATGGCCGAGGGCTTCGTCGTACGCGGCCGGGTGATGGGCCCCGCGGTCGGCATCCACAGCGGGGACCGGGTCCGGCTGTCCACCGCGAAGGACCCCGTACGCGGCGAGCCGGTGTTCCAGCTCCTCGACGAGCCGTACCGCGCCTGGCTCTGACCCTCGGTCCCGTCCCGGCTTCGCCAACCCCCTTGGCACGCACCCTCATTGATACTCCTCCACAGGCAACCCACAGGTCTCCGATCCCGTCCTCCGGGGCGAGTGGGGCCGTCGGGAGACCGGGGCTCCTGAGCAAGGGCCAGGAGGAGGAGACCATTGCTACGTGCCCGGCGAATATGGGTCACCGCTGCGGCGGTACTCGCGGTGGTGGCGGGATCACCATATGGGGCGCAGGCGCAGCAGCCGACCCGGTCCGCGGCGGCGGCCGACGAACAGCTCCCCTCGGGCTGGACGTTCACCGGTGCCGGTGAGCAGCGGCAGCTCGTGTGGCGTTCCGACAGTCCGGTACCCATGGGTGACGCGCGCGTCGAGTTCTACGCGGGCGACCGACTGCTCGGCCGGCCCCTGGCCGCCAAGGACGGCCGGACCTTCCGGCTCCCGGTGGAAGACGCGCTGAAGGCCGGCGGCCTCAGGGGGGCCAGGGCGTTCGGGGACCTCCAAGTGCACGCCGGCGGGCGCCGGTTGGACGCGGCCGCACCGGGGACGGCTGCGGGCGCACGACGCGCGCCGGTCACGCTGCCCGCCCTCGAACCGGCAGGCGCGGTCGACCCCGGCAAGCCGGGCTCGTACCGTACGGTCTCGGGCGAGTACACGCTCAACTCGGTGAAACTGCCCGAGATGCGCGTGCCGGTGGAGATGAAGGCCGTGGTGGTCGCGCCGACCGGGACCACCGGCCGCAGGCCTCTCGCGCTGTTCCTGCACGGACGACACTCCACCTGCTACAAGCCCGGCACCGACGAGATCAGCGGCGAGTGGCCGTGCCCGGCCGGCGAGAAGCAGATACCGAGCTACCGGGGTTATCTGCGCGACCAGAAACTCCTGGCGTCGCAGGGGTATGTGACGGTGTCGATCTCCGCCAACGGCATCAACGCCCAGGACGGGGCGCTCGAGGACGCCGGGGCCAAGGCCCGCTCCTCCCTCGTACGGCAGCATCTCGCCCACTGGGCGCAGTGGGCGGCGAACCGGACCTCGGCGCCCGCGATCGTGCGCGGCGCACCGCCGGCCGACCTCTCGCGGGTACTGCTGGTGGGTCACTCGCGGGGCGGCGAGGGCGTGAACCGCGCCGCGATGGACAGCCTGTACCGGCCGCCGGCCGACCAGGACGGGTACCACGGGCCGGTGCGCTGGAACATCCGGGGCACGGTCCTCATCGGCCCGACGATCTTCGGGCAGAACCCGGTGGCCGATGTGCCGTCGATGACGATTCTCCCGGGCTGTGACGGCGATGTGTCCGATCTGCAGGGCGAGGTGGCCGTGGACGGCACCCGTGGGATCAGCCGCGGTACCGCCCTGCACAGCGCGGTGTACGTGATCGGCGCCAACCACAACTACTTCAACACCGAGTGGACGCCGGGGCAGGCGCAGGCGCCGGCGGACGACGACTTCGGGTCGGACCCGGACGAGCGGGACCCGGTGTGCGACGTGGGCACCCGGACCCGGCTGACCCCCGACCAGCAGCACAGGGCGGGCTCCTCCTACATCGCGGCTGCGGCCAGGCTGTTCGTCGCGGGCGACGACCGCGTGCGTCCGCTGCTCGACGGCTCCGGCCGGCGGGCGCCGTCCGCCGACCCGGCGCGCGTCCTCACGCACGCGGTGGGCGGGAACCGTTCCGCCGGCATCCTGCCGGACGGCGCGGTGACCGTGCAGGGCGGCGGCGGGCGGCTCTGCTCGGCGGTGGACGACCGCCCCTCGGTCAGGTGTCTGGCCCCGGAGGCAGCTCAGTCCCCGCACTTCGCGAGCTGGATGCCGCCGCGCGAGGTGGGCCGCCGTGCGATCACCTTCAAGTGGTCGCAGCCGGGCGGCGCGGTACGGGTCACTCCCGGCCGTCCGGTCTCCCTCGGCGGCGCCAAGGCTCTCGCCCTGCGCGTCTTCGTGCCGCCCAACACCACCGGCACTCAGCTCGACGTGTCCGTCACCGACACCGCCGGCAAGCACGCCACGCTCGGCCGGGTCCGCGTCGACGGGCTGCCCGGCAGTCCGCGGACGGCCTCGTACTGGGCGCGGGAGGTCCGCGTACCGCTGTCCGCCGCCGCCCGGGCCGGCCTCGACCTGCGCAAGGTGCGGAGCGTGGAGCTGACTCCGCGCAGCCGTGCGGGGCAGGCCTGGCTGATCGACACCTGGGGCTGGCGCCCCGGCACCCCGGCGGTACGCGCCGCCGCGCTGCCGCGCGTGGACATCGGACGGCTCACCGTGAAGGAGGGCGACTCCGGCTCCCGCACCTACCGGGTGCCGGTCCGGCTCGCCGGCCGGGGCAGTGGCACGGTCCGGGTGTACGTCCTGCCCGCCGGGACGGAGACCATGACGAGCCGACTGGTGACGGTGCGTCCGGGCCACCAGGGCATCGACGTGCCGGTGACGGTCAAGGGCGACACACTCTACGACTACGAGTCGTGGATGTATGTGATGGTGAAGGCGGTGCGCGGTACGGTCATCGGCTCGTACACCGGCGGGGTGACCGTCACGAACGACGACCCCAAGCCCAAGGTCACCGTCACCCCGGTCGCGGACCGGGTCACCGAGGGGCAGCGGCTCACCTGGCGCGGGACCCTGTCGGCGCCGTCCCGCACCGAGATGAACACGATCCTGGAGATCCTGCCGGTCACCGGTGGCACGGAACTGTCCACCACGGACGTCGACCCGGCGTGGCTGATGGAGGTGTCCGGTGAGTCACCGCTGCCGTCGCGGCCGTTGTCCTCGATCGACGGGCTCGCTCTGTGGGGGACCGTCCCGCCGGGCTCGCTGAGCGCGGAGGTGAGTGTCCCGACCGTCGCGGACACCGTCGCCGAGCCCGCCAGGACGCTGCGGTTGCGGCAGATCGAATACGACGACGAGACCGGGGACCCGATCCCGGGTCCGGAGTTCACCGGGACGGTGCTCGACGCGTCGTAGGGCGTGAACTCCCTTGCACGTGGCTGAAGGTGGGACCTCTGCCCCTGCGGGGGCGGGTCCCACCTTCGGCTGTTTCTAGACGAGGGTGATCCGGATGCCGACCGTGCCCGACTTTCCGCGCCGCAGCCGGCTGCCGAGCAGGGTGAGCCGGCCCAGCACGCTGTACTTGCGGGCGATGAGCTGCCGGTAGGCGTCGGTCGCGGGCTGGTCGAGGATCGTGGCCGTGGCGGGGACCGAGTCGCCGGTCGGGTTGCCGCGGGCGTCGCAGGGGCCGACGAGGATGTCCGCCCGGTTGCGGATCCGCTTCACCTTCCAGGCGTCCGCCGCCGACCAGGCGCCGAGGGCGTCCCCGTCCCGCACCACCCAGACCGGGGTGGCGACGGACGTGCCGTTCTTGCGGAAGCTGGTGATCAGGAGGTACTTGCCCGCGCCGAGCCGGTCCAGGTTGCTGGTGTCGTCCATAAGCGGGAGTGTAGGCGCCGGCGCTCACCCGATAATCAGATGCCCTTCCGGTCGCCCTGCGGGATGCTGACCTGTGTGACCCGGCAGCACACGCACGTCGAGATCGCCTGCGACGAATCGGGGTCGGACGGCGAGAACCTGACCGGCGGGAACACCGATGTCTTCGCGCACGCCAGTGTGGATGTGCCCATGGAGTGCGCGGCGGCGGCCATCCGGGAGATCCGCGACCGGATCCGGTCGCCCGCCGAGGAGTACAAGGCGAACCATCTGCTGCGGGAGAAGCACCGGGCCGTCCTCGAGTGGCTGCTCGCGCCCTCGGGTCCACTGCACGGTCGCGCCTACGTCCATCTCACGGAGAAGACCTTCTTCATGGTGGAGCGGGTCGTCGACCTGCTCCTCGGCGACCCGACGGGCGCCGTCCCCCTCTGCCGGGCGGGCGCGGACGTCTTCGGCACCGAGCTCTGGACGCGGTTCCTGACGGCCGCGAACGCCCTGCTCTGGGTACGCGCCGAGGCCGGCGCCGGTCCCGGGGCGCCCGTCGAGGCGTTCTTCCGCGCGGTGGACGCGTTGGCCGAGCGGACACCGGAGCCGCGTGCCCCGGACGCGGCGGACGTGCTGAAGCTGCTCGGGGGCGCCCGCTCCCGTGCCGCGGACCACCGGGCCCGGCTGCTCGCGGCCCCCTCCCTGATCCCCCTACTGAATCCGCTGCTGCCGGCGATCCTGCAGACCGCCGCCTACTGGCGCGGCGGCGGCCGGGCCGTCGTGCTGGTGCACGACCGGCAGAACACGCTGACGGAGGAGCGCATCGAGTGGCTCAAGGACACCGCCCGCATCGGCGGCCTGCGGCTCGTCGTCGCACGGGACGACACCCGGGTCCAACTGGCCGATTTCCTCGCCGGAATCGCCCGGAGTGTCGCCTCGCACGAGCTGAACGGGCGCGGGGACGCGACACTCACGGCACTGCTGCGGCCGTACGTGGACGCCCGGTCCGTATGGGGCGACGAGCGCAGCCGGGGCCGGCTCTTCGGTGCCGTCCCCAGCTGATCCACGACTGATTCGCAAGTGATCCGTCATTGCGGCGTCACAGCTCTCGCCAACATCAACAACCTTGTCTAGATTGCCGGTTGACACTCTCTCGCAGGTGCTCAGGAGCTGACCCCGTGCCCGAGAACTCCCCGGCCCCCTCGCTGCAGTCGCGGATCAACTCGCGACAGCCGCACACGGCCCGGATCTGGAACTACTGGCTCGGCGGCCGGGACCACTACGAGGTCGACCGCGAGGCCGGCGACCGGATCCGTGAACTGCACCCGGGCATCAGCGAGTACGCCCGCGCGGACCGGCTCTTCCTGGGCCGGGCCGTACGCCATCTGGTCACCGTGTGCGGGACACGGCAGTTCCTCGACATCGGGACGGGACTGCCGACCGCCGACAACACGCACGAGGTGGCCCAGCGGCTCGCCCCCGACACCCGGATCGTGTACGTGGACAACGACCCGCTCGTCATGGTCCATGCCCGCGCCCTGCTCACCAGTACGCCCGAGGGGCGTACGGACCATGTCGACGAGGACCTGCGCAACGTCGACGCGATCCTCGAACAGGCCGCGCGGACCCTGGACTTCACCCGGCCCGTCGCCCTGATGCTCCTCGGGGTGGTCATCTTCCTCGGCGACGACGAGGACCCGCACGGCGTCGTACGACGGCTGCTGGACGCCCTTCCGCCGGGCAGCCACCTGGTCCTCTCGCACACCATCACCGGCCCGGGACTGAGCGAGGTGGACGCGGCGGTCCGCTACTGGAACGCGCACGGCACCCCCCGGCTGACCCAGCGGACCACGGAGGACGTGACGCGTTTCTTCGACGGCCTGGACCTGCTGGAGCCGGGCGTCGTGTCCTGCTCGCGCTGGCGCCCGGAGGGGTCGCCCGCCGGGGAGGACGAGCCGCCGGAGGTCGCCATGTACTGCGGAGTGGCCCGCAAGCCCTGACGTGATCCGCCCCGGGGCGAACAACCCGAACGGGATCTTGGACGAGGTGAACACGAACACCGCTTGCCACGTATGGAAGTGAGGGTCACTCAACGACCGGAGGTCCCCGCGGTGTCGACACCGCGCGTTCAGGGTTCGGGAGCCATTTGATGAGGCACGCACGACGACGGATCGTCCGGCGAGCGACACGGCTGGCGGCCGTCGGCGGAGTCATCCTCGGCGGATTGATGGTCACCCAGGCTGTGGCGACCGAGCCACCCCAAGTCGCCCTGCCCTTCAGCTCCGCGCGCGCGGCCGGCACCACCGGCAGTGACCTCGTCAACGAACTCGGCACCGACCGTACGGCGGGCAGCTGGATCGCGGCCGACGGGAAACCGGTGGTCGCGGTGACCGACGCCCAGGCGGCGGCGGAGGTCGAGAAGGCGGGCGCCCGCGCGAAGGTCGTGGACCACAGCATGAACGACCTCAAGTCGGCGACGCAGGCGCTGCGTTCGGCGCCGCGCGTGGCGGGCACGGCATGGGCGGTCGACTACACGAAGAACGAGGTGGTCGTCCAGGCCGACAAGACGGTGTCGGCCGCCGACTGGGACAAGCTGGCCGCGGTCGCCAAGCGCATCGGCGCTTCCGTGCGCATGGAGCGCAGCCAGGGCGAGTTCACCACCCGGATCAACGCGGCGCAGCCGATCCTGTCGACCGGCGGGCGCTGCTCGGCGGGCTTCAACGTGACCAACGGCTCGGCCGACTTCATCCTCACGGCCGGTCACTGCGGCCCCAACGGTTCGGTGTGGTTCGCGGACACCGGGGGTTCGCGGGAGATCGGCAAGACGATCAGCGGCAGCTTCCCGATCAACGACTACTCGTTGGTGCAGTACGACGGCGGTTCGGCCGGTGACGGCGCCGACGTCGTCGCCATCGGCAACGGCCGGGGCGTGCGGATCACGGGTGCGGCCGATCCGACCGTCGGCCAGAAGGTGTTCCGCAGCGGCAGCACGACCGGGCTGCGCGACGGCAAGGTGACCGGGCTCAACGCCACGGTCAACTACCCGGAGGGCACGGTGTCGGGCCTGATCGAGACCACTGTGTGCGCCGAGGCGGGCGACAGCGGCGGCCCGTTGTTCTCCGAGGGCATCGCGCTCGGGATCACCTCGGGCGGCAACGGCGACTGCAAGACCGGCGGTACGACGTTCTTCCAGCCGGTGACCAAGGCGCTGACCGCGCTGAACGTGCGGCTGATCGGCCAGGCGGGTCAGGCGGCGGCTCCGGCGCCGGCCGCGACGGCCTCGCAGAACGCCGTGGCCCCCGGGGAGGCCCAGCCGGGCTCGGTGGCGCCGGTGACGGGCGGCTCCGCCGGGGAGGCACTGCTGGAGAGGCTCGGCGACCCGAAGAATGTGGGCCCGGGGCTGCTGATCGTGGGCGGCAGTCTGATCGCCCTGGTCGCCACGCGATGGTTCCGGGTGGAACAGGACCGGCGGGACTACCGCAGGTCGTACTCGGCCACCTGGGGCTGAGAAACACAAGAGGCCGGGGCTGACGCGCTCTGCGCGGCCCCGGCCTTGCGGCTGGAAATGTCGAACGAAGACGTCAGGCGTCGCGTCCGGGGTGCGGGGAGACCGCGGCCCACTCGGCGACGAGCTGCTGATAGGTGAGCCGCTGCTCACTGTTGAGGATCCCGCCCGACCGGAGCCACAGGGCCCGGATCTCTTCGTTGACGTCGGCTGCCGAGCGATCAGGGGCGGATTGAAGAGTGGTGGACATGCTGTGAAGCATATGACGCCCCGCGTGAAATCTGAATCGAATAAATCGGACTGTTCCGGCATTACTGACCGTGTTGCTGATCACGTCCACCGCGTCACACCCCCGTCGCCCGCCTCGGAGTTCACCGGTCGGTCGCCCCCAGGACCAGCACCTGGATGGCGAGTACGGCGGCCCCGCGCGCCCAGTCGTGGAAGTCGGAGACCTTGGTCTCGAGGTTGACCGGGTCGGCGAGCGGATGCCGGTTCGCCAGGATGCTCTCCTCGACGGCGCCGCCGGCCGCCTCGACCAGACCCACGCCCTCTCCGGCGAGCAGGATCTTCTCGGGCATCGCGAAGTTGGCGATCTGGGCGATTAGCGTGCCCAGCGCACGGGCCGCCTCGTCGACGACCCGTGCGGCCATGGGGTCACCGGCGAGCGCCGAGGCGAGGATCTCGTCGTACGTCGGATCGTTTCCGGTGGCGGCGCGGATCTGGTAGCGGATGCTGGGGATGGTGAGCAGCGAGATGGCGCTGCCGCGTTCCCCGTCCGGGGTGAGCGGGCCGTTCGGGTTGACGATCCAGCGGCGCCCTATGCCCAGGCCGTCCTCGGAGGACTGCACGCGTCGGCCACCGTTGACCAGGCCGTAGCCGAGGCCCGCCCCTATCGTGAGGACCGCGAAACGGTCGAGGCCGCGGCCCGCGCCGAACCAGCTCTCGGCCTCGACGAGGGCGGTGACGTCGTTCTCGACGACCACCCGCAGCCCGGTGCGCTCCTCGACGAGTGCGGCTAGCGGGACGTCGTACCAGTCGAGGAAGACGGAGTCGGCGACCACCGCGCGGTTCTCCACGCGCCCGCCGACGCCGATCCCGATTCCGGCCACCGCGGGGTGGGCGGCGGTCAGTTCGGCGGTCATCTCACCGACCAGATCGGCCACTCGGGCCGGATCATGGGTGGTGAGAGGGCGGTCGAGGCGGGCGACGACCTCGCTGCGCAGCGTGGTGACGACGCTGTAGACCATGTCGTCAGTGATCTTGAAGCCGAGGAAGGCGCGGGACTCGGCGACGACGTCGAGGGGCTGCGAGGGGCGCCCCTGGCGCACCTCGGCCGCCGCACCGGTGTCGGGCACCTCGACGAGGAGTCCCGATTCGAGCAGGGGTTTGGTCAGCCGGGTGAGGCTGCCCGCAGAGAGGTCCAGCCGCCGGGCGAGTTCGGTACGGGACAGCGGGCCGTGGACGAGCACCTCGATCGCCACCGAGCGCTCACCGGCGCTGAGCGGCGGCCACCCGTCGGTCAGTGCGGTCATACCGATCAGACCCCCACCTTTTCTTTTGGCACGGAACTAACAGGGCTCACCATACGCGGGAACCATCGCCCGAAAAAGATTCCGACCCGCACCTTGACGGATGGATTCTTTCGTCGCAAAAGTAAGTGACCTGAGGACGAGCCGCCGACGAGCAGACGAGGGAGTCTCTCCATGACCGTCGCCTCCACCAGACCTCCTGTGCGTCCACCCCGAGGCGACGGCGCGCTCGCAGCGCTCTTCGTCGCCCCGGCGATGCTGGGCTTCCTGGTGTTCCTGCTCTGGCCGACGCTGCGGGGCGTCTACCTGAGCTTCACCCGCTTCAACCTGCTGACCCCGGCCGAGTGGGTGGGGCTCGACAACTACGTCCGGATGGTCAACGACCCTATCTTCTGGGACTCGCTGACCGTCACGGTCGAGTACGTCGCCATCAACATCGGCGTGCAGACGGTGTCCGCGCTCGCCATCGCCGTACTGCTCCAGCGGCTGACCCAGTCGGCCGTGCTGCGCGGGATCGTGCTCACCCCCTATCTGATGTCGAACGTCGTCGCGGGCATCGTCTGGCTCTGGATCCTCGACACCCAGCTCGGCATCGGCAACGAGATCGTCGCGGCCCTCGGCCTCGACCGGATCCCGTTCCTCGCGGACGAGACCTGGGCGATCCCCACCATCGCGCTGATCAACGTGTGGCGGCACGTCGGCTACACCGCACTGCTGCTCTTCGCGGGTCTCCAGGCCATCCCGGGCGACATGTACGAGGCGGCCAAGGTGGACGGGGCGAGCGAGGGGCGAATGTTCTGGCGCATCACGATGCCCTTGCTGCGTCCGGTCCTCGCGGTGGTCCTGATCATGACGGTGATCGGCTCGTTCCAGGTGTTCGACACGGTCGCGGTGACAACGGCGGGCGGCCCGGCGAACGCCACCAACGTCCTGCAGTTCTACATCTACGGCTCCGCCTTCGGCCGCTTCCAGTTCGGCTACGCCTCGGCGATGTCCGTGGCCCTGCTGGTCGTGCTGAGCGCGATCACCTTCCTCCAGTACCGGCTCACCCGGGCCGGCCACACCGACCTCGGCTGACCGGGAGGAGCCGCACGATGACAACCTTGACGACACCGGCACCAGCACCGGCACCCACCCCGACCCCGGTCGAAACGGCCGTACGACCGCTGCGGCGCGGGCCCTCCCTCGGGCGGATCGCCGCCTGGACGGTGATGGCCGCGATCGTGCTGGTCACACTGCTGCCGTTCTACTGGATCCTGCGCACCGCCCTGTCCACCAACGCGGGCCTCGCCGCCGACCCGGCGAACCCGCTGCCGGTGCACCCGACCATCGGCGGTTTCGAGCGGGCGCTCGGCCTGCAGTCCACCAAGGAGGCGATCGCCCAGGGCGGCGCGGGCGGCGGCCTGGACTTCTGGCGCTACCTGCTGAACTCGGTGCTCGTGTCGACCCTGATCACCGGCTGCCAGATCTTCTTCTCGGCGATGGCCGCGTACGCCTTCGCCCGGCTGCGCTGGCGGGGCCGGGACACCGTCTTCGGGCTGTTCCTCGCGGGCCTGATGGTCCCGGCCATCTTCACGCTGCTGCCGAACTTCGTCCTGATCAAGCAACTCGGCCTGGTGGACAACCTGTTGGGGATCGCCCTGCCAACGATGTTCATGACGCCGTTCGCCGTGTTCTTCCTGCGCCAGTTCTTCATGAACATCCCGCGCGAGGTCGAGGAGGCCGCGCTCCTCGACGGCGCCGGCAAGATCCGCGTGTTCTTCCGGGTGCTGCTGCCGATGGCGTCCACACCGGTGCTGACGCTCGCGATCCTGACGTACATCACCGCCTGGAACGACTACTTCTGGCCGCTGATGGTGTCGTACAGCGACAGTTCCCGGGTGCTGACGGTGGCGCTCGCGATCTTCCGGGCGCAGACCCCGCAGACCGGTGTCGACTGGTCGGGGCTGATGGCGGCGACCCTGATCGCGGCGCTGCCGATGCTCGTCCTGTTCGGGTGCTTCGCGCGCCGCATCGTGAGTTCCGTCGGCTTCACGGGGATCAAGTGACAACCGAGAGGACGGACATGCGCATTCGTACCGTCGTGGCACTGACCGGAGCCCTGACACTGTCCCTCGCGACCGGTTGCGCGCAGGGCGGAGCGACCGGCTCGTCGGCGGACACGGTGACCTACTGGCTGTGGGACGCCAACCAGCAACCCGCCTACGAGGCCTGTGCGAAGAGCTTCGAGCGGCGGAACCCCGGGCTGAAGGTGAAGATCACCCAGCTGGGCTGGGACGACTACTGGACCAAGCTCACCGCGAGCTTCATCGCGGGTACCCAGCCGGACGTGTTCACCGACCACATCCAGAAGTTCGGCCAGTTCGCCGACCTGAAGGTCCTCGAGCCGCTCGACGACCTCGGCATCGAGGACTCCGCCTACCAGCCGGGCCTCGCCGCCAACTGGATGGGCCAGGACGGACACCGCTACGGCGCCCCGAAGGACTGGGACACCGTCGCCCTCTTCTACAACCGGAAGCTGACGGACGCCGCCGGTCTCACGGCCGCACAGCTGAACGAACTCTCCTGGAACCCGAAGGACGGCGGCACCTTCGAGAAGGCGATCGCGCACCTCACCGTCGACAGGAACGGCAAACGGGGCGACGAGCCCGGCTTCGACAAGGACAACGTCAAGGTGTACGGGCTGGCCACCAACGGCGCCGGCGACGGTGACGGCCAGACCCAGTGGAGCACCTTCGCCGCGTCGGCGGGCTGGACCTACACGAACGAGAAACGCTGGGGCACCGAGTACCGGTACGACAGCGATGTCTTCCAGTCGGTGATCAAGTGGTACTTCGGCCTGGCGAAGAAGGGCTACATGGTCCCCTTCACCGACTACAACTCCCAGTCCAACCAGGCCAACACACAGGTCGCGGCGGGCAAGGCGGCAGCGGCGTTCGACGGCGCCTGGATGATCTCGTCGTACGCCGGCTTCAAGGGCCTGGACATCGCCACCGCCGTCACTCCGGCGGGGCCCACGGGCAAGCGGGCGACGATGATGAACGGCCTCGCCGACTCCATCACCAAGAACGCCCACAACATGGCCGGCGCCAAGAAGTGGGTCGCCCATCTGGCGTCCGCCGAGTGCCAGCGGACGGTGGGGAGTTACGGGATCGTCTTCCCGGCCACCCCTGACGGCACGAAGGCCGCCGTGACCGCGTACAAGAAAAAGGGCATCGACGTCTCGGCGTTCACCAGGCCGGTCGCCGACGAGAAGAGGGGCGGGAAGGAGTTCGCCACCTTCTCCTACCCGATCACCAACTACGCGGCGGACGTGTACGCGCTGATGCACCCCGCCATGCAGGACATCTTCGGCAACGGCAGGTCCGTGACCAGCCTCGACCGGACCAACAGCCAGATCAACCTGATTCTCGACCAGTGACGGCACCGAAGTCACCGGCAGGACAACACACGAAGGGCACGCACAACATGACGTTCTCCCTCGGCATCGTGGGCGCCGGGCAGTTCTCCGGTCAGTTCGCCAAGCTGTTCCTCGCCCACCCGGGCGTCGGCGAGGTGTACGTGACCGACCTCCTGCCGGAGCGGGCGGAGCAACTGGCCGCGGCGGAAGACCTGTCGGGCACGTTCCCCTCGTACGAGGCGATGCTGGAATCGCCCGCGGTCGACGCGGTCGCGATCTTCACCCAGCGCTGGACGCACGGCCCCCTGGTCGTCCAGGGCCTCGGGGCCGGCAAGCACGTGTACTCGGCGGTGCCGATGGCGGTGACCGCGGCGGAGATCGGCGCGATCATCGACGCCGTACGGGCCACCGGGCTCACGTACATGATGGGTGAGACGAGTCAGTACAACCCGGCGACCGTCCACGCCCGCAACCAGATCGCGGAGGGCGCCTTCGGCAGGCTCTTCTACGCCGAGGGGGACTATGTCCACGACATGGACCTCGGGTTCTACGAGGCCTACCGGTACAGCGGCGGCGACAACTGGAAGGCAACCGCCAGCTATCCCCCGCTGCTGTATCCGACGCACTCGGTGGGCGGGGTGCTCGGCGCCTGGCAGACGCACGCCGTGAGCGTGTCCGCGATCGGGGTGCGGGACGAGCGCGGCGACGGTGTGTTCGACAAGGAGGTCAGCCAGTTCGGCAACGACTACTCCAACGCGAGCGCGCTGTTCGAGGTCGCGGGCGGCGGTTCGTTCCGTACGAACGAGTTCCGCCGGGTCGGCTACCCCTCACAGATCCGGGAGTCGCGGTTCCGGTTCTTCGGTACGGACGCGAGCATGGAGCAGCTCGCCACGGTCGCCCTCTGGCAGGACAAGAAGGGGGTCACGGACATCAGCGAGCTGCTGGAGCCCAAGCCCACCATGGCTGCTGACGATCCGTCACTCCAGCACATCGCACCGGACCTGCGGGCCGCGTTCACCTCGGGCTCGGCCCCGGTGCACGACCGTTCGCGGCTGCCGAGGGAGTTCGACGAGCTGCACAACGGCCATGAGGGCAGCCACCACTTCCTGGTGGACGACTTCGTGACGGCGGTCAACACCCGCACCCTGCCCTCGGTGAACGCGTGGGTGGCCGCCCGTTACACCCTGCCGGGCATCGTGGCGCACGACTCGGCGCGGCAGGGTGGGGCGAGGCTCGCGATCCCGGACTTCGGGGACGCGCCCGAGGTGTGACCCCCCGGGGGAAAGGGGGCGACGACCGGGCGGCCCGTGGCCGGGTGCCTCATCAGGTGCCCGGCTTGCGGCCGTACACGAAGACGTCGTCGCCGTTCTTCAGCAGCGACCAGTACTTCTTGGCGGTCGTCTTCGTCATGTTGACGCAGCCGTGCGAGCCCGGCGGGTTCCACATGCTGAGGCCGACCGAGTGGAAGGCCTGCCCGCCGTCGAAGAACTGGCTGTAGGGCATCGGCACGTCGTAGATGTTCGAGACGTGGTCGATGTCCCGCCAGTAGATCTTCTTCAGTCCGGTGCGGGTCTCATAGCCGTCGCGGCCGGTGCGGACCGGCACCGGGCCGTAGACGAGGCGGCTGCCGTCCTGGATCCAGCTCAGCTGGAGCGTGAGGTTGACGCAGGCGATCCGGCCCTTGTTGGTCGGGCACTTGCCTTCCTTGTTGGGCTTGTTCCCGACGGCCTTCTGCTTCAGCATCAGGTCCATCACACCCCAGGTGACGGAACCCGCGTAACCCACGTTGGGGGTGATGCCGTGCTTGGTCTGGAAGGCCCGTATGGCCTTGCAGTCGGCGGCGGACTGCCGCCCGTCGACGGGCCGGCCGAGGAACTTCTCCACCTTCTTCTGGTACGGCCCGGTCTGCGTCGTGCAGCTCGCGGCCTGCGCCGGAGCGGTGCCGAGCGCGAGCGTGAGCGGGGCCAGCAGCCCCGTGATCCCGAGCGCTACCGCACCTCTTCTGCGTATGTCCCCCATGGTGGTGCCTCTCTCGTCATGTTCTGCGTGCGGGTTGTCATGAACTCTCTTCTCTGCGTCCTAGACCCGCGCGGCGCCCGATCGGTTGTAGGTCGGCCCGGGCCGGGACAGAACGGTGACAATCCCGTGGTCAGCGACCGTACTGTGCTGGAGATCAACTGGACGGATAGCGTGGCGAACATGTCCGCGTTCATTCAGCAACTCCCCGCTCTCCTGGGTGTCGTCATCGGCGCCCTCGGCTCCTACTGGGCCGTCGCACGGGGGGACCGGGTCCGCTTCCAACGCGAGCGAGAGGCACGCTGGGAGGAGCGCCGGCTGGCGGTGTACACGGAGTACGCGCGGGCGCTCAAACAGTCGGTCACCCTGACCTACCGGGTCGCGGCGAGCCTCGGCAACGACCCGCATCCGCATCCCCTGACACCCGAGGAGGCGGCCCCGCTCATCGCCGAGGCCACCGTCGCCCGGGACCCGTACGGGGAAGCCCTGCTTCTGCTGGGCGCCCCAGAGGTGGTGACGAAGGCCCGGGAGTGGGTGGTCACGCTGCTGGAGATGGAGGCGTTCTTGCGGGAGCGGATCGAGGATCCACAGATCTGGCAGGCGCTGCTGGAGCGCCAGCGGGCCGGACGCGAGGGCTACTACTCGGCCGTACGGAGCGACCTGGCGCTGCCGCCGGGCCACTCCGCCCGCTGGCCGGTCCTGCCGGTCCAGGCGGTCCCCGGGAGCCCAGGGGACCCCGGAAGCACGGCCGGCCGCAGCTGACGGCTCCTACCGGTATCCGCTCGTGTCCGCCGGCTTCCCCGCGTCCTGGACCTCGACCATGTAGCGCCAGGCGTCCGGGCGGCTGCCGTCGAGGTCGGTGAAGCCGTAGACCTGGGCGAGTTGCCCGCTGGAGAGGGACTCGCCGTTCCAACGGGCCACGTCGGGGTCGGCCGCCAGGGCCGTGACGGCGCGGCCGACGAAGCGCGGGGTCTCCGAGATGGCGAAGTGCGGGACGCGTTCCAGCGCGTCCCGCCAGTTCTCCTCGCGGACGCCGAAGTGTTCCAGCATCATCTCGGAGCGCAGCCAGCCGGGGGTCAGGGCCACGGCGGTGGCGCCGCGCGGGCCGAGTTCCCGGCCGAGGGCGAAGCCCATGCGCAGGACGGACGACTTGGCCAGGTCGTAGAAGAAGGTGGCGCGGTAGTTGGCCCGGTTGTAGTCGGCGGTGCCGTCGGTCATCTCGACGACCAGGCCGCCGGGGTTGCGCAGCAGCAGGGGCAGGGCGTGGTGGCTGGTGATCGCGTGGGTCTCCACGGCGAGTCGCAGCAGGCGCAGGCCGTTGTCGAGGTCGTGCTCCCAGACAGGGCTCTCCCACTCGAAGAGGTTCTCCCCGCCCCAGATGTCGTTGACCAGCACATCGAGCCGGCCCTGCTCGTCGGCGACCCGGTCCACCAGCGCCCGGACCTGCGCCGGGTCGAGATGGTCGGTGGGTACGGCGATGCCCCGGCCGCCGGCCTCGGTGACCAGGTCGGCGGTGTCCTCGATGGTCTCCGGCCGGTCGTACTCGGAGCGCTGCTGCCGGGTGCTGCGGCCGGTCACGTAGACGGTGGCCCCGGCGGCACCGAGTTCCACGGCGATGCCGCGTCCGGCGCCGCGCGTCGCCCCGGCGACCAGCGCGACCCGGCCGGTCAGTCGCCCGGCGGGAGCCCCCTCGTCCCGCTGCCCGTCCAGGGGGCTGTCCGTCGTCCTCGGCATGTCCGTGTCTCCTCCGTGCGTGAGCGGTGGCCCGACCGACCCGGTCGGTGGACCGGCGTCACGTCCAGGGTGACGCCGATACCGGACAACCCTTGTCGGGTATTCCGCTCACGACATGCCGTAGCGCGGGAAGTTGCTCCGCCAGCGGGTCCAGGCCGACGTCCTGACGGCGTTCCTCGACCGTCTCGGGTTGACGGATGGGGTACGGGCAGAGGGTGCCGGCGTCGATGCGGGTGCCGTAGAACTGCGGCTGGCCCAGCTCGACCGCGCAGTGGTCGGCGATGTAGGCGTGGTGCACGGCCGGGCAGCCGCCGTCCGCCACGGCCTCCGCGATCAGGTCGCGGCAGGTGAGCTGGAAGCCGAGGTCGGCGGTGTGCAGCAGGATCATCAGGGCGGCCGTGGAGGCGCGCTCGCCGACCTGACCGGCCTCCGGCCAGCCTCGCCGGGCCACCACCGCCCGCAGGGCGTCGGCGTTGGCGCCGCGGCACCGGGTGACGAAGTGCCGGTTGAGCGCGGTGGGCGCCTGTCGGGCCAGTCTGGTCAGCCGCTGGTCCTCCTCGGCCCTGCGCACCAGTTCGGCGGCCAGGGCGGTGTGTCCCGGGCCGGCCGCCGAGTCTCGCGCGGTCTCCATGGGCGGTGCGCTCCTCATACCGATTCCGTTCTCCTGCCCCCGACGCCCTTCACGTCTTCTCTCCGACGACCAGCGAGAACCACACCTTCTTGCCCCGCGTTCCCGGGTTCGGCGGCGCTGTGCCCCAGTCGTCCGCGAGCGCGGCGACGATGGCCAGTCCGCGTCCCGACTCAGCCGCCTCGCCGGGTGTGCGCGGCCGGGGCAGCAGGGGTGAGGGGTCCGAGACGGTGACGCGCAGTTCGTGCTCGGTGTGCTCGAGCACGATGACGACCGAGTCATCGGGACCGGCGCCCGCGTGCGAGACGGCGTTCGCGAACAGTTCGTCCGTCGCGAGGACGGCGTCGTCGAGCAGCTGGGACAGGTGCCAGAAGGTGAGGTGAGCGGCGACCGTGCGCCGTACCCGGGACGCGCACGAGGGGTGCGCGGGCACCGCGACCTGGAACAGGCTGGGCCTGCTGAGGGAGATCAAGGGAGCCTCACCATGTAGTCCACGTCCGGGGGCGTAAGTGTGGTGGGGACGCCGTGGGTGCCGTGGGTGCCGTCGGTGCCGTCATCGGGGATCCTTCCGGTGCGTCGGAGCGCCGGGTGCTGTTGTCGAAGACAACAGCACCGGTGGCCTGCCTGACCAGGGAGTGCGGGGGTTGTCCGGTTGCATATGCGTAGTGGTTCCGGTGGCGGCTATGCCACCGCTCCCAGGACCGGACGCGACCTGCGTTCGAACTCCTGCACGATCGGCTCGGCGCGGTGCGGGCCGAGCCGGCCTCGGAAGTCCCGCAGGGCCTGGATCGAGCGTTCACTGTGGACGCCGCTCAACGCGTCGAGTGCCTCTGTCGCCGTGCTGAGCGCCTCGTCCAGCCGGTGCTGCTGCAGATGGGCCGTCGCCAGCACCGAGCGGCTGATCGCCTGGCGTCGGCGGCGGTCGGCGTGGGCGCGTACGGACTGCGCCGCGGTGTCCTCGGCCTGTGCCGCCCAGCCCAGGTCGCGGAAGCACAGCGCCGACTCCGCCTCCAGGTAGTGGTGGTCCAGGAAGCGCACCCAGGGCGACTCCTCGGCGCTTCCCCGGCTCGCGGCCAGCTGCTGCTCGGCCGCGCGCAGGGCGTCGGTGGTCTCGCGGGCGCGGCCGAGCGCCGCGTGTCCCCGGGCGGACATGGCGTACAGGCGCATCAGGCCGAGGGGGCTGCCGGCGCTCCTGGCGGTGGCGAGGCCGGCCCGGGCCAGGCACACGCCCTCGTCGGGACGGCCGAGGCTGGTCGCGAGGTGGGACAGGCCGGCCATGATCTGCCCGCCGAGCACCCGGTCACGCCCTTCGGCGCAGAGCCGCAGCCCCTGGGTCATGTAGCGCTGCGCGAGCCCGTACTCCCCCGCGTCGTACGAGCTCCAGCCGGCCATCGCCGCGAGGCGGGCCGCGGCGGCGAACAGCTCGCGCAATTGGGCCGGGGCGACTCCGCGCTGCTGCAGCATCGGGATGAGCTCGGTGGTCAGGTAGTGCACGATGCTGGTGCGGACCCCGCCGCCGCCGTAGTGGTTGTCCATCTCGTCGAACATGCCGATCATCGCGTGGACCTGCTCCACGGGACCGGCGGCGCCGGGAGGGGGCACGACGGCCAGTGGGGGACGGACTCCGCCCGTCTCCTTGGCCGTGTCGACGGGGGCCGCGTTCTCCAACAGCCAGAGCAGCCACTCCCGCTGAGGGTTCGTCAGGGCGCCCGCGACGAAGGGCACCGTGCCGAGGAGCGTGCGCCGGGAGATGTCGGTGGAGCCGAGTTCCGCCAGGGTGTGCAGCGTTTCGGCCACGTCGTCGCCGTACACGAGTGCCCTGCCCACGACGGGGCGTTGCGCGTCGGGCGCGAACCCGAGGTCGGCCGGGGAGAGGGTGCGGGCGAGGCGCTCGCACAGCACGGCGGCGATCAACTCCGGTGTACCGCCCCGCGGCTGCTGGCCCTGGAGCCAGCGGGTGACGGACGCCTTGTCGTAGTTGGTGTCCACGCCCTGACGGCGACCCAGTTCGTTGACGCGGTGCGCGAGTGAGGCGTACGAACAGCCGGCGTCCTTGAGCGCGTTCGCCAGCGCCTTGTTGGCTCCGGCCGCGCCCTTGCCGGGGCTTCTCGGTTGTCCGTTCGTCACGGCGGCCATCCAGGTCTCGCATCACGTCGGTGTGGGGGCCTCGCACCCCTCCCGAGCTGCCGGGGCGTCAACTTCCCGGCAGCCGGACGAGGTTCGGTGAACCGCCGCGCGATGTGCGGTAGGTCACCCGATCACTATGGTGACCGACGGGCACAGCTCGCAACCTTCGTTCTGATAATTTCAGAATGAAGCGCAAAGCCCTGTCGGTGTCAACCGAAGACATGGCACACTGCCCGCTGTGACGGTCCCCCGGAGGTCCCACGTGAGCGAGAACCGCTCAGGCGGAAGTGCCCCCACCGTCCTTCGGATGGTCCTCGGCAAGCGGCTGAGGCATCTGCGGGAACAGGCGGGTGTGTCGTTCGAGGACGCCGCACGGGCGATCGAGGTCACGCCGTTGACGGTCCGCCGGATGGAGAAGGCCGAGGTCGGCCTCCGCATCCCCTACGTGAAGGAGCTGCTGCGCACCTACGGGGTCCTGGCCAAGGAGATCGACGACTTCCTCCACCTCGCCAGGGAGGCCAACCAGCCGGGCTGGTGGTACACGTACCGCGATGTGCTGCCGGACTGGTTCAGCGCCTATGTCAGCCTGGAGAGCGAAGCCACCGTCATCCGGCTGTACGAACCCCACTACGTCCCCGGCCTGTTGCAGACCGACGACTACGCCGCCGCGCTGCTGCGCATCGGCTTCCCCAACGCGAGTGACGAGGACATCCGGCGCCGGGTCGCCCTGCGGCTGAAGCGCCAGGATCTGCTCGACAAGCCCGAGGCGCCCGCCGTCTGGGCCGTCCTCGACGAGACCGTGCTGCGCAGGCCCGTGGGCGGGGCCGAGGTGATGCGGGCTCAGATCGACCACCTCAGTGAGGTGTTGGAGTACCCGAAGGTCCGGATCCAGATCATGCGGTTCACCGCCGGTCCGCACCCGGGAGCCTTCGGTCCCTTCCACTACTTCCGCTTCGGCTTCTCCGAACTGCCCGACGTCGTCTACACGGAGAGCCTCGCCGGCGCGCAGTACTTCGACCAGCCCGCCGACGTCGTGACGTACCTGGAGGTACTGGACCGGATGTCCGTTCAGGCGGAGCCGGTCGCTCGGACCAGGGAGATCCTGGCAGCACTGCGTAAGGAGTTGTGAACCATGGCAACAGACAACAACCCCGTTTACAGCGGCATGCCCGCGTCCGAACTCGGCCGCGAGGGCTGGCACAAGCCCTGGAGCGGCACCAACGGCGGAAGCTGCGTCGAGGCCAAGCGGCTGCCCGACGGCAGTGTCGCGTTCCGGCAGTCCAAGGACCCCGAAGGGCCCGCGCTGGTCTACTCCCGGGACGAGATGGTCACGTTCCTGGAAGGCGCCAAGTCCGGCCAGGCCGACTTCCTGATCGCCTGACACCCGTGCCCGCCGTGCGCCCTGGGCGCGAACGGTCCGCGTACGGCGCGTCACCACACCCGCACAACCGGACAACCCGCACGCGCACTGCCGCCGCGCGGAGGTCCCGTACACACTGAGGGAGTTGACGCACGACCGCGCGCACGACCGTGCGCGCACCACTCCGAAGGGAGCGGCATGCACACGCCGCCTCGCGCCCCGGGTCCAGCCATGCCGCCCGGACGTGCCGGCACTCCCCTGCCGGGCCGCTCCCCCGGAGCGGGGACACCCGCGCGATGAACCATCCGCCCCGGCCTCTCGCGGAGACCGTCGCGCCGTACCGGACCCTGTTCGTCGAGGGCCACGAGGGCGTCCACCGCGGCCGACTTTTCACCCAACTGGCGCAGTTCGGCTTCCCGTTACGGCGACCGCCGACGGGTCTGCACCACCTCGACCCCGCCCGTCCGTACCGCGAACTGCTGGCCGCGCCCGGCCGGTTCGTCGTCGACGGCGGTGTCATCGGGGAACTCGTGTACGGGCCGCTGCGTCGCGGACGGTCCCGGGTGACCTGGATCGAGGCACTCGACCTCGCCGAGGCGATCGCGGAACGCGAGGGCGCCATGATCCATCTCACCGGCGGTGAAGGCTGCGGCGAGTCCGGCGACGAGGGGGCGGAGACCGCGGCCGCCGCACTCGCCTACGCCCGGGTGTTCGAGACGCTCGCCCAGCACGTTCCCGTGGTGAACGTGCGTGTCACCCCCGCCCTTGTGGACGTGGTCACCGAACGGGCGCGCCGCATCCGTGCACCCGCGCACTGGCAGCCCCAACTCCGGCAACAGCCCAGACAGTTGACGGTAGGTTAGCGATGTCCGCGCGAGGCAAGTCAGGAGAACTCCGATGACAGACAGCCGGTCCACCCCCGACCAGGAAGCCCTGTCCAAGATCGACACCACGGTGCCGCACTCCGCCCGTATCTGGAACTACTGGATGGGAGGCAAGGACAACTACGAGGTCGACCGCGAGGCGGGCGACGAGTACCGCCAGATCGCCCCCAACATCGAGGCGATGGCCCGCGCCTCGCGCGTCTATCTGATCCGCACGGTCACCTTCGTGGCCCGCGAGCGCGGCATCCGCCAGTTCCTCGACATCGGCACCGGCCTGCCGACGTACGACAACACGCACCAGGTCGCCCAGAAGGTGGCCCCCGAGTCGCGCATCGTCTACGTCGACAACGACCCGCTCGTCCTGCGGCACGCCCAGGCCCTGCTCACCAGCACCCCCGAGGGCACCACGGACTACGTGGACGCGGATCTGCGCGAGCCCGAGAAGATCATCGAGACGGCCCGTACGTTTCTGGACTTCGACCAGCCGGTTGCGCTGATGCTGATGGGCATCCTCGGCCACATCCAGGACTGGGAGGAGGCCAAGTCGATCACGCGCCGCCTCCAGGCCGCCCTTCCCCCGGGCAGCTACTTCGTGCACTACGACAGCACGGACACCGACGAGGAGCTCAAGCGGGCGCAACAGGGGTACGACGACACGGGCGCGGTTCCGTACGTGCTGCGCAGCCCCGACAAGCTGTCCGCGCTCTACGAGGGTCTGGAGCTGCTGGAGCCGGGCATCGTCTCCTGCCCCCTGTGGCGTCCGGAGCCCGGCACCTCGCCGGAGCCCACGGATGTGTACGGCGGAGTCGCCTACAAACCGTAGACGCTTCCCTCGCACCGGGCGGTCGTGTTGAATGACACCCTGTCGATCGACAGGATTCCTGGCATAGCCCGACCGAACGGAACCGCATGTCCCTCCTGGCCAGGCCTGCGGTGGCCTCCCTCATCGCCAAGACGATGCAGCGTGTCCTCACACTGGCGGACCGTCGGTCCGGCGGGCCGGGTTCCGCCGCCGCGGCCCATGCCCGCCTGCCCGAGTTCCCGCGTGCGACGAGCGAGTTGACGGTCCCGACGTCGGTCGCCCCGGCCCGGGTCGTGGTCTACCGTCCCCCGGCCGAGGACACCGACGACGCGGCCCCACCGGTCCACGTCAACTTCCACGGCGGCGGGTTCATCATGGCGCTGACGGAGTCGGACGACGCCTTCTGCCGTGCCGTCGCGGCGCTGGCGGGCGTGGTGGTCGTCAACGTCGACTACGTCGTCGCCCCGCAGTACCCGTTCCCGGCCCCGCCCCGGCAGTCGTACGAGGTGGTCCGGTGGATCGCCGAGAACGGGGCCGCGCACGGCTGGGACGGCACCCGGCTCACCGTGGGCGGGCAGAGCGCCGGCGGTGGTCTCGCGGCGGCCGTGGCCCGCCAGGCCCTGGAGGAGCAGGGCCCCGCCATCGCCCTCCAGGTCCTGCACTACCCGCCGCTCGACCTGGCGACCGCCGCGAAGGACAAGCGGGCGGCCATAGCCAAGCCGATGCTGCGCCCATGGATGGGTGAGGTGTTCGACAGCGCGTACGTGCCCGACCCGAGCCGGCGCACCGACCGCCTGGTCTCCCCCGCCCACCCGAAGGAGACCGCGGACCTCAAGGGCATCACCCCGGCCCTGATCATCACGGCCGCCCACGACCGGCTCCGGGCGGAGGGCCTGCGGTACGCCGAGCGGCTCCGCCAGGTGGGCTCGCTGGTGGAGCACCATGACGTGGCGGGGGTCGACCACGGCTACGACCTGAACGACGACGAGCGGGGCCGGGAGATCTACGCCTTCGTCTCCCGGCACATCCGGCAGGCCACGGCCGACGTCAGCGCAGGGTGAGCGGGGTCTCCGTCTCGGCGCGGGTCAGTTTCTCGGGGTTGCGCACGTAGTAGAGGCCGGTGACGCGCGCGTCCTCGACGCGCATCGCCAGGATCCCGTCGAGCACACCGCCCAGGCTTACGCGGAGTGCGAAGCCGCCGTTGACCTCGGTGGGGGCGACGGTGACCGGGCTCGTGTTCTTGCCGAGGGCACCGACCAGGAAGCGGGCCACCTTCTCGGCGCCGCTGATCGGCCGCAGCGCGGCCTGCTTGATGCCGCCACCGTCGTTCACCATGACGACGTCGGGGGCCAGTACGGCGAGGAGGGTCTGCGGGTCCCCGGTCTCCAGTACGCGCTGGAACGATTCCAGGACGGCCCGGCTCTCGTCCGGGGACACCGAGTGGCGGGGGCGCCGGGCGTCGACGTGCCGGCGGGCACGGTGGGCGATCTGGCGGACGGCCGCGGGGCTCTTGTCCACGGCGGCGGCGATCTCGTCGTAGCCGGTGTCGAAGACCTCGCGGAGGACGAACACGGCGCGTTCGGTCGGCGACAGGGTTTCGAGGACGAGCATCAGGGCCATCGAGATGCTCTCGGCGAGTTCGACGTCCTCGGCCACGTCGGGCGCGGTGAGCAGCGGCTCCGGCAGCCACTCGCCGACGTAGGCCTCCTTGCGGCGGCTCATCGTGCGCAGCCGGTTGAGGGCCTGCCGGGTCGTGATGCGGACCAGATAGGCACGCTGGTCGTTCACCTGCCCGAGGTCGACCTTGACCCAGCGCAGCCAGGTCTCCTGAAGAACGTCCTCGGCATCGGCCGCCGACCCGAGCATCTCGTAGGCGACCGTGAAGAGCAGGTTGCGGTGCGCGATGAAGGTGTCGGTCGCCGGGTCGGTGGAGGGGGTGGGGGTGGGGGAACCGGGTTCAGGGGTGGCTGGTGCAGTGGCCCCAGGCTCGGGGGTCGCGGGTGCAGTGGCCCCAGGCTCGGGGGTCGCGGGTGCAGTGGCCCCAGGTTCGGGGGCGGGTGCAGTGGTGGGGGGTTCGGGAGGCATGATTTCAGGAGTTGCGGGTTCGGAGGGCATGAGTTCGAGGGACCTTGGTGCCGGGGCCGCGGGCTCGGCGGCTGCGGACTCGGGGACCGCAGGCACAGCGGCTGCGGACTCGGGGACCGCAGGCTCAGCAGTCGCGGGCTCGGGGGCCGCCGACTCGGGAGCCCCAGGCGCGGAGGCCCCAGGCGCGGGGTCCGCCGGCGCGGGAACCCCAGGCGCGGGAGCCACAGGCGCGGAGGCCCCAGGCTCGGGAGCCGCAGACTCGGGAGCCCCAGGCTCGGAGGCCGGCGGCTCGGGAGCCGCAGGCTCGCTCATGTTTCCGCCCCTGTCCGGCGTGGGCCGCGGCCCCGTCTGCCGACGGTTCTGGTTCTTGGGCGTGCTTCCACCAGGGTCCCTCTTCTTTTCCTTGACAGCGTTCGATCAATAGCGGCGGGACACTGCCCGGCGTCCCGCCGTGACACACCGGGCAGCGTCTCAGGCCGCTCGCTCGGTGGCGGCAGGCTCCTGGGCGAGCACGGCCTTGACGCGCTGCCCACGCGTGGCGTCCTTGGACCACCACGTACGCGCACCGGGCTTGCGCGCCTCGTACGACAGCTGCCAGGGGATGCCCTTGCAGATGAGCTCCTTGATCTTCGCGCCCGACCAGCCACCGAGGTAGTACTTCCTGACGCTGTCGTCCTTCTCGGCGAGCTGGAAGACACCCCCGTGCCGCCCCAGGCTGATGCACTGGGCGACGAACCCCACGTCGACGGACGCGGGCTGCTCACCCGCGATCCGGCTCAGTACCGTCTGCGCGGCCTGCGGGCCCAGTTGGACCGCCGCCTGGCAGCTCATCCGGTACGGCAGGTCCGAAGGTGCGGCCGAGTCCCCGGCCGCGACGATGCGCTCGTCGTCGACGCTCGTCAGGGTCTCGTCGGTGAGCAGCCGGCCCAGGGCGTCGGTGCGCAGCGCACTGCGCGCGGCCAGGTCCGGCACGCCGAACCCGACGGTCCAGACCGTCACCGCGCTCGGCAGCTCGCGCCCGTCGGCGAGCCGCACAGCGTCTCCGGTCACCGCCGTCACCTTCGTGTCCGGGCCGTCGAGGACACTCACCCCGAGCGCGGTGAGCTGCTTGGCCACCGAGCGGCGTGCTCGCGGATGCAGCGACGGGCCGAGCAGTCCCCCGCACACCAGGGTCACGGTGCGGCCCTGTTCGGCGAGCTCGGCCGCGGTCTCGATACCGGTCGCCCCCGCCCCGACCACCGTCACCGGAGCCCCGGCGGGGGCGGCGTCGAGGGCCGGCCGCAGTCGCTGTGCCTCCTCCAGGCCGGCGATCGGGTAGGCGAACTCGGCGGCGCCCGGCACGCGCGGGTCGGCGCTGCCGCTGCCCACCGCGTAGACCAGGTAGTCGTAGGCGACCGTGCCTCCGCCGGCGAGCGTCACGGCGCGTCCGGCCGCGTCGATCTCCGTCACGGTGTCCACCATCAGCCGGACGTTCTCGGCGAGGAGCTTGCCGTAGTCGGCGAGCGCGTCGTGGGTGCCGGCCACGAGTTGGTGCAGGCGGATGCGGTCGACGAAGGTGGGGCGGGGGTTGATCAGGGTGACGGTGATGTCGGTGCGCTGTGTCAGGCGGTTGGCGGCCATGACTCCGGCGTAGCCGCCGCCTATCACGATCACATCGGTGTTCCCGCTCATGGTGTCTCCTCCGTTTGGGCTGTGCGACGGGGTCCCCTCGAAGGGGGTTCGGCCTTAAGACACCGGGCGGCTCGGGGTTGTGACAGGTGTTCCCGGATTTTTTTCGGCCCCGCCGCCCCTACCCGTCCCATCACTGGGGGCTGCCGCCCCCAGACCCCCGCTTCGGCCTGAACGGCCTCGTCCTCAAACGCCGGACGGGCTGAGAGGGCGGGCCCGGGCCGTAAGGTGCGGCGGCCGGGCTGAAGGAGCGCCTATCAGGTCAAGCGTCCCGGACTATTGACTCCGTCACCCTGCTGTAGCGATCCTCGTCACGTAGTTGCACGTGTCATGACAACCTTTTGTGCGAGGACGTGAATGATGACCGAGCCCCCTTTTCCGCCTCGCCCGCCTCGCGGACGCAGCCCTCTGGCCGTGGTGTCCCTGCTGCTCGCCGTGCTGGCGCTGACGCTCGGTACCGGGCCCAGCTCGGCGGCCGGCACCGACTGGTGGACGCCTACCGCCCGGCCTGCGCCCGACTCCCAGATCAATGTCACGGGTGAGCCCTTCAAAGGCACCAACTCCCAGGGCGAGGTACAGGGGTTCGTCGACGCGCACAACCACCTGTTCTCCAACGAGGCGTTCGGCGGACGGCTCATCTGCGGAAAGGTGTTCTCCACCAGCGGGATCGCCGACGCCCTCAAGGACTGTCCCGAGCACTACCCCGACGGCACCTTCGCGGTGTTCGACTACATCACCCACGGCGGTGACGGCAAGCACGACCCGGTCGGCTACCCGACGTTCAAGGACTGGCCCGCGTACGACTCGCTGACCCACCAGGCGAACTACTACGCCTGGATCGAGCGGGCCTGGCGCGGCGGTCAGCGGGTGCTGGTCAACGACCTGGTCACCAACGGCGTGATCTGCTCGGTCTACTTCTTCAAGGACCGCAGCTGCGACGAGATGACCTCGATCCGCCTCCAGGCGAAACTGACGTACCAGCTCCAGGACTTCATCGACGCGCAGTACGGCGGCACCGGCAAGGGCTGGTTCCGGATCGTCACCGACAGCGCGCAGGCCCGCGAGGTGATCAAGCAGGGCAAGCTGGCGGTCGTGCTGGGCGTCGAGACGTCCGAGCCCTTCGGCTGCAAGCAGATCCTGGACATCGCGCAGTGCGGCAAGGCCGACATCGACAAGGGCCTCGACGAGCTGTACGACCTGGGTGTGCGCAGCATGTTCCTGTGCCACAAGTTCGACAACGCGCTGTGCGGGGTGCGCTTCGACGAGGGCGGTCTCGGTACGGCGATCAACGTCGGCCAGTTCCTGTCGACCGGCACCTTCTGGCAGACGGAGAAGTGCGCGGGCGCGATGCACGACAACCCCATCGGCGGTGCGACGGCGACCAACGCGACCGAGGAGCTGCCGGAGGGCACCGAGCTGCCGACGTACCCCTCGGACGCCCAGTGCAACAAGCGCGGGCTCACCGATCTCGGCGAGTACGCGGTGCGCGGCATGATGAAGCGCAAGATGATGCTCGAGATCGACCACATGGGCGTCAAGGCCGCCGGCCAGGCTATGGACATCTTCGCGGCGGAGGCCTACCCGGGCGTTCTCTCCTCGCACAGTTGGATGGACCTCAACTGGACCGACCGGGTCTACGGTCTCGGCGGGTTCATCGCCCAGTACATGCACTCCTCCAAGGAGTTCGTCGCGGAGGCCGCGCGCACCGACGCCCTGCGCACCAAGTACAACAAGGGGTACGGCTACGGCACCGACTTCAACGGCATCGGTGACCACCCCGCCCCGCGCGGCACCAACACCGGTACGGCGGTGACGTACCCCTTCACCAGTGTCGACGGCGGTTCGGTGATCAACCGGCAGACCACGGGTTCGCGCACCTGGGACATCAACACGGACGGTGCCGCGCACGTCGGCCTGATCCCGGACTGGATCCAGGACATCCGGCAGGTCGGCGGCGCCGACGCGGTGGGTGACCTGTTCCGGGGCGCGGAGTCCTACCTCGACACCTGGGGGGCCTCGGAGGCCCACAAGGCCGGGGTGAACCTCGCCAAGGGCGTGTCCGCGACGGCCAGTTCGTCGGAGTCGAACCCCGTCACCAGCTACCAGCCCGGCCGCGCCGTGGACGGCGACGCGGGCAGCCGCTGGGCCAGCGACTGGAGCGACGACCAGTGGCTGCAGCTCGACCTCGGTTCGACGAACCTGGTCAAGCGGGTCACCCTCGACTGGGAGAGGGCGTTCGGCAAGTCGTACCGCATCGAGCTCTCGACCGACGGCACGACCTGGCACACCGCGTGGTCCACGACCGTCGGCGACGGCGGCCTGGACACGGCGCAGTTCGCGGGAACACCGGCCCGCTATGTGCGCGTCCACGGACTGGATCGGGGCACGGACTGGGGATACTCACTCTACGAAGTGGGTGTCTACGGCACCTGAGTTCCGTATCTAGGGGGAGTTCATGGCACGCAAGCCGTCGGCCGAGCGACGCCGGCAGCTGACCGAGGCGGCCATCCGCGCGATGACCCGGGACGGCGTCCCCAGGACGACGACCCGGTCCATCGCGGCCGAGGCGGGCGTGTCACTGAGCGTCTTCCACTACTGCTTCGACTCCAAGCAGGCCCTGATCGAGTCGGTCATCACGACGATCATGGATCACACGGTGGGGGTGGTGCGTGCGGCGATCCAGCCGCAGGCCACCCTCCAGGAGACGATCCGGGCGGGCTTCAGGGCGTACTGGGACCATGTGGTGGCCCATCCCGGCGAGCACATGCTGACCTACGAACTCACCCAGTACGCCCTGCGCGAGCCGGAGTTCGCGCATCTGGCGCGTCGGCAGTACACGCTGTACACCGACACGTACGCCGAACTGCTGGAGCAGCTGCGCGAGAGCATGGGCTTCGAACTGAGCGTGCCCGTACCGGTGTTGGCCGGTTATCTGGCCGCGATGACGGACGGGCTGACGCTCAACTTCCTTGCCCTCGGCGACGAGAAGGCCAGCGGGGACATCATCGACACGGTCACCGACCATGTGGCCGCCCTGGTGAAGGAGTAGCCCGCGCCGGAGGAGCGGCCCGGGCTCTCTCCTGGGTCAGCCTCTACCGGGTTACCGCCAGCAGCCGTTCGGCGTACTCCGTGAGGTACTCCTCCCGCTGTTTCGCCGACGCCTCCCCGGGGGCCCGGGCGACGAACGGCGGGAGGACGTCGAAGCCCAGGCAGCGCAGGACGCCGTGGTGGACGGGCCACAGGACGCGGTCCAGGTCGTCGTCCGTGCTGTCGGGGTCGTACAGGCCCGTCGGGGTGCCCGTGGTCGTGCAGACCAGCGCGCGTCTGCCCTTCAGCGGGCCGGTGCCGTAGGCGCGTCCCTCTCCGTAGGCGAAGCCGCGGGCCATCGTGCGGTCGATCCAGCCCTTGAGGATGGCCGGCATCCCGGACCACCAGAGCGGGAAGTGGAGGATCAGCAGATCGCACCGGGCGACCTTCTCCTGTTCCGCGAGGATGTCGGGCGGGGTCTCCCGCGCCGCCGTCACGCGTTCCTGTTCGACGGCCACGTCCAGGAAGTCCGGGTCGGTCCAGACTCCGGGGAAGTCCTCGGCGTCGACGGTGGCCTTCCAGCCGAGCCGGTACAGGTCGCTGACCACGACCTCGTGCCCGGCCCGCTTCAGGACCTCCACGGCTCTGACCTTCAACGCGCCGTTGAATGAGCAGAGTTCGGGGTGGGCGAAAACGATCAGTACGTTCACAGTGGGGGGTCTCCTCAGATCGTCCGTGCCGAGCCGTTCGGACCGAGTCGTTCTGTTCGCGTTGCTTTTCCCAGGCTTTCGGCTGTTCAGGTGTTCAGCGGGCGGTCCGTTCTGTCGAGCGGGATGCGCAGGGTGAAGGCGGTGGAGCCGGGGCCGCTGGTCACGTCGAGGGATCCGCCGTGCGCCCGGGCCAGGGAGAGCGCGACGGCGAGGCCCAGGCCGCTGCCGCCGCGGTCGCGGCTGCGGGCCTTGTCGACGCGGTAGAAGCGGTCGAAGACCCGGTCCCTGTCGGCGGCCGGGATGCCGGGGCCCGCGTCGGCGACCCGGACCACCGCGTAGTTGTGGGCACTGTTGTCGCCGCCCGCGCCGCCGCTCTCACTGTGGCCGGTGTGCTCCACCATCACGTCCACGGACACCGCTGTTCCGGCGGGCGTGTGCACGGCCGCGTTGGTCAGCAGGTTGTCCAGAACCTGCCGGACGCGCAGCGGGTCGAGGCGCAGCCGCAGTTCCTTCGGCGCGGCGGTCAGCGTCAGCGGATGGGCCGGGTGGCCCGCGCGGAAGGCGTCCGCCGCCTGGGCCGCCAGTTCCACCAGGTCGGTGTCCTCCAGGCGCAGCGGTGCCTCGACCTGGGCGGCGTCCAGCCGGGCGAGGAGCAGCAGGTCGTCGAGGAGGACGCCCATCCGGGCCGCCTCGGCGCGCAGCCGGGCCAGGTGCTTCTCCCGTTCGCCCGGCTCGTTGGCGGCGGCGTACTGGAAGAGGTCCGCGTAGCCCCGTACCGACATCAAAGGGGTGCGCAGCTCGTGCGAGGCGTCGGCGACGAAGCGGCGCAGGCGCTGTTCGGCCTGCGTGCGCACGGCGAGGGAGTCGTCGATGTGTTCGAGCATGGTGTTGAACGCGGTGCGCAGTTCCTCGACCTCGGGGCCGCCGTTGCCCCGGTCGGCGCGTACGGGGAGCCGGGCGGAGTCGGTGAAGTCGTGCGAGGTGATGCCGCGGGCCGTGTGGGCCATGTCACTGAGGGGTCTCAGGCCGCGCCGCAGCACCGCGCGGCCGAGGATCACGAGGCCGAGCAGCGCGAGCGCGAAGGCGACGACCTGGACCGTGACCAGCCGGTCCATCGTGTCCTCTATGTCGTCCATGGGTGCCGCGGTGACGAGGACGATCCCGTCCTCGACCTCGCAGGCGCGCAGCCGGTAGGCCTCCCCGTCGATGCGCGCGGTGCGCAGGACGGGGTCGGTGCCGGAGGCCCGCAGGGTCGCGGCGGTGGCGAGGAGCTGGGCGGAGTCCGTCGGCACGTCGGCCGGCTGTCGCAGGACCGGCTGGGGGCCGGACACCGCGTACGAGGCGGTGTACCAGCCCCAGTACGGCTTGCCCTGCACGCTGCCGTATGCCTCGACGTCCTTGGACTGGCTCGTCTGGACGAGCGCCATCTGGTCGCTGAGCTGGCGTACCAGGTACTCCCGCATGTACATCGAGAGCGACGCGCCGACGACGGCGAAGACGCCCAGCGCGAGGACGCCCATACCGAGTGCCAGCCGCGTGCCCAGCCGCAGCCGGCGGTAGTGCTCCCGGCAGCGGCGGATCGCCTGGACCACGCGCTTCACTCGCCGACCTGCCGGACCACGTAGCCGACGCCGCGCACGGTGTGGATCAGCGGCTCGTCGTGCTGGTCGGGGTCGTCGAGCTTGCGGCGCAGCCGGCTGACGACCAGTTCCACGACGTTGGACCGGCCGCCGAAGCCGTACTCCCAGACATGGTCGAGGATCTGCGCCTTGGTGAGCACGGTCGGCGACTTGCGCATCAGGTAGCGCAGCACCTCGTACTCGGTGGGGGTGAGGGTGAGCCGTTTGTCGCCGCGGCGGACCTCGCGGGTGTCCTCGTCCATGGTCAGGTCGGCCACCTGGAGCACGGACCGCTGGAAGGCGGGGCCCGCGCTGCGGCGCAGCACGGTCCGCAGCCGGGCCATCAGCTCCTCCACGGCGAAAGGTTTCACCAGGTAGTCGTCGCCGCCCCGGGTGAGTCCGGCGACACGGTCGGCGACTCCGTCGCGGGCGGTGAGGAAGACCACGGGCACCATCGTGCCCGACAGCCGCAGCCGGTCGAGCACGGCGAAGCCGTCGAGGCCGGGCAGCATCAGGTCGAGCACCACGATGTCGGGGCGGAACTCGGCGGCCCTGCTCAGCGCGTCCTCGCCGGAGTACGCGGTGACCGCCTCCCAGCCCTCGTAGCGGGCGACGGTCGCGACCAGGTCGGCGATGGGCGGATCATCGTCCACGACTAGAAGTCGTACTTTTTCCACGTGCTCATACTGCTGCACGCCGCCCGCGACGCCACACCTCCCTCCCCTTCCTGCGCACGATCGATAAGAACTTGAAAGTCCAACGACAGGTGAATGACAGCTACGGTCGGTCATGCTCGGTGTCCCAGGACCCGATCAAGGAGCACCATCCGTGACGACCGTCCAATCGCCTCCCGCGCCCCCCACGGCGATACGACCCAAAGTGGTGGCCCGCACCGGCCTGTACGCCGTGCTGGCCGCCAATGTGGCCGTCGTGACCGTCTTCTTCGCCCAGGCGGGCTTCGCCTCGAACGCGCTGATCGTGCTGGGCCGCCTCGCCGGCCTGTACGGCGCGCTCTTCATGGCCTTCCAGCTGGTCCTGGTGGCGCGGCTGCCGTGGCTCGACCACCGCATCGGCATGGACCGGCTGACCTCCTGGCACCGCTGGGTCGGCTTCGGACTGCTGTGGACGCTGCTGGCCCACGCGGTGTTCATCACCTTCGGCTACGCCGAGGGGACGTCAATGGGCCCGATCGACGAGCTGGTGGAGCTGGCCGAGACCACCGAGGGTGTGCTGCGCGCGATCGTCGCCCTGGCCCTGATCATGATCATCGGCGCGGTCTCCGCACGCTACGCCCGCCGCCGCCTCGCGTACGAGACCTGGCACTTCATCCACCTGTACACGTATGTGGCGGTGGTCCTGGCGTTCACCCACCAGGTCGGGGTCGGTACGACGTTCACCTCGTCGCCCGCCGCCACCACGTACTGGTGGGCCCTGTGGGGCGTGGCCCTCGGTTCGGTGTTCCTGGGCCGGGTGGTGCTGCCGCTGCGCAAGAACCTCCGCCACCAGCTGCGCGTCTCGGCGGTCGTCCCCGAGGCCGACAACGTCGTGTCGATCTACATGACGGGCCGCGACCTCGACAAGCTGCCCGCCCGCGCCGGCCAGTTCTTCCTGTGGCGGTTCCTCACCAAGGACCGCTGGTGGCAGGCGAACCCGTTCTCGCTGTCGGCCGCGCCCGACGGCAAGTCGCTGCGGCTGACCGCGAAGGTGGCCGGCGACGGCACCGCCGCCCTCCGCCACATCCCGGTCGGCACCCGTGTCTTCGCCGAGGGCCCGTACGGCGCCTTCACCGCGATGCACCGCACCCGGCCGGAGTCCGTCCTCATCGCGGGCGGCGTGGGCGTCACGCCCATCCGCGCGCTCCTGGAGGAGATCCAGGGCCACGCGGTGGTCATCTACCGGGTGGCCAGGGACCAGGACGCCGTCCTGTACGAGGAGCTGCGGGACATCGCCCATGCCAAGGGCGCCGAGCTGCACCTGGTGAGCGGGCCCGTCGTCCCCGACCTGCTGGCCCCGGCCGAGCTGGCCGCGCTGGTGCCGGACATCACGGAGCGGGACGTCTTCCTGTGCGGCCCGCCGCCCATGATGAACGCGGTGCTGCGCAACCTGCGGGAACTGGGCGTGCCCAAGTCGCAGACCCATTTCGAGCGCTTCAGCCTGGCCGGATAAGAGGAACGTCGTGAAACGAGCACTGCCTGTACTGGTCCTGAGCGTGGCGGGCCTGGTCCCCGTCTGGCTCTACGAACCGTCCCTGGGCATCACGTCCTCGGCGGCCTCGACCCCGTCCACCTCGTCGTCGTCCTCCTCATCGGGGTCCGGCGGTTCGTCGTCCAACGTCTTCACCGGTCCCACCGTGAACACCGAGAAGGGCGACGTCCAGGTCGAGGTGACGTTCGCGGGCTCGAAGATCTCCTCGGTACGGATGCTGAAGCAGCCGAACCACCCGCAGACCACGGCCGCCGTGCCGGTCCTCATCAAGGAGACGCTCGCGGCGCAGAGCGCCGACATCGACACCGTCTCCGGCGCCACCATCACCAGCGGCGCCTACAAGGAGTCCTTGCAGGCCGCCATCGACGCCCGGGCCGACTCCGCCGCTTCGGCCCCGTCGCCCGCCGCGTCCACCCCGTCGTCCGGGGCCGCCGCCTCCGCGTCCAAGGTCGTGTCCGGGACCGCCGTGGACACGGAGAAGGGCACCGTGCAGGTCGAGGTGACCTTCGAGGGCGACAAGATCGCTTCCGTGAAGATGCTCCAGCAGCCGAACCACCCGCAGACCACGGCCGCCGTCCCGGTCCTGATCTCGGAGACCCTGGCCGCGCAGAGCGCCGACATCGACACCGTCTCCGGCGCCACCATCACCAGCGGCGGCTACCGGGAGTCCCTCCAGGCCGCCATCGACGCGAAGGGCTGAGCGGGATGCGGCGCGTCGAACACATCATGGGGTTCCCGATCTCGCTGCTGATCGAGGACGAGAGCCCTCCGACGGGGGCGGCGGACGCCGTGTTCGCCTGGCTCCACGAGGTCGACGCGCGCTTCAGCCCCTTCAAGGCCGACAGCGAGGTGTCCCGCCTGGACCGGGGCGAGCTGGGGTACGGCGAGCTGAGCGCGGACCTCACCGAGGTGCTCGGCCTGTGCGAGGAGTACCGGGTCGCGACCCAGGGCGCCTTCGACGTACGGCTGCCCGGGCGGGGCCTCGATCCGTGCGCCATGGTGAAGGGCTGGGCGGTGCAGCGGGCCGCGGAGCGGCTGGAGGCGGCGGGCGTACGGACGTACTGCCTGAATGCCGGCGGTGACGTGGCCGCCGCCGGGCGCCCCTGGCGGGTGGGGGTACGGCATCCCGAGCACGCCGACCAGCTGTGCGCCGTGCTGGAGCTCACCGAGGGGGGTGTGGCGACCTCCGCCCGCTATGAGCGGGGCGACCACATCCTCGACGGCCGCACCGGCCGGCCGGCGACCGGGCTGCTGAGCCTGACCGTCGTCGCGCCCACGCTCACCGAGGCGGACGCCACGGCGACGGCGGCGTTCGCGATGGGCGCGGAGGGCATCGACTGGGCGGCCGCCCGCAAGGGCTGCGAGGTGTTCGCGGTCGACGCCGACCGCCAGGTCTTCCGCACCCCGGGACTGCCGGTCGCCGCCTGACCGAACGCACTCGTTCGCCGTGTACGTCCGTGTGGGCGCCCTCCGTCTCGGCGGTGGGCGCCCAAACAGGCGTGTCCGGGTCCGTGGCCGTCGGTGGCGTCAGTGGCCGCGGGCGATCCAGTCCTCCAGGCTCGGCGCCTCGGCCCCGATGGTGGTGGAGTCACCGTGCCCGGTGAGGACCTTCGTCCCGGCCGGAAGGGCGAGCAGCCTGTCCCGGATCGAGTCGATGATCGTCGGGAAGTGGGAGTAGGAGCGGCCGGTGGCACCCGGGCCGCCGTTGAAGAGGGTGTCGCCCGTGAACACGGTGCCGAGCCCCTGGACGTAAAGGCAGACCGCGCCCGGGGCATGGCCCGGCGTGTGCAGGACCGTCAGCTCGATCCCGGCGACCGCCAGCACCTGGCCGTCGGTCAGCGTCGCGTCGGGGTCCCGGTCGGGGTGCGTCTGCTTCCACAGCGGCAGGTCGTCGCCGTGGAGCAGGATCGGGGCGCCGGTGCGCGCGGCCAGTGCGGGAGCGGCGTCGATGTGGTCGTTGTGGGCGTGGGTGCACACGATGGCGGTCAGGCGCCGGTCGCCGACGGCCGTCGCGATGGCGTCGGCGTCATGGGCGGCGTCGATGACGATCACCTCGTGGTCGTCGCCGACGATCCACACGTTGTTGTCGACGTCCCAGGTGCCGCCGTCGAGGCTGAACTGCCCGGAGGTGACGAGGTGTTCGATGCGGGCGGCCATCAGAGCACCACCACGGAACGCAGTACGTCGCCGCCGTGCATCCGCTCGAACGCCTTCTCCACCTCGTCGAGTTGGATGGTCTCCGTCACGAACTTGGCGAGGTCCAGGCGGCCTTGAAGGTGCAGGTCGATGAGCATGGGGAAGTCGCGGGAGGGCAGGCAGTCGCCGTACCAGGACGACTTCAGCGAGCCGCCGCGCCCGAAGACGTCGATCAGCGGCAGCTCGAGCTTCATCTCCGGCGTCGGCACCCCGACCAGGACCACCGTCCCGGCGAGGTCACGGGCGTAGAAGGCCTGCTTGTACGTCTCCGGGCGGCCCACCGCCTCGATGACCACGTCGGCACCGAAGCCGCCGGTCAGTTCCTGGATCGCCTCGACGGGGTCGGTCTCCTTGGAGTTGACCGTGTGGGTGGCGCCCATCGTGCGGGCGGTGGCCAGCTTCCGGTCGTCGATGTCGACGGCGATGATCTTCGCGGCTCCCGCGAGGTTGGCCCCGGCGATCGCCGCGTCGCCCACCCCGCCGCAGCCGATGACGGCCACCGTGTCACCGCGACCGACGTTCCCGGTGTTGATGGCGGCGCCGATACCGGCCATCACACCGCAGCCGAGCAGCCCGGCGACGGCAGCGGAGACCGACGGGTCGACCTTGGTGCACTGGCCGGCCGCGACGAGGGTCTTCTCGGCGAAGGCGCCGATACCGAGGGCGGGAGAGAGCTCGGTGCCGTCGAGCAGGGTCATCTTCTGCTTGGCGTTGTGCGTGTTGAAGCAGTACCAGGGGCGGCCACGCAGACACGCCCGACAATTCCCGCACACGGCACGCCAGTTGAGGATCACGAAGTCCCCGGGAGCCACATCGGTGACCCCCTCCCCCACCGACTCCACCACACCAGCGGCCTCATGGCCGAGCAGGAAGGGGAACTCGTCGTTGATCCCGCCCTGCTTGTAGTGCAGGTCCGTGTGGCACACCCCGCACGCCTGGATCTGGACGACGGCCTCGCCCGGACCGGGGTCCGGCACGACGATCGTCTCGACCCGCACCGGTTCGTTCTTGCCCGGTGCGATCACGCCGCGTACTTGCTGCGCCATGGTGCTGAACCCTTCCATCGGCCAATGTTCGGTTCTTCGCTCCGACCCTACGTGCGACCGATCGGTAACGGCACGTCCACGGCGGAGCCCGCCGCGTGGCGTGGCGGGTGCCCGCCACGCTCGGCGGGGCGGGCGGCGGGCACGGGCGGTCCGTGCCGCCGAGCGGCGCGTTCGCGGGGCTCGGCGAGCAGCCGCCGACGCGGGCGTCAGCGCATGAATTCCCTTACCGCCCGGGCGAGTTCGGCCTCGTCGAGGCCGTCCGGGCCACCGAGGGCCAGCAGCCGGTGCGGTACGTGGACGAGCGTGCCGGCGATGTGATGGGCCGAGGTGCCGCGCGGGCAGGGCTCCACCAGGATGACGTCGGCGTGCTCCGCGGCGAGCACGGCGGTGCGCAGCCCGACCTCGTCGAAGGGGCGGACGACGGCCGTGTAGAGGACGGCGAGGTCCAGCCCGGCCGTGGCCCGCAGCACCGGGTCGAGCGTGGCACCCACCGCGAGCACCACGCCGGCGCCTCCTTCCCGGACGAGCACGAAGCCATCGGTCGCACCGCGCCGCGGTTCGGCATTGGACTCGGCGGACACATGGATGTACGCGCGCTCGGCGCGCGTGGTGGCGGCCAGTACGGACTGCCGCGCCTCCTCCGCGTGGCCCGGGACGTACACGGTCCAGTCGGGACGGGTGGCGAACCTGGCGAGTTCCTCCGGCACACCGAAGCCGACGAGGACCTGAGTGTCCGGGCGGACCTCGTCACGCCCCGGGAGCGGCAGGGCGTCAGCGGCGGCGAGCAGCATGTCGGAATGCACGGAGTCCTCCTGGGTAAGAGCCTGATGCACAGCATGAGGAATTCATTAAAATAAGGGGTTTCCCGCCCCAGCCTCCTGTTGCGGATTCCCTGGGATTCTCCCACTCAAGCAGCCTTTTCCAGCCTTTAACAACTGCGGGAAAATGTGGTTGTTTCTTTGCCCTGACCAGGCGGGCAGCTGGTGTTGACCCGTGTCACGTCGTGCTTTTCTTGTCCGTGCTCAGCAGCGGTTTCATGGAAACGAGTCGCACGGATCGGGAGGGAAGCGCCGATGGCCGGTATCCCGGAGGACTGCACGAATCGTCCTTTTGTTCATCTGATCGCGGGGCCGACGGGGGCGGGCAAGAGTGCCGCGGCCAACGATCTGGCCCGGGCCACCGGAGCCCCGGTCGTCGTCGCCGACCGGCTCCAGTGCTTCACCGACCTGGCCACCACCAGCGCTCGCGCCGGCGGCGAGGCCCCGGATGTACGGCGGTACTGGCTCGCGGACCGGACCGTCCCCGACGGCGACCTCGGCGCGGTCGCGGCCGCCGACTCCCTGTTCGACCTGGTCGAACAACTGGGCGCGCGACACCGGTTGGTGATCGTCGAGGGCGGTTCGATCTCCCTGCTGAAGGTACTGGCCGAGCGCTGCGCCGCGCTCCCCTGGCAGCTGTCGGTACAGGTGCTGCCGCTGCCCGCGTACGGCGACTACGTCGAGGCCCTCACCCGCAGGGCGCTGACGATGCTCGCTCCACCGGCCCCCGACCGCAGCCTGCTGGAGGAGCTGGCCGAGCTCTGGGCCGATCCCCGGCAACGGCGTTTCGCGGCGTCCGTGAACGGCTTCGAGGCCGTTCTCGAATGCTGCGCGAAGTACGCACTGGATGTAGAGACCATTCACAAACAGGAACTGCCCGATCCGATACGGTCGCGGATGGCCTCTCTCATCGCCCTGCGGCATGCGGAGCACGGCATTCTGCAGAGTCGCGTGTTCACCGAAACTTTCGAAAAACAGGTACCGGGGCCCGTATTCGATCCGAGTGTGCTGGAGCGTGCCGCGTGAAGAAAGCAACCGGCGTCATTACCCGGCCGGATTCCCTGTATCCGTTCCCGGAGTTCACCGCGGACGCGGGCCCGGCCGCCGGCGACTTCGGGCACATCGTCGGTTCACGGCCGCTGGGCGTGTTCGCGCCCCCGTCCGTGGCCGCTCTGCGGGACTTCGTCGCCCTGGTCGGCCCCCGGGGTCTGCCCGTCACCGCACGGGGCGGCGGGTACTCCGTATACGGCCAGGGGCAGGCGGAGGGCGGGTACGTCGTCGATCTGAGCGCCCTGGACGAGGTGCGCTGTACGTCGGCAACGCGGACGCTGACCGCCGGAGCCGGCGCGAGCTGGAGCGAGGTGGTCCGCGCCGCCCTCGCCGAAGGGCTCACCCCGCCCGTGCTCCCCGACCATCTCGGCGGCAGCGTCGGCGGACTGCTGAGCACCGGCGGCCTGGGCGGATCGAGTCACCGGCACGGCCTGGTCGCCGACCACGTGCGGGAGTTGGAGGTGGTCACCGGCGCCGGTGACCTGGTGACCTGCTCGCGCGAGCGCCACCCGGACCTCTTCGACGCCGTACTGGCGGGACTCGGTCAGTGCGCGGTGATCGTAAGCGCCACCCTCGAACTGGTCCCCGCACCCGCCCTGGTCCGTCGCTTCCGCCTCTACCACCACTCCCCCGGCACCTTCTTCGCCGACCAGCGCGCGCTGGCCCGCGACGACCGCTTCAGCCATGTGTGCGGCCAGGCACGGCCCGCGCTCGGCGGCACCTGGGACTACATGCTCGAGGCGGTGGCCCCGCACACCGGCCAACTGCCCTGCGACGACATCCTGTTGACCGGCGGGCTCGCACACGACCGCAACACCGAGGAGATCGAGAACCTCTCGTACGAGGAGTTCGTGCGGCGCATGGACCGTGACGAGCGGATCCTGCGCACCACGGGCGAGTGGCAGCGCCCGCATCCCTGGCTCACGCTGCTCCTCCCGGAGGAGGCCGCCGCCGACTTCGTCCCGACGGTGCTGGCCGACCACGCGCAGAGCGGTCTGCGCGCCTGCGGAGTGGTCCAGCTGCGTCCGCTCATCTCCCGGACGCTGCGTGCCCCGCTGCTGCGCAGGCCGTCCGGCGAACTCCTGTGCCTGCTCTCCCTGATGCGCACGGCGCCGCCGGGCGCCCCCGAGAACGTACGGGAGGCTGTCGCCGCCAACCGTGCGCTGTACGAGCGGGCACGCGAGCTCGGCGGGGTCCTGCACCCGACCAGCGCGCTGCCGATGACCTGCGGGGATTGGCGGACGCACTTCGGCCCGGCCTGGGAGACCCTCGCCCGCGCGAAGGAGCGCTACGACCCGTACTCCGTCCTCACCCGGGGGTACGGACTGTGGCCGTGACCTCTGTCACCGTCTTCTGTGGTGCCTCCCCCGGGCACCACCCCGCCCACCGGGAGATCGCCGCCGAGCTGGGCCACGCCCTCGCGAAGGCGGGCCTGCGTCTCGTCTACGGCGGCGCCCGCACCGGCCTCATGGGCGCCCTCGCGGACGCCGCGCTGGACGACGGCGGCACCGTGACCGGAGTCGTACCGCGCCGGCTGCTGCCGTACGAGATCGCGCACGAGGGGCTCAGCGAGCTGGAGGTCGTGGCCGACATCCATGAACGCAAGGCGCGCATGGCGGAGTTGGGCGACGCGTTCGTGGCGCTGCCGGGCGGGCTCGGTACGGCGGAGGAGTTGCTGGAGGCGCTGGCCTGGGCGCAGCTGCGCATTCACCGCAAGCCGTGTCTGCTGCTCGATCCGTGCGGCTTCTATCGTCCGCTGCTGGCCTTCCTCGAGCACGCGCGGGACGAGGGGTTTCTGCATCCCGGGGACCTGGAACGGATCGTCGTGTGTACGTCGGCGGAGGAGGTCGTCGAGCAACTCAACGGGTCTGATCGCCGGTTGACCGACGAGGCGGCTTCGGAGGGGGCAACTTCCCAGGCCCCGACGGCTTTTCGTGGGCGGACCGCGTTCCTGTTCTCGGGTGCGGGGTCGCAGCGGCCGGGGATGGGGCGTGAACTCCATGACCGCTTCCCCGTGTTCGCTGCGACGCTGGAAGAGGTGTGCGCGGGGCTCGACCCCTATCTGGACGTGCCACTGCTGGACGTGATGTTCGCCGAGGCCGGGACGCGGACGGCGGCTCTGCTGGACCGGATGGCTTTCGGCAATCCGGCGATCTTCGCCCTCCAGGTCGCGCAGTACCGGCTGCTGGAGAGCTGGGGTGTGCGTCCGGACGTCCTCTTCGGTTACTCGGCCGGGCGGATGGCCGCCGCCCATGCCGCCGGGGTGTTCTCCCTCGCGGACGGCTGCCGTGCGGTGGGCGCCCTGTCGCGGCTCATGGGTTCACTGCCGAGCGGAGGCGCGATGGCGGCGCTCGAGGTGTCCCCGGAGGAGTTCCGCGCGCGGCCCGGTGTGGTGGTCGCCGCGGTCAACGGGCCCCGGGCGGTGGTGGTTTCGGGCGACCGGGACGCGGTGCGTGCCGTACGGGAGGAGTGGGAGGCACGCGGCCGGCGGACGGGGGCGCTGCGCACCGATGTGGCCGCGCACTCGGCGTGGCTGGACCCGGTCCTCGACGATTACCGGCGCACCCTGGGGACGCTGGACCTGCGGGCCCCGCGCCTGCCCCTCGTCTCCGACATCTCGGGGAAGCCGGTCGGCGGCGAGGCCGCGACGCCGGAGTTCTGGGTGCGGGAGCTGCGCGAGCCGGTCCGCTTCGCCGATGCCGCCGACCTGTTGGCGCGGGACGGGGTGGGCACGTATCTCGAACTCGGCCCGGGCGAGGTGCTGGCCGGGCTGCTCGACGGCTGTCTGCCGGACGACGGCCCGGCACCCCTCGTGCTGGCGACGGCCCGGGACTGGCGGACGCTGCGCCGGCAGGTAGGGGCACCGCACCTCCCCACGCCGTCGACGTAGGGTGAATGCCCACCCCGACTGCCTTCGAGGAGCGCCGTGAGCATCGCAGAGCCGAACGCCGGTCCGCCGCCCGCCTGGCGGCTGCTCCTCGGCTACGTACGGCCGCACCGCTGGACCCTGCTGGTGGGCGCCCTGCTGTCGCTGGCCACGGGTGCCGCAGGGCTGGCGCTGCCGCTGGTCGCGCGGGGGCTCATCGACGACCTGTCCCACGACCGGACGATCACCGGGGCGCTGCTGCTGATGTCGGCGCTCGTCGTCGCCAACGCGGCACTGGGCGCGCTCGGTTCGTACGTGCTGCGGCGCACGGCCGAGTCGGTGGTGCTCGGCGCCAGACGGGCGCTGTCCTCCTATCTGCTGCGGCTGCGGATTCCGGCCGTGGACAAGACCGAGCCCGGCGATCTGATGGCCCGGGTCACCTCGGACACGACTCTGCTGCGGGAGGTCACGACCGACTCGCTGGTCGGCCTCGGCACCGGCGGTCTCACCCTGGTGGCGACGGTCGTGATGATGGGCCTGGTGGACCCGGTGCTGCTGGGCGTCACCCTCGCCGTGATCGTGGGGGCGGGAACCGTGCTCGGGGTGATCGTCCCGCGTATCAACAAGGCGAGCCGTCGGGCGCAGGACGCGGTCGGTGTCATGGGCGCCTCGCTGGAACGGGTC
The DNA here is from genome assembly GCF_040644035.1 of Streptomyces sp. NPDC047042. NCBI lineage: Bacteria > Bacillati > Actinomycetota > Actinomycetes > Kitasatosporales > Streptomycetaceae > Streptomyces > Streptomyces sp. NPDC047042. The sequence goes on along the minus strand of NZ_JBEYVP010000026.1, from coordinate 16,217 downwards.
CTGGGCGCGCTGCGCACGATCAAGGCGTCCGGCGCGGAGCACCGGGAGGAGGAGCGGCTGCACGCGGCGGCCGAGGAGTCGTGGCGGCAGAGTGTGAGCGCCGCGAAGTGGTCGGCGGCGGCGGGCAACACGGCAGGTCTCGCGATGCAGATCGCCTTCATCACGGTGCTCGCGGTGGGCGGCGCGCGCGTCGCCACGGGCGCGGTCGAGGTCGGCACGCTGGTCGCGTTCCTGCTCTACGTCTTCTATCTGATGTCGCCGATCCAGCAGGTCGTCGGCGCGATCACCCAGTACCAGACGGGCGCCGCGGCCCTCACCCGTATCCAGGAGGCTCTCGCCCTGCCCGCCGAACCCGCGGCGGCCCACCCCGTGCCGCTCCCGGCCCCCGACGCCGAACCGGCGGCCCTCGCCTTCGAGGAGGTCCGCTTCCGCTACGCCGACGACCTTCCCTACGTCCACCACGGGGTGACGTTCGCCGTGCCGCCCCGGGGCATGACGGCGTTCGTCGGCCCGTCCGGCGCGGGCAAGACCACCGTCTTCTCGCTCATCGAGCGCTTCTACGACCCCGAGTCCGGTGTCATCACGCTCGACGGCCGGGACACCGCCGACTGGGAACTGACCGAACTGCGTTCCGCGATCGGCTATGTCGAGCAGGACGCGCCCGTCCTGTCGGGCTCGCTGCGCGACAACCTGCTCCTCGGCAGCCCGGAGGCGGACGAGGACGCGGTCACGCACGTCGTGAAGACGACCCGGCTCGACGGTCTGGTGGCGCGGTTGCCGCGCGGGCTCGACACGCTGGTCGGGCATCGCGGCACCAAGTTGTCGGGCGGCGAGCGCCAACGGGTGGCCATCGCACGCGCGTTGCTGCGCCGCCCCCGGCTGCTTCTGCTGGACGAGGCGACCTCGCAGCTCGACGCGGTGAACGAGGCGGCGCTGCGCGACACGGTCGCGGATGTCGCCCGTACGACCACGGTCCTGGTCGTCGCCCACCGGCTGTCGACGGTCACGATGGCGGACCGGATCGTGGTGATGGACGCGGGGCGCGTGCGTGCGGTGGGCACACACCGCGAACTCGTCGCGGGGGACCCGCTGTACGCCGAGCTGGCGGCGACGCAGTTCCTGGCGACGGCCGGCTGAGGGTACGCGGCTCGGCCGGCGCTCAGCTCTCCAGCCTGCGCAGCCGTTCCGTGTCGCAGGTGCGGGGGCAGGTGAGGCAGGCCTCGTCCGGGCGGATCGTGTAGTAGAGACAGCAGCCGGCCCGGGTGCGGGTCGGGTGGCTGTGCCCGGCGGTGTCGGTGAGGTGGCGGAATCCGGCGCCTCCGGGGTACGGGGAGACGGCGGAGGGCAGCAGTTCGGTGGCCGCGCGGACGGCGTCGTCCTCCTGGCCGAGCACCCGCCCGAGGTACCAGATCCCGGAGACGAGGTCGTCGGAGACCATGCCCCACAGGGCACGTGATCCCCGGCGGGCGACCGGGCCCAGCGCGGTGAGCAGCGGGGCCATGTGGTCGGCGACGGCGGAGCGCAACTCGGCGCGCAGCGCCTCCTCGTGCGGGAGGACCGTGACTCCGGGGAGGCCGGCGGCGGGGTCGCCGGGCAGACAGGACAGGGCGGATCCCGGTGTGATCCTGTACACGCCGGTGGGGAGGTCCAATCGGACATCCTCGGGCCGGATGCGCGGCACGCGCCGCTCCAGGTACCAGACGCCGCTCATCAGCAGGCTCACCGACCAGGCGTAGTCGTGCAGAGCGCGGGACGCGGCGACATGGGGGCGGGCGGTGTGCGCGTAGCGCTCCTGGATCCGCGCCGACTCGGCCCCGACGAAGGCATCGAGGGTTTCCTGACGAGCCGTCAACTCAGCTGCTGTGAAACCCCCTTGAACGCCCGGCGCGTCCGGTGCCACCACCTCCGCGGTGAGCACCTCGCAGACCTCGGTGAGCCGCTTGTAGGCGCCGCCGAGGACGAGCGCGACGGCGGCGGTCGGCGTGGTCTCCAGGGTGACGCTCATCGGTACTCCTGCACAGAGGGGCCCCCAGATAGGGTTAGATAAGGCTTACCTTACTAGCAAGATCGCAAGGCGGTAACCGGGCATGCCCTCATCTCGACGATCAAGGACCGTGCACGTCACAGGCCCTTCACGGCTGGTTGAAAAGTAAAGCATGCCTAACCTAAGCTCCCGGCTCGTGACTGCGACCCAACGGGGCGCGCCGACCGGTGTGCCCTTCCGTGCCCTGAAGCACATCCCGATCCTTCTGGGCGGACTCGGGGCCCTCGCCCTGTGCTCCGCGCTGAGTCTCGCCCTCGGCACGCGCTCGGTGCCCCTGTCGACCGTGGCCGACGCGCTGTTCGGCCACGCCCAGGGCAGAGACGCGCTCGTGGTGACCGGGCTGCGGCTCCCGCGTACCGTCATCGGGCTCGCGGTCGGTGCGGCGCTCGGGGTCGCCGGGGCGGTCGCCCAGGGCATCACCCGCAACCCGCTCGCGTCGCCGACCACCCTCGGCATCAACGCGGGCGCCGGTTTCGCGGTGGTGGTCGCCATCTTCGCGCTGAAGCTGAACGACCCGGTCGAATATGTGTGGTTCGCCTTCGCGGGCGCCGCCGGTGCCGCCCTTCTCGCCCAGTCGCTGGCCCGCCGGGCGGGCGACATCGACCCGGTACGGCTCGCCCTCGGCGGCACGGTCCTCCAACTCGTCCTGCTGTCCTGGACGTCGGCGGTCATGCTGCTGAACCAGCGCACCCTGGACGAGGCCCGCTTCTGGCTGGCGGGCTCCCTCTCCGGGCGCACTCTCGACACCCTCTGGCCAGTGCTGCCCACGCTGCTGCTCGGTCTGGTGCTCGCGCTCGCGGTCTCCCCCGCCCTCAACGCCCTTGCCCTGGGCGACGATTCGGCGCAGGCACTGGGCGTTCCGGTGGCGCGGATCCGCCTCGCGGGCGGTATCGCGGTCGTCGCGCTCGCCGGTTCGGCGGTCGCGGTGGCGGGCCCGATCGCGTTCATCGGCCTGGCGGCACCCCATCTCGTACGCCCCCTGCTGGGCGGCGACCACCGACTCCTGGTCCCCGGCTGTCTGATCGCCGGCCCGCTGCTCCTGCTCTCGGCGGATGTCCTCGGCCGGCTGGTGATCCGCCCCTCGGAACTGGAGGTCGGCATCGTGAGCGCCTTCCTGGGCGCGCCTCTCCTCGCGCTGCTGGCACGGAAGGTGGCCTCATGACCGTCGCCGCCCACTTCGCGCGTACGACGTCCGGTTCCCGCAGCCGGGCGAGCCGCCGGGTGCTGCTGTACGCCGGCTGCGGTGTCGTCGCCGTCCTCGTCCTGCTCACCGCCGCTCTCACGACCGGCGAGATGGACATGCCGGCCGGTACCGCGCTGCGGGCGCTGGTCGGGGTCGGGGACTCGGGGGACGTACTGGTGGTGCAGCAGTTCCGCGCGCCGCGCGCCTTCGCCGCGATCGTCGCCGGGGCGGGGCTCGGGGTCGCCGGGTGTGTGCTGCAGCGGCTGTTCCGGAATCCGCTGGCCTCGCCCGATGTCATGGGCGTGACCGGCGGGGCGTCGCTCGGCGCGGTGTCGCTCCTGGCGGCCGGGGCCTCCCAGGCGCTGATCCCCGTGGGCGCGCTGGCCGGCGGGCTGCTGTCAGCGCTGCTGCTCGGCGTGTTCGCCTGGCGCTCGGGGGTCGCGGTGACCCGGCTGGTGCTGACCGGGCTCGCCGTGCAGGCGGGGCTCGCCGCCGCCGTGAACCTGCTGATCGTGCGCTTCCCGGCCGAGCTGGCCGGCTCGGCGCTCCAGTGGACCACCGGTTCGGTGTACGGGCGGACGTGGACGGAGGTGTGGGGAGCGAGCGGTGCCATGGTGGCCGCGCTCGCCGTCACCCTCGTCCTGCACCGACGGCTCGCCGTGCTGGACCTCGGAGACGACTCGGCGGGCGCCCTCGGGCTCAACACGTCCGCCGTACGGCTCCAACTGCTGTTCACCGCCGTCGTGTTGGCGTCCCTCGCCGCCGCCCTTGCCGGTCCGGTGACGTTCGTGGCGCTCGCCGTGCCGCACATCGTCCGCTTCCTCACCGGCCCGCCGACCGCCGTCTCGCTGACGCTGGCCGGTCTCACCGGGGCCGTGCTGCTGCTCGCCTCCGACCTGGTGGTCCAGCATCTGCTGCCCGTCGAGGGACTGCCCGTCGGCGCGGTCACCGCCACCCTCGGCGCGCCCTGGCTGCTGGTGCTGATGTTCCGTCAGAGCAAGCCCGTTCACAGGAGTCACGCATGAACGCCCGGCCGGACACCACCAACGAGTTGCGCACCGAGGCTCTCGACCTGCGCTACGGCGACCGGCTCGTTGTCGGCGGGCTCGACCTGACTCTCCCCGGCGGCGCCGTCACCGCCATCGTCGGCCCCAACGCCTGTGGGAAATCGACCCTGTTGAGGGGACTGAGCCGACTGCTCGCCCCCGCCTCGGGCACCGTCACCCTCGACGGCTGCGACATCCACCGAATGTCCGCGAAGGCACTGGCCCTGCGGATGGGGCTGCTGCCGCAGCAGCCGGTCACCCCGGAGGCGATCACCGTCGAGGCGCTCGTCCGGCTCGGCCGGTATCCGCACCAGCGGCTGCTGGCCCCCTGGTCGACGGCCGACCAGCGGGCGGTCGACGAGGCGCTCGAGCGCACCGGCACGACCGCGCTGCGTGCCCAGCCCGTGGACCGGCTCTCCGGCGGTCAGCGTCAACGCGCCTGGATAGCGTTGGCGTTGGCGCAGGACACCGAGCTGCTCCTGCTGGACGAACCGACCACCTTCCTCGATCTGCGGCACCAGCTCGACGTACTCGATCTGGTCGCCGACCTGCACGCCGAGGCGGGCCGCACCGTGGTGATGGTGCTGCACGACCTCGGACAGGCCGCCCGCTACGCGGACCACATGGTGGTCCTCAAGGACGGCCGACTCGCCGCCGCCGGCCCACCCGCCGACGTGCTCGACGCGGAGCTGGTCAAGTCCGTGTTCGACGTGGACTGCCGGGTCATCGCCGACCCGGAGACCGGCACCCCGCTGGTCATACCCAAGGGCCGGGCGCTGCGGCACACCGCCGCGACCGCGTGACACACCCGTTTCGCGTTTCCCCTTCACCGTTTCCCGTTCACCGTTTGTCGACAGAAAGACCTACCCCCCATGCACAACAGCTCTCCCCTGCCCGGAATCAGCCGGTTCGGCCGTCTGGGCAGGCTCATCGCGGTGCTGCTCGCCGTCGTCCTCGGCACCGCCGTACTCGCCGCCTGCGGCGGCGGTGACTCCGACAGCAAGGGCACGGACACCTCGGCGAAGGCCGCCGCCGACACCGCCGGATTCCCGCGCACCCTCAAGACCGTCATGGGCGACGTGAAGATCCCCGCCAAGCCGAAGCGGGTCGTCGTGCTCGACACCGGCGAGCTGGACGACGTCACCCTCCTCGGTGTCGACCCGGTCGGCGCGGTCGCCCCGCACTTCAAGTCCGAGGGCGGCTTCCCGACGTACCTGAAGGGCGAGTTGAGCGGCACGAAGGACGTCGGTCCGCTCCTCGAGCCGAACCTCGAGCTGATCGCCTCGCTCAAGCCCGACCTGATCCTGTCCTCGAAGGTCCGCCACGAGGCGATCTACAGCAAGCTCAGCGCGATCGCGCCGACCGTCTTCACGGAGACCACCGGCGGCGTGTGGAAGCAGAACCTGAAGGTGCACGCCGAGGCCCTCGGCCTGGAGACCGAGGCCGCCGCAAAGCTCACCGCGTACGAGACGCGGGCCAAGGCACTCGGCGAGGCCATCAAGGCGAAGGACAAGGGCACCATGCCGACCGCGTCCGTGGTCCGCTTCATCGCCGGTCCGACCCGCCTCTACCAGTCCAACTCCTACAGCGGTGTCGTCCTCGGCGACATCGGTCTGGTCCGCCCCAAGTCGCAGGTCTCCACCGACCCCACGGTCACGATGAAGGACGTCAGCCCGGAGCAGATCGACCAGGCCGACGCCGACCTGATCTTCGTCACCGCCGCCGACACCGAGGACAAGACACAGAAGCAGCAGGTCGTCACCAACCCGGTCTGGAAGAGCCTGCCCGCCGTCAAGAACGGCAAGGTCTTCGAGGTCCCGGACGAGATCTGGATGTCCGGCATCGGAGTCCAGGCCGCCGAGCAGATGCTCGCCGATGTCGCCAAGGCCACCGGTGTGGAGCTCCCGAAGAAGTAACTCCCGCTGTACGGGAGCGGGGCGCGCCCTTCTGCACGCGCCCCGCTCCCGGGCCCTCGACCCGGGCCACAACCCCCCACCCGCTAGCGGAAGTTGTTCCACACGTCATGCGTCTTTACCTGCTCGCCCGCAACCCCACCGACTCCGTCACCGAGGGCTTTCTGCCCGCCGCCGCCCGTCTCGGCCTCGATGTCACCGTCCTCACCGACCATCCCGACGCCCACCGGGCCGTGTACCCGGACGTGGAGACCCTGGAGTGCGACGTCCGTGACTTCCGGGCCGTCGTCACCCGGATCTCGACGCATCACCGGCCCGACGCCGTCTTCAGCAACAGCGACCACCTCCAGACCCAGGCTGCCCTGGCCGCCGACTACTTCGGACTGCCGGGCAAGGACTGGCGGGCCGCGCTGGCCTGCAAGGACAAGGCCGAGATGCGGCGCCGGCTCGCCGCCGCGGGCGCGGACACCGTGTGGTCCGCCGAACTGACCGGGACCGGCGCCGTCGAGTCCGTCGCCCAGGCCGCGCCGTACCCGTGTGTCATCAAGCCGCGCGAGGGCGTGGCCAGCGAGGACGTGGTCCGCGTCGAGAACCCGGAACAGCTGCGGACCCGCGCCGAGGAGATCTTCGCGCGGCGGCCCGGTGCCGTACTGGTCGTCGAGGAGTATCTCCCCGGAGAGCTGTACACCCTGGAGACGCTCGGCGACGGCAAGCTGCGGCACGTCCTGGGCGGTTTCCACACCGAGTTGTCGCCGCCGCCGTACTTCATCGAGGAGCGGCTCGTCTTCGTCCCCGCTCATCCAGAGCCGGTCGTCGGCCAGATTCTGGCCCAACTGGACGCGCTGGGCGTCGGGTTCGGTGCGTGCCACACGGAGTTCGTGGTGCACGAGGGGCGCGCCCGGATCATCGAGGTCAACTACCGTGCCATCGGCGACCAGGTCGACCTGCTGTTGACCCGGCTGCTGGGGTTCCCCCTCTTCGAGCACATCCTGCGCACCCATCTGGGCGAGCCGCTCCCGGCCGACCTGGGTGTCCGCCAGGGCGGTGCGGCCCGGCTCGAGTACCCGTGCGCCGACCGCGCGGGCACCCTGACCTCGGCTCCCCCGGCCACCGAACTCAGCGTCGACGGCGTGACTCTGACGTACCGTCCGCTGCGTGCGGTGGGTGAGCGGCACGAGCTGTACCGCACCAACCGCGACTATGTGGGCGTCCTGCGGGCCACCGGCACCGACCAGCCGACGGTCGACCGGGTGTCGGCGCAGTTCCTGGCGGCGCAGCGCTGGGAGATCCAGCCGTGACCACCACCGCTCCCACTCCCACTCCCACTCCCGCTCCCGCTCCCGCTCCCGTGACGAGCGACGCCGCCGAGGCGGAGCTGCTCACCCGCGTTCTCAGTGCGCTGCTCCGCGAGGACGTCGTCGGCCTGCGCACCCTCGGCACGCTCACGCACCGCCCTGACGGCCTGTGGCTGCGCCTGGCGACCCCCGGCGACGACGCCCTGCTGCTGCCCCTCACCGAGGACGGCTTCCAGTGCGTGTACGCCGCCCGACTCCCGCTGCTGGTACGCGAGTCGGACGGGGCCGAGCTGACCTCGTACGACACCGTGCTCGCCGCACTGCGTGAACTGGCCGACCCCGTGGACCGCGACGGCTTCGACGCCTTCGCCGAGGAGTGCCGGCAGACCCTGGCCACCCTGCGGTTGCACGCCGCGACACACGAGGAGGCCACCGAGCGGCTGACGGACCTCCATGGCGCCGACCCGGCCGCCTGGACGGGCCTTGCAGCCTCCCTCGCCTACGACACCCTCGCGGCCCGTGTCGACCATCCGGTGTATCCGACCGCACGCGGCCGGGCCGGGCTGGCGGAAGCACAACTGCGGGCGTACGCACCCGAGTTCCACCCTCGTTTCGCCTTGCGCTGGCTCGCCGTGCCCCGGGAGGCGGTGACCCTCACGGGTGCCTTGCCCGAGTTCTGGCCGAGTCCTGCAAACCTGGGTATGGCAAATCTGGAGGGCACGCATCTGGCCCTGCCCGTGCACCCGTTGACCGTCGGCCCCCCGCTCGACGAGGCACTGCGCGTCACCGGCCTCGCGGGACGCGCCCGGCTTGCGGAGCACGGGTACCTCGACGTGGTCCCGACGCTGTCGATGCGTACCGTCGCGGTCGCCGCCGATCCCACCCTGCACCTCAAACTCCCCCTCGCCACAGCCACATTGGGGCTGCGCAACCGGCGCTCCATCAAGCCGGGCACACTCGTCGACGGCGCCGCCGGGCAGCGGCTGGTCGAGCGGGTCATCGAGCGTGAGCCCCGCTTCCGGGACACCGTCCTGCACGCCGACGAGACCACGTACGCGCACGCCGGACACGAACTCCTCGCCGTCCTGTGCCGCCGCTACCCGGCCGGCCTCGACAACGCCGCCGTCGTCCCGCTGGCCGCCCTCCTTGCCGAGGCGCCCGGAGGACGGCTCGTCGTCGACCATCTCGCCGACCGCTTCCACGCCGGTGACCCGCTCGCCCTCCTGGACGCGTGCCTCACCCTCCTCTTCGACTGGCAGACCACCCTCTTCGGCCACGGCATCGCCCTGGAGTCGCACCAGCAGAACGTCTCACTGGTCCTGGGGCCCGAACAGGGCCGGGTGCGGCTGCTGTTCAAGGACAACGACGGCCCGCGCATCAACACCGAGCGGCTCGCCGGCGTGCTGCCGGGGCCGTGGGGCTTCGACGACGAGCGGACCTACAGCACCGAGGACGATCCGGTCGCCGACGTGTTCGCCACCATCACCGTCCATCTGTGCGCGGGCGCCTACGCGTTCGGGCTCGCCCGGCACGGCCGCGCCCCGCTGCCCACGCTGCTGAGGCTGGTCCGCGACCGGCTCGGCGAGGCCGTCGACCGGCTCGGCGGTACGGCCGCCGCCGTACTGCGCGCCCGGATCCTCGACGCGCCGCACCTGCCCGTGAAGGCGATGGTCAGTGCCGGGACCCTGCTCAGCAAGGACCGTTCGGGTGCGGCGGACATCAACAAGCACTACACCACCGGCCCCAACTACCTTCTCCACGCGGGCCCCCAGGCCGTTCAGCACACGGGGGACGCGGTATGAGCGCCGAGGCGTGGCGTCTGCCGAGACGCTCCTCGTTCGGCCGCAGCCGTGTGCACGCGGTGGCCGGCTGCTACTTCGTCGCGTCGTTCGCGGCCCTCGGTCTGCCCCCGTATCTCACCCGGATCCTCCCGGAGTTCGGCGACGGCGCGGCCCGCTGGGCCGGGGTGCTGTATGTGGTCCCGACGGTCTTCGGGGCTCTCGGCGCTCCCTTCTGGGGCCGGCTCGCCGATCGCTTCGGCCGTAAACGGCTGCTGTTGCGCGCCCAGTTGGGCCTCGCCGTCGCGTTTCTGCTCGCCGGCTGGGCGGACTCGCTGGCCACGTTCACCGTCGCGCTGATCCTGCAGGGGGTTCTTGGCGGTACCTTCGCCGCGTCCAACGGCTATCTGGGCGCCGCGCTGGAGGGGTCCGCCCTGTCGAAGGCGCTCACCCTGATGCAGGGCAGTGCCCGGGCCGCCCTGGTCGTCGCGCCGATCGTCGTCGGTGCGCTGTCGGGCTGGCTGTCGCCGCACCGACAGTACGCGCTGCTGGCCGTACTCCCGCTGACCGCAGCCCTGTTGCTCGCCGCGCTGCCCGAACCGGGCGAGGAGGGGCCGGCGGAGTCCATACCCGGGACCACCGTGTCCACACCCGCGTCCGGACCGGTGGTCTCCCTGCGCACCCTGTACGCCCTGGAGTTCGCGTTCGTGTTCTCCACCGTCATCTCCTTCCCCTATCTGATCTCCCTGGTGGAGGACCAACTGCCGGGCACGTCGGCGACCTTGTCCGGTGTCCTGTTCGCCCTCCCCCACCTGGTCTATCTGGTGTCGGCGCTGGCGGTGCACGCCGCGGTCCGGGACCGGCCCCGGACCGGGATCGTCCTGGGCTTCGCCTGTATCGCCCTCGGACTCGCCGGACACGGCTTCGCCGACTCGCTGTCGGCGCTGGTCGCCGTACGGCTGGTCCTCGGGGCGGGGCTCACGCTCGGCCTGGTGTCGCTGTCGGTGCTGGCCGCCGACTGCGCCAAGGGCCGTGCGCCCGGCGGGATGTTCGGGTCGCTGGAGTTCTTCTCCAAGGCCGGAGCGGTCGCCGCCGGACTCGCCGCGGCCGCGGGCAGCGCCCGTTTCGGCCCGGCCGCGCCGGTGCTGACCGGCAGCGGAGCCGCCGTACTGACCGTGCTTGCCGCCCCCTTCCTCCTCAACCCCCACTCGCACCGCGCCCGTTGGAGCCGTTGATGCCCTCGCTGACCGACTCGCCCGACACCACCGCCGCCCCCACCGCACCGACCACGGTCGAACTCCCCACCGCCGACGACGTGGTGACCCACACCCTCCTCAACTGCCTGCTGCGCGAGGTGTCGGGCCCGGAACGCCAGACCGTCGTCGACGACGGCCATCTGCTGCTGCGCCTGCCCCGGCGCGGCGTTCTCCTGCGGGTCGGCCTGCGCCGCACCTCGCTCCTGGGCGCCCACCGCTTCACCGGTCCGGTGAGCGAGCGGGCCGACGACGGCTGGGCGGTGGTGGACTGGCGCCGACTGGCCGAGTACACGCGCGACGAGCTGACCCTGCGCACCGGGCAGCCCAACGACGAGTTCCTGGAGCAGATCGCCTCCAGCCACCAGGCCGTCACGGCCGCCCTGGCCGGGGAGCGCCCCACCGAGCCGGCGGCCGACCACCTCTCCGCCTACCTGGCCTCCGAACAGTCCCTGCTGTTCGGCCACCGCTTCCACCCCACGCCCAAGGCCCGCACCGGCGACCCGCGCGCCTGGTCGGCGTACGCACCGGAGACCGGGGCCGTCTTCCCGTTGCGGCACCTCGCCGTACGCGCCGACCTGATCGCCGAGGAGTGCGCCGCCCCCTGGGCCACGGCCGCGCTGGACGGCCGGCGCACCGACGTCCCCGACGGCTACCGGCTGCTGCCCGCGCACCCCTGGCAGTACGACACCCTGCGCGAACACCCCGTGCTCCGGGCCGCGTTGGAGCGTGGCGACATCCTTGACCTCGGCCCGGGAGGCCGCCCGTTCGCCGCCACCGCGTCGGTGCGCACCCTGTACGACGGCGAGACGTTCCTCAAGTTCAGCCTGAACGTGCGGATCACCAACTGCCTCCGCAAGAACAGCAGTTACGAGCTGTCCGGCGCCGTCGCCCTCACCCGCGCCCTCGCCCCGGCCCTCACCGACCTGGCGGGGCGTTTCCCCGGCAGCGCGGTGCTCCGCGAGCCCGCCTACCGCACGCTCGCCCTGCCAGGGCCCGACGGCACCCCGGACCGTGAGCTCTTCGAGGGCTTCGGCGTGATCGTCCGCGAGGGCCTCCCCCGACACCTGGCGCCGGGAGCAACTCCCCTGCTCGCGGCGGCGGTTGCCGACGAGTACCCCTCGAGCCCCGCGCACATCTCCCGGCTGCTGTCCGGCGCGGACGCGGGCACGGCCCTCGACTGGTGGTCGGCGTACCTCGAACTGCTGGTCCCACCGGTCCTGGCCGCCTACTTCGACCACGGGCTGGTCCTGGAACCGCATCTGCAGAACGTGCTGATCTGCGTCGACGCCGACGGCCGCCCCGTCCAGGTGCTCTTCCGCGACCTGGAGGGCACCAAGCTGGTCCCCGAGCACCACACCGACACGCTGACCGCCATGCCCGCCGAGGTCGCGGGCCCGATGACGTACGACGCGCAGCGCGGCTGGGACCGGGTCGTCTACTGCCTGCTCGTCAACCACGTCGCCGAACTGCTCGCCGCCCTGGCCGACCTGCACCCGCGGGCCGAGGCCGCCCTGTGGGGGCGGGTGCGCGACACGCTCCAGTCCTGCGCCGACCGTTTCGACCGACCGCCCCGGCTCGCCGCACTGCTCGCCGGGGTGCCGCTGCCCGCGAAGGCCAATCTGCTCACCCGCTGGGAACGAAAGGCGGACCGCGAGGCGGGATACGTCCGACTGCCGTCCCCGCTCGCCGAGGACATCCTGCGCGACACCACCCGGAGCACCCGATGACTCTCCCCGTGCGCGACCTCGCGCTGTCCCTGCCCGCCGCCGAACTCCCGGCGTACGTCTACGACTTGACGGAGCTGCGCGCCCACGCGGCGATGGTCCGGGCGGCGCTGCCCGAGCGGGTCGAGCTGTACTACGCGGCCAAGGCGAACCCGGAGCCGGAGATCCTGGCGGCGCTCTCGCCGTACGTCGACGGCTACGAGGTCTCCTCGGGCGGCGAACTCGCTCATGTCGCCGACGCGGTGCCGGGCCGACCGCTGGCGTTCGGCGGGCCCGGCAAGACGCCGGACGAGGTGCTGACCGCGCTGAAACTGGGTGTCGAACGGTTCCATGTCGAGAGCGAGCACGAGCTGCGCATGCTCGCCGAACTGACGCGCCAGGCCGGGCCCGAGCGCCGGGTGGCGGTGCTGGTGCGGGTCAACATCCCGGTGTCCGACGGCTCGTTGGCGGGCAGCTCGCTGACGATGGGCGGCCGGCCGACCCCCTTCGGGCTCGACCCGGCCGGGGCCGCGCCGGTGCTGCGGGCGCTGACGGACGGGACGTACCCGCGGCTCGAGCTGCGCGGGATCCACGCCCACCTGGCGAGCGGACTCGGCGCCCGGGAGCAGCTGGCGGTGGCGGAGTCCGTGGTCACCTGGGCGGCGGCGCTCGAGGTGCCTGTGACCGAGGTGAACGTCGGCGGCGGGATGGCCGTCGACTACGCCGCCCCGGCCGACCTGTTCGACTGGGCGGCGTTCGGTGCGGGCCTGGCGAGGCTGACCGAGGCGTACCCGGAGCTGACCCTGCGCATCGAGCCGGGCCGGGCGCTGACCGCGTACTGCGGGTGGTACGCCACCGAGGTGCTGGATGTGAAGCGCAGCCACGGCGAGGAGTTCGCGGTCGTCCGGGGCGGCACCCACCATCTGCGCACCCCGGCGACCAAGGGCCACGACCAGCCCTGCGCGGTGCTGCCGGTGGACACCTGGCCGCACCCGTGGCCACGCCCTGCGGCCGAGGATTCGCTGGTCACGCTGGCCGGCCAGCTGTGCACACCGAAGGACGTCCTGGCCCGGCGCGTCCCGGCACCCGGACTGCGGGCCGGCGACCGGGTCCTCTTCTCGCTGGCGGGCGCCTACGCGTGGAACATCTCCCACCACGACTTCCTGATGCACCCGAGACCCGGCTTCCACTTCCTGAACACGGATCCGGTGACAGAAAGCCGACTGAAATAGCACACACGTACGACAAACGTGTGGGCCGCCCGGTCCGGCCGGGCGGCCCGCTTGCCTTCGGTTCTCGAGTCCCCGGGGTCCGTGAGTGCGTCAGGCCTCGATACCCGGCAGCAGGCCGGTCACGGGGGCGGCCAGGTCGGTCAGCTGGTGCAGCTGGTTGAGGTCGTTCAGACGGTCGAGCGAGCGCAGCTGGTCGGCGACCCGGGGCAGGTCCTCGTGGTACTGGGCGGGAATGTCGCTCGCGGCGAGCGAGTCGAGCTGGGCGATCGGGTTCAGCTTGCCCGCGTTCTGGTCGGCGGCGGGAGCAGCACTGGCCAGCGGGGCGGCGAGGCCGGTGACGCCGACGGCGAGACCAACGGCGGCGGCGATTCGTCGTGTTGAGATCATGTACTCATGAACGGCGCGCGCCCCGCCCCGGACACGGGCACCCCGCCCCGCTCACTCGTCAGGCTCATCCCCCCTTCTGCGCTTGCCGAGGATCCCGGGACGGAGGACGCTCGGAAGGAGAGGCCCCTCGCGGCCCGCGCCCGATCGGGCCGCGCCCCCTCGGAGGAGGTCACCATGGGCACTGCGGCAAGCTCCACCTTCGACATCGAAGCACTGCGCCGGGGCATCGAAGGCCAGGACGCGTCAGCACTGCTGTCGCTCTACGCCGACGACGCCGAACTGCGCGTCGTCGACCACAAGACCCAGCCGAGCCACCCGATGGTCATGCACGGCCGCGGCGAGATCAGCGCCATGCTGAACGAGGTCTACAGCCGGGACATGACCCACAAACTGGAGCAGGTCGTCGTCCAGGGCGACCAGGTCGCCTACACCGAGTCCTGTCTGTACCCGGACGGGGTCCGCGTCCTGGCCGGCTCGATGATGTCCCTGCGCGACGGCAAGATCGTCGACCAGACCGTGCTCCAGGCATGGGACGAGGAGGGCGACTGAGGCCTCCGTCAGCCGGGCAGAGTGCGGCCCGGACGGCCCGCGGGCGTGATCAGCGCATCCAGGCGCTGTAGTCCATGACGTCTCCCTTCTTCAGGCCCCACTGGGGCTCCGCGACGGTGGCCGTGTTCTCCAGGCCGAGAACGGTCCCGGTGGCCGGGTCCATGATCACCATCAGCCGGGAGCCGCGTCCGTCGTACACATACGCCTGACCGGGCCGCCCGAGCCGGTCCGTCACCCGGCCGACCGGCCGCAGTCCCTCCGCGTCCGCGAGCAGCCGGGCGACGGCCGCGTCCTCGCGCGCCCCGAGTGTCCAGTGGTTGAGCAACACCGCGACCGCGTCCAGGAGTTCGGGTGTGGTCAGTGGGGTGGGCTGGTGCTGCGCCTCCTGGAGGTAGGCCTTCAGCCTCCCAGGGTCGTACGGGGGCGGTGACTCGGGCGGGGCGTCGCTCCAGCTCGGCCCGAACGTCTGCTCGCTGATGACATGGCCGTCCTCGACCATCCCGTCGCCCCCTTCGCTGAGCACCGGCCGGCCGGGGTGCCGTGGGTCGGTCGCGACGACCAGTTCCGTATGGCTCGCGTCGGCCCGCCAGCGGACGACACGCTCGACGGGCAGGGTGATCGGGGGCTTGTCCTCGGACATGCCCATGCTCCAGGTCTGTACGTGGGTGCCCTTGCGGAGTTTCGGTGAGCCGTCCGCGGCTGCCGCGTCGGCGATCTCCACCATCCTGGCCAGGGGTACGGGTGTGGAGCCGGCCTGTACGAGGAGCGGGCGGGGTGCGGCGACCGCCGGGACGGTGTTCGGGCCGGCGAGAAGCAGGGCCGTCATGGTCACCGCCACGGCCGCGACGGTCGCGAGGCTCCAGGCCCAGCGCAGACGACGGCGTCGGCGGCCCAACAGGCCCCGGCCGTGCAGGAGTTGGTTGAGCCGGCGTTCCGCGTCGTGGTGCAGTGGTCCGTCGCCGAAGTGGGGGCCGTCGGCCGGCACCGGGTTGGTGGCGCGCAGCAGGTCGAGTTCGTCAGGCATGGCCCTGTTCCTTCGGGGAGTTCACGTCGGCGGCGAGCGCGGGGCGTATCCGGTCGATCTCGGCTCTCAGACGGCGCCGGGCCCGGTGCAGCCGCATCGCCGCCGCGCGTGTACCGCAGTCCAGGGCCACGGCGACCTCGTCGACGGCGAGTTCCTCCCAGGCCGTCAGACGCAGTATCTCCTGGTCGGCGGGGGTGAGCCGGGCGAGCGCCTCGTGCACCCAGGCGCCCGGCGACTCGGCGTCGGGGCTCGCGACGACCTGCCTGCCGTGCGCGGTCTCGTCGTTGCCCAGCCGGTCGACGAGCCGACGGCGACGGCCCTGGCCGCGTACCGCGTTGGCCAGGCAGTTGCGCGCCACGCCGTACAGCCAGGGCAGAGGGGTGGCGGGCAGGTCTCCTCGGCGGCGCCAGGCGACGGTGAACACGTCCGCCACCACTTCCTCCACCTCGCCGGCACGGCCGTCCAGTCGCCGAGCGACATAGCGGCTGACCGCCCAGTAGTGCTCGCGATAGGCAGCGGCGAAGGTCTCGTCGTTGCTCATGTCCTGCTCGTGTCCGGCACCCGGCGGATCGTCACACCCGTTTCCGTGATTCTCGTCGCGTCCTTCGAGTGTGACGTCCGGGGCGGGCGCGGACACAGGCGGGGCGTGAAGACCATCAACCTCGAACCCCGCACCACCGACAGCCCCAGAAGCGTCAAGTGGCTGACAACTACGGACCACAAGACGATCGGCACGCTGTATCTGGTGACGTCGTTCGCGTTCTTCTGCATCGGTGGCGTGATGGCGCTGTTCATGCGCGCCGAGCT
>NZ_JBEYVP010000025.1:129116-178549 GCF_040644035.1 Streptomyces sp. NPDC047042 | reverse complement strand
GACGATCCACGGCCGCGACTCCCTTTTCCCCACGGCAAGACCAACGAGGAACCACGCCGACAGTCACATGATCAACAACTTCTGTTAGGACCTCTAAGCAGTTGGCGTCTCGTCGGGACCGGGCGTCGAGTCCGGTGGAGTGGGCCGTCCTCCGCGGTGCGGGGCAGCATCCGCACTGTCGCGTCCACCGTCCAGACCGCCACGGCCTGCCGCATGCCCGCTTGCCACACCGCGTTCTCCGCCAGGGTCGGATACACGCCGACGACCTCCGCGCGGTACGCCTGCTCGATCTCCGCGGCCAACCCGGCCGGCAACGTGAAGACGCACCAGCAGCTGGAGAACGGCATCCGGCAGTACGCGGCTGTCAGGAACACCGACTGGTAGGAGGCCGCCTCGAAGTCGATCAGGCGCAGGCCCTCCGAGGTGAGCAGGTTGTTGTCGGGGCAGGTGTCGCCCGGGGTGAACGCCGGGTACTCCTCTCCGCCCGCCGTCCCGATCCCGGCCAACTCCTCGGCGAGGCCGGGCGGAGTCGCGATACCCGCGCCTTCGAGCTGCGCCAGTAGCTCAGTGGCCCTCTGCGCGATCCACGGCTCCTCCCCCCACGGCGCCATGCCCTTGTCGTACTGGGACCGCAGCCGTGTGAGATCGGCCCGCCGGTGCACCGATTCGGCAGCCAGCCGCCCGAGCCCTCGGGCCCAGGCCAGCAACCCGCTTTCCGCGGCCTTCGGATCGTTCCCGAGCAGGACGTCCGCCAGGGTCGGGGCGTTTCCGAGGTCTTCCATCACCAGCAGGGGAACCTCGGGGTCCACGCCGAGAAGCTCCGGACCGGCGATGCCGAGGGAGAGCGCGGCGGCCTCAGCGGTGAAGCAGCGCAGGGAGTCCGGCTCGTTGCCGAACGCCTTGACGATCACGGTGCCGCCATCGGCCGTTGCACAACGCACCACGGTGCTGCGCGAGCTGCCACCCAGGTCGACCGGGCCGGACAACTCGACGCCCAGCAGTTTCCCGGCGGCGCGCAAGATCGACTCCACCTCCGGCATTCTGCCAGTAACGGCCTGGATGCTGTTGGCCGCTGCGTGACCGTCAACCGACTTGCGATGGTCTTTCCGGACTGAGGACGGACACGCGGAAGGCCTGCGGCTTAGGTTGGGTGAGTGACGACTACCGCACCGCAAGAGGCATTTCTGCAGGCGTTCCACGCCCAGTACCCAGCAGTGACCGCAGAAGCGTTCGGCCGTGGCCATGCTCCAGACGGCCGGTCAAGCTATGAGATCTTGTGCGATCGGGTGGCTGGAAGCATGCGCGTGCTGGACCTCGGCTGCGGCGACGGCCTACTGCTCGAGTTGCTGGCCCGAAGGACTGGGAGGCAACTCGCGGGAGTGGACCTGTCCCCGCACTCCCTGGCCCTGGCACGACGTCGGCCGGCGCTTTCCGGAGCGAAGCTGGAAGAGGGCCGAGCTCAGGAGCTTCCTTTCGCCGACGACAGCTTCGACGCCTGCGTTTCCCACATGGCACTGATGTTGATGAGCGAGATCGAGCAAGTCGCAGCTGAGGTGGCCCGGGTCCTGTCTCCCGGAGGGGTTCTGGCTTGCGTGGTGGGAGGCGGGGCCGTAGGCGGCGAGGCATACGAACGGTTCCTCGTGTTGCTGCGGCGCACGATCGAGGAGACGCCTGCCTCGCAGCGCATCCCGGCGTTGGGGGACAAAAGGACACGCAGTCGCGAAGGGCTCGATGAAGTCCTCGGGCCGGCAGGTTTCGCGGCTGTGGGCTGGGAGACCGTTCCTATCGATCTGAGCGGACCAGTGGAGCAGGTGTGGGCTGCGGTTTCCAGCCTCTATGATCTCGGCCCCCTCGATCGCGCTACTGTGCGGCGGTTGCGGCAGGCCTTCTTGGCCGAGGTGAGGGACATGACGACACCGGATGGGGTCATTCCCTGCGCCTTCAAGGTTCACGTCGCGGTGGCCCGTCGTTGACGTACGGGTGCCGAACGAAATTGATCAGCCGTTTCCGCTGATGACTGTCCGAGCGGCACTCGTGGTCACGATGTCGATGGCGAGGCGTAGAGGTGCTTCTGCCCAACCGAGCAAAGCTCGGGTGATCACGATCGACTGGATGATGCTCATGCCGTGCTCGGCCAGCAGAGTTTGAACCGCCTCCATCCCCTCGTTCGCGAGCACAGGCCGACATTGCTCGACAAGCGCGGTCCATCGCGCGGCTTCCTCGGGCCGCAACCCGGTGACGTGGTCGAACATGGGTGATACTCCCTGATGCCGGGCTCGGGTCCGTGGGCGCCTGGAGTTACTGGTCGCAAGCACTGTCGTGGTAGGTGCGGAAGTCGAAGAAGCCCAGTCCGTCGATCTGGAGGGAGCGTTCGATCTCGTGAAGGGTCCAGCAGTGGTCGGAGTAGTCGTCGACCGCGACGCCACCTTCTTGTAGAAGGCGTGATGCAAGGTCGCGGATCTCGGCTGTGCCATCGATGCGGCCGGAGATGTCGACCTGCAGGGCCCAGGAAGGGCGGGAGCCGAGCAGCTTCCAGACGGCGGACGTCTTCGGGTTCCCAGTCGGCGAACAGTTGGCCGTCGCGCTCGTTTTCGAGGTTGATGTAGAGGTTACTGTCAGTCCAGTATCCGGCCTGGCCTTCGAACAGCCGGGCCAGCGTTGCTGTAGTCGCAGTCATCTCGCCGCAGGGGAAGATGAAGACGGTCCGCATGGACGGAGAGTAGACGGTCTCAGAAGCCTGTGGCCAGGCAATTTCGTGCCGTCCGGAGGCTGCGGCGCTCGGCATGCCCGGATCGACGTGTGAGCATGGCGAGACGGGCGGGTGGGTGGGAAGTCTCGTATACGACCGCCGCCTCAGCGGAACACCACCGTCCTGTTTCCCTCCACCATCACCCTGCTCTCGCTGTGCCACTTCACCGCGTGTGCCAGTACCTGTGCCTCCACGTCCCGGCCCACCGTCACCAGTTCGCCCGGGTCCAGGGAGTGGTCCACCCTCACCACGTCCTGTTCGATGATCTGGCCCTCGTCCAGGTCGGACGTCACGTAGTGAGCTGTCGCGCCGACCAGCTTCACTCCTCGGTCGTACGCCTGCTCGTACGGGCGTGCTCCCTTGAAGCTGGGGAGGAAGGAGTGGTGGATGTTGATCGCCCTGCCCTCCAGCTCCTTGCACAGGTCGTCCGTGAGGACCTGCATGTAGCGGGCCAGTACCACCAGGTCGATGTTCAGGTCCCGGACCAGTTCCAGTAGGCGTGCCTCCGCCTCCGGCTTGGTCTCGCGGGTCACCGGGATGTGGTGGAAGGGGATGCCGTAGCTCTCCGCCAGGCCCTCGAAATCGCGGTGGTTGGAGACGATCGCCGGGATCTCGATGTTCAGGCCGCCCGTGCGGCGGCGGAACAGGAGGTCGTTCAGGCAGTGGCCGAACTTGGACACCATGATCAGGGTGCGGGTCGGCGTCGACGCGTCCCGCAGGGTCCAGGAGATGCCGTACGCCTCGGCGACCGGGCCGAATCGGTAACGCAGGTTTTCCAGAGTGGCGTCCGGATCGGAAACATCGAAGTGGACCCTCATGAAAAAGCGGCCCTGGAGACGGTCGTCGAACTGCTGGCTCTCCAGGATGTTTCCCGAGTTGCGGACCAGAAAGCCGCTCACGGCGTGGACCAGCCCCGAGCTGTCGGGACACGAGAGGGTGAGGACGTACTCACTGCCGGCTGCAGGGCGAGGAAACTTGGGGGACACGTCGACCTCCGCTGGTGCGTATTGCACAACATGGTGAGCGATACGCAACATGGTCGGCTCGGCGGGCGCTCCGGTCAAGAGCGGCCGGGTGAGTGTGCACACCGGGGAAGGCTGTCGAAATCGTCATCCGCCAACTACTTGACGTATGTCTGCACATTCGCCAGGGTGTTCCACCACAAGCAATTGGGTGCACGATGCGCAACGAATTTCAGTTGAAAGGCTTGGCGCGTGGCAGACCTGGCAGACCTGTATGTGGACGGTGAATGGCGGGTGCCGGTTGCCGGTGGCCGCCGGGAGATCCGATGTCCCGCCGACGGCAGGCTCGCCGCCACCGTCTCGGAAGGGACGCGTCCCGACGCCGAGGCCGCCATCGCCGCCGCCCGCCGCGCCTTCGACACAGGACCCTGGCCGCGTACTCCCGAACGGGAGCGCGGCCAGTTGCTGCTGCGCACCGCCGACATCATGGAACGCGACGCCAAGGAGTTCGCCCGCGCCGAGTCGCTGGACACCGGCAAGCGGCTGGTGGAGAGCGAGTACGACATCGCCGACGTCGTCTCCTGCTTCCGCCACTACGGCGGGATCGGCGGCACGGACGCCGGCCGCGTGATCGACACCGGACGTGATGACGCCGTCAGTCGGGTCGTGTATGAGCCGGTGGGGGTCTGCGGGCTGATCACTCCCTGGAACTATCCGCTCCTGCAGGCCAGTTGGAAGGTTGCCCCGGCGCTTCTCGCCGGTAACACCTTCGTCCTCAAGCCCAGTGAGCTGACCCCCTCCACCTCCATCCTGCTGATGAGGGCGCTGGCGGAGGCGGGGCTGCCCGCCGGGGTCGGCAACCTCGTGCTCGGTGCCGGGCCCGAGGTGGGGGCCCCGCTCTCCGAGGACCCCGCCGTCGACATGGTCTCCTTCACCGGGGGGCTCGAGACCGGCAAGCGCATCATGGCCACCGCCGCCGCGGGCGTGAAGAAGGTGGCCCTGGAACTCGGCGGCAAGAACCCCAACGTCGTCTTCGCCGACGCCGACTTCGAGGCGGCCGTCGACTTCGCCCTCACCGCCGTCTTCCTGCACTCCGGGCAGGTCTGTTCCGCCGGGGCGCGGCTCATTGTCGAGGATTCGATTCATGATCGGTTCGTTGACGAAGTCGTTCGGCGGGCTCGGCAGATCCGGCTCGGCGGGCCCTTCGATCCCGAGGCCGAGACCGGTGCGCTGATCTCCGCCGGGCATCTCGAGAAGGTCGAGGCGTATGTCGCGGCCGGTATCGCCGAGGGTGCCGTACTGCGGTGTGGTGGTGAGCGGCCTGACGATCCCGCGCTGGCCGGCGGCCACTACTACCCGCCCACCGTGCTCGACGAGTGCACGCAGGACATGCGTGTGGTGCACGAGGAGTCCTTCGGGCCCGTGCTGACCGTCGAGCGGTTCAGGGACGGCGACGAGGATGACGCCGTACGCATCGCCAACGACACCGAGTACGGGCTCGCCGGGGCGGTGTGGACGCAGGACGCCGGCAAGGCCCAGCGGGTCGCGCGCCGGCTGCGCCACGGCACCGTGTGGATCAACGACTACCACCCCTACGTACCGCAGGCGGAGTGGGGTGGTTTCGGGCATTCGGGTGTGGGCCGGGAGCTGGGACCGAGCGGCCTGGACGAGTACCGAGAGCCCAAGCACATCTGGCAGAACATCCAACCCCGGCCGCAGCACTGGTTCCGCGGCTGAACGCCGAAAAGAGGTCGATCGTGACCCCAGTACAGACCGAGGTGCCGCAGCGGCGCGGCACGTCCCAGAACTCGGACGGCACGCCGGTCATCTCCGTGCGCGGCCTGTGGAAGGTGTTCGGACCGAAGGCGGAACGGGTCCCGGAGTCGGAGGAGCTGTGCGGCCTCACCCGGCGCGAGCTGATGGACCGTACGGGATGCACCGCAGCCGTGCGCGACATCGACTTCGACGTGGCGCCCGGCGAGGTGTTCGTGGTCATGGGTCTGTCGGGCTCCGGCAAGTCGACCCTGGTGCGATGTCTCACCCGGCTGATCGAACCGACCGCCGGTGAGATCGTCTTCGAGGGCGAGAACATCCGCGACGCCGACGACAAGCGCCTGCGCGAGCTGCGCCGCGAGAAGTTCTCCATGGTGTTCCAGCACTTCGGGCTGCTGCCGCACCGGCGGGTCGTCGACAACGTGGCCTTCGGGCTCGAGATACGTGGGATGAGCCGGGCGGAGCGCGTCAAGCGGGCCCTGGAGGTCGTCGAGCTCGTCGGCCTGTCCGGGTACGAGAACTCCTACCCCGACCAGCTCTCCGGCGGTATGCAGCAACGCGTCGGCCTGGCAAGGGCGTTGGCGGGCGATCCTGAGGTTCTGTTCTTCGACGAGCCGTTCTCGGCGCTCGACCCGCTGATCCGCCGCGACATGCAGAACGAGGTCATCCGGCTGCACCGCGAGGTCGGCAAGACGATGGTGTTCATCACCCACGACCTCTCCGAGGCCCTCAAACTCGGCGACCGCATCCTCATCATGCGCGACGGCAAGATGGTCCAGTGCGGGACCGGGGACGAGCTGGTGGGCGCGCCCGCCGACGACTACGTACGCGAGTTCGTGAAGGACGTGCCGCGTGCCGACGTCCTCACCCTGCGCTGGATCATGCGCCCGCCGGCCGACGGCGACGACCTCGACGGCCCCGAACTGGGTCCGGACGTCGTCGTACGGGAGGCCACCCGGGCTGTCCTCGCCGCCGAGAGGCCGGTCAAGGTCGTCGAGAACGGCAAGCTGATCGGCCTGGTCGGCGACGAGGAGATCCTCGCGGTGGTCGCCGGGCAGGGACAGGGACCGGCACAGGGACAGGGACTGGGACAGGGACAGGGAGGCGGCGCGCGATGACCGTCGCCATGGAGAAACCCCCGGCTCCCGAGCCTCCGCAGCAGACGGACACCGTGCCCGAGGCCGCGGCGCCCGTCGCCGCCGTACGCCGGGTCAGCCGGCGCATGGTGGTCGGGGCGATCCTCGTCCTCTGGCTGGTGCTGTTCGCCGTACTGCGCGGCACGAACACCCTGCCGCTCGCGGCGGCGGACCTCACCTGGCTGCACCGGTGGCTGAACGACGTCAACGACTCGATCGGCGCCAACCGCAACTCCAACCCGCTCTTCCTCTACTTCTTCAACGAGATCCGCCTGGTCATCGACAACCTGGTGACCCTCGTCCAGCAGCTGATCTCCCAGCCGTCCGACTCCCGGCCCCTGCCGCAGATCGGCTGGCTCGGGGTCGTCGGCATCGCCGGGTTCGTGTCGTGGGCCGTGGGCAACTGGCGGGTGGCGCTGCTGACCGTGGCCGGGTTCGTCTTCTTCGGGCTGCAGGGGCTGTGGCAGGAGAGCATGGACACGCTCTCGCTGACGCTGTCGGCGGTGTTCGTGGCGCTGCTGTTCGCGATCCCGCTGGGCGTGTGGGCGGGGCTGTCCGACCGGTTCAACCGGATCATGACACCGCTGCTGGACTTCATGCAGACGATGCCCACCATGGTCTATCTCGCCCCGCTGACCCTGTTCTTCCTCATCGGCGGCGCCTCCGCGACCATCGCCACCGTCGTCTACGCGGCCCCGCCGACGATCCGCATCACCGCGCACGCCATCCGGACCGTGCCGGAGACGACCGTCGAGGCCGCCGACTCGCTGGGCGCGACCCGGTGGCAGGCGCTGCTGAAGGTGCTGCTGCCGATGTCGAAGCGGACCGTCGTCATGGGCGTCAACCAGACGATCATGGCCGCCCTCGCCATGGTGACCATCGCCGCCCTGATCGACGCGCCCGGCCTCGGCAAGACCGTCATGCAGGCCCTCGAGTCGCTCGACGTGGGTACGGCCTTCAACGCGGGCCTCGCCATCGTCGTCATGGCCATCGTCCTCGACCGGGTCACCACTGCGGCGAGCGGACGCGAGGAGGCGGCCCGGCGTTCGGGCGGCAGACTGCTCGCCTGGCGGCGCCGGCTGGTGGTGGCGGGCGCGGCCGTCGCCGCCGTACTCGTCTACCTCTCGCACACCTACGTGTGGGCGGCGGAGTTCCCCGGCGAGGGTGATGTCGGCAGTTCCGTCGCGAAGGCGGCCGACACCGCGAGCACCTGGGTGCAGGACAATCTGTCGGGCCTCACCAACGCCTTCCGGGACTCCCTCACCAACGGTCTGCTCAACCCCTTCCAGACCCTGCTCACCGACTCGCCCTGGTGGCTCGTCGGCGCGGTCCTGATCGGCATCGCCGTGGTGCTCGGCGGCTGGCGGGCCGGGGTGACGACGGCGGTGTGCGTCGGTCTGCTGGTCGCCACCGGTGTCTGGTCGG
The DNA here is from genome assembly GCF_040644035.1 of Streptomyces sp. NPDC047042. NCBI lineage: Bacteria > Bacillati > Actinomycetota > Actinomycetes > Kitasatosporales > Streptomycetaceae > Streptomyces > Streptomyces sp. NPDC047042. The sequence goes on along the minus strand of NZ_JBEYVP010000025.1, from coordinate 170,504 downwards.
ACAGCATGACGACCCTGGCGTCCACGCTCTTCGCCACGGTCATGACGATGCTGCTGGCCGTCGTCTTCGGCGTGTGGATGGGACGCAGCACGCTCGCGGACCGGCTGATCCGGCCCACGCTCGACGCGGCGCAGGTCATGCCGCCGTTCGTCTACCTCGTACCGTTCCTCGCGCTGTTCGGCGCGACCCGCTTCACGGCGATCGTCGCCGCCATCGTGTACGCGGCCCCCGTCGCCATGAAGATCATCGCGGACGGGATACGGAACGTGCCCGCGGCCACCGTGGAAGCGGCCACCTCCGCCGGGTGCAACACCTGGCAGATCATCACCAAGGTCCAGCTGCCGATGGCACGCGGCGCTCTGACCCTGGCCACCAACCAGGGCCTGATCTATGTGCTGTCGATGGTTGTTGTGGGCGGCCTGGTAGGCGCGGGCGCCCTCGGCTACGACGTCGTGGCCGGCTTCTCGCAGGGGCAGCTGTACGGGAAGGGGCTGGCGGCGGGGCTGGCCATCGTCCTTCTCGGAGTCATGTTCGACCGGATCACTCAGGCAGCGGCGCGGCGTGCAGGCGCGTAACGCGTAAGGAGCTACCACCATGGCAAGGCAAGCAACACAGTGGAGAGTCGGCGCGGCCGGCATGGCCGTCCTCGCCCTCACCCTCACCGCCTGCGGCGGCGCGAAGGTCGGCGACGACTCCTCGGGCTCCGGCACCTCCGGGGGGTCGTCCGGCGGGACCTCCGGCTCCTCCGCGAAGTGCGGCACCTTCAACCTCGCGGTCAACCCGTGGGTCGGCTACGAGGCGAACGCGGCGGTCGTCGCGTACGTCGCGGAGCACGATCTCGGGTGCAAGGTCACCAAGAAGGACCTGAAGGAGGAGATCGCCTGGCAGGGCTTCGGGACGGGCGAGGTGGACGCCGTCATCGAGAACTGGGGCCACCCCGACCTGAAGAAGAAGTACATCACCGACCAGAAGACCGCCGTCGAGGCCGGCGCGACCGGCAACGAAGGGCTGATCGGCTGGTACGTGCCGCCGTGGCTCGCCAAGGCGCACCCGGACATCATCGACTGGAAGAACCTCGACAAGTACGCGGCGAAGTTCAAGACCTCCGAGTCGGGCGGCAAGGGCCAGCTCCTCGACGGCGACCCGTCGTTCGTCACCAACGACGAGGCGCTGGTGAAGAACCTGAAGCTGGACTTCAAGGTGGTGTACGCGGGCAGCGAGACCGCGCTCATCCAGGCCTTCCGCAAGGCGGAGAAGGACAAGGAATGGGTGATCGGCTACTTCTACGAGCCTCAGTGGTTCATGTCGGAGGTGCCGCTCGTCAAGGTCAAGCTGCCGGAGTACAAGGACGGGTGTGACGCCGACCCGGAGAAGGTGGCGTGCGACTACCCCGTGTACAAGCTCGACAAGATCGTCAGCACGAAGTTCGCCGGGTCGGGGAGTCCTGCGTACAACCTGGTGAAGAACTTCAGCTGGACGAACGATGACCAGAACACGGTTGCGAAGTACATCGCCGAGGACAAGATGACGCCTGAGGCTGCGGCGAAGAAGTGGGTTGAGGCGAACCGGGCGAAGGTCGACGCCTGGATCAAGTGATGCCTCGAGTGTCCTGAGGTGTGTTGAGCATGGTGCCCGGTGGGCGGTGCGCGTAAGTGTGCGCCGCCTGCCGGGCATTGGCGTTTTTCTTCGCCCCCGCCGCCCCTACCCGTCCCATCCGTCTCGGGGGCGCTGCCCCCGAACCCCCGCTCCTCAAACGCCGGAGGGGCTGACTTCCAGCCCGTCCGGCGTTTGAGGACGAGCGCGTTCAGCGCGAAAGCGGGGGTCTGGGGGCGCAGCCCCCCAGGGGGCGAGAACCCCTTGACACCCACCTGTGCTGCAGGCACATTGAGTTGCGCAACCTGAGTCATGTTGCGTAGAAAGCAACTAACCGGAGGTGCGGCGATGGCGGGACCCCGAGTGGTCATCATCGGAGCGGGCGTCGTTGGCGCGGCACTCGCGGACGAGATCTCCGCGCGAGGCTGGACCGAAGTGACCGTGGTCGACCAGGGCCCGCTGCCCGCCACCGGGGGCTCGTCGTCGCACGCCCCGGGCCTGGTCTTCCAGACGAACTCGTCCAAGACGATGACCGAACTGGCCCGCTACACCGTCGAGAAGTTCTGCTCCCTGGACGTCGACGGCAAGCCCTGCTTCCTCCAGGTCGGCGGCCTCGAAGTGGCCACCACCCCCGAGCGCCTCACCGAACTGCACCGCCGCCACGGCTGGATCACCGCCTGGGGCATCGAGTCCCGCCTGCTGACCCCCGAGGAGTGCGTGGAGCAGCACCCCCTGGTCAACCCCGAGCGGGTCCTGGGCGGCCTCCTGGTCCCCACGGACGGCCTCGCCAAGGCGGTGCTGGCGGTTGAGGCGCAGATCCGCCGGGCGACCGAACGCGGCGTGACCTTCCTGCCCCGCCACGAGGTGCTGGACGTCCTGCAGACCGACGGGCAGGTCACCGGTGTCCTCACGGACCAGGGCGAGATCGCCGCCGACATCGTCGTGTGCTGCGCCGGCATCTGGGGGCCGAAGATCGCCCGCATGGCCGGCCTGAACCTCCCCCTCACCCCCCTGGCCCACCAGCTGGCCTGGACCGGCCCGGTCCCCGCGCTCGCCGGCCAGACGGAGGAGGCGGTCCGCCCGATCCTGCGTCACCAGGACGCCGACCTCTACTACCGCGACCGCTTCGACGCCATCGGCATCGGCTACTACGGCCACCGCCCGATGCCCGTCTCGGCCGACGACATCCTCTCCTTCGGCCAGGCGGACGAGGCCGGCGGGATGCCCTCCGTCCTGAAGTTCACCGAGGACGACTTCGAGCCCGCCTGGACGGAGACGCAGTCCCTGCTCCCCGCCACCAAGGACGCGAAGGTCGAGGAGGGCATCAACGGCCTCTTCTCCTTCACCACCGACAACTTCCCGCTGCTCGGCGAGTCCCCGGACGTCAAGGGCTTCTGGGTCGCCGAGGCCGTGTGGGTCACCCACTCGGCGGGCGTCGGCCGGGCCATGGCCGAACTGCTGGTCGACGGCTTTTGCTCCTCCTTCGACCTGCACGAGTGCGACCTCAACCGCTTCGAGCCGCACCAGCTTGCCCCGGAGTACGTCCTGGCCCGCGACTGCCAGAACTTCGTCGAGGTCTACGACATCCTGCACCCCCTGCAGCCGTCGGGAGACCCGCGCCCGATCCGCACCAGCCCCTTCCACACCCGCCAGCGTGAGCTGGGCGCCTTCTTCCTGGAGGCCAACGGCTGGGAACGCCCGCACTGGTACGAGGCCAACGCGCCCCTGGTGGCGGGCCGTTCCATCCCCACCCCGGGCGACTGGGCGGCCCAGTACTGGTCGCCGATCGTCGGCGCCGAGGCCCAGGCGACCCGCGAGACGGTCGCGATGTACGACATGACGGCCCTGAAGCGCCTGGAGGTGACCGGCCCGGGAGCCGCCAACTTCCTCGAAGGCCTCACCACCAGCAAGGTCGCCAAGTCGGTCGGCTCGGTGACCTACACCCTGCTCCTGAACGACGACGGCGGCATCCGCAGCGACATCACCGTGGCCCGCCTCGGCCGCGACCTCTTCCAGGTCGGCGCCAACGGCAACCTCGACCTCGACTGGTTCACCCGCCACCTCCCGGCCGACGGCACGGTCCAGGTCCGCGACATCACCCCCGGCACCTGCTGCATCGGCCTGTGGGGCCCGCTGGCCCGCAAGGTCCTCCAGCCCCTGACCGACGAGGACTTCTCCAACGACGGCCTGAAGTACTTCCGCGCAAAGCGTGCCTACATCGGCAGCGTCCCGGTGACGGCGATGCGCCTGTCCTACGTCGGCGAACTCGGCTGGGAGCTCTACACCACCGCCGACCAGGGCCAGAAACTCTGGGACACCCTCTGGCAGGCCGCACAGCCGCTCGGCGGCATCGCGGCGGGGCGCGGCGCCTTCAACAGCCTCCGCCTGGAGAAGGGCTACCGCTCCTTCGGCACCGACATGACGTACGAGCACGACCCGTACGAGGCCGGCGTCGGCTTCGCGGTGAAGCTCGACAAGGGCGACTTCGTGGGCAAGGCGGCGCTGGAACGCCGTAAGGGCGAGGTGCGGCGCAAGCTGACCTGCCTGACCATCGAGGACCCGGGGTCCGTGGTGATGGGCAAGGAGCCGGTGTACGAGGGTGACCGGGCAGTCGGCTATGTCACCAGCGCGGCCTACGGCTACACGATCGGCAAGGGCATCGCGTACGCGTGGCTGCCGGTGGAACTGGCCGCGCCGGGGACGGTGTTGGAGATCGGTTACTTCGATCAGCGGGTGGCGGCGGTGGTCGCCGAGGAGCCGTTGTTCGACTCTACGATGTCGCGTCTCCGTGGGTAGGCGCGCCACGGGGGGTGCGGTTATCGACCTGCGGGCCGGTGGGGGCTTGTCGCGCAGTTCCCCGCGCCCCTGTCGGGGCGCTTCGCCGCCCCTCCTCAGGATGACGAGCCCACTCACTGCAGAAGACGGAGACGCGTGATGAGCCCCCGTACACCCGGTGCCGAGCTGCCGGAGCATCCGGACTGGTTGTGGCGTACGCCTGAGCCCAAGCGGTCGTACGACGTGATCGTGGTGGGCGGTGGTGGGCACGGGCTCGCCACCGCGCACTACCTGGCGAAGAACCACGGCATCACCAACGTGGCCGTGCTGGAGAAGGGGTGGCTCGCGGGCGGCAACATGGCCCGCAACACCACGATCATCCGTTCCAACTACCTGTGGGACGAGAGCGCCGGCATCTACGAGCACTCCCTGAAGCTGTGGGAGGGCCTGGAGGAGGAGCTCGACTATCCGATCCTCTTCTCCCAGCGCGGAGTGCTGAACCTCGCGCACAGTCTTCAGGACGTCCGTGACAGTGTGCGCCGCGTGGAGGCCAACCGGCTGAACGGCGTGGACGCGGAGTGGCTCGACGCCGAGCAGGTCAAAGAGGTCTGCCCGATCGTCAACATCTCGCCGGACGTGCGCTATCCGGTGCTGGGCGGCACCTATCAGCCGCGCGCCGGCATCGCGAAGCACGACCACGTGGCGTGGGGTCTCGCGCGCTCGGCGGACGCGGCCGGCATCGACATCATCCAGAACTGCGAGGTGACGGGACTGGACGTGGTCGGCGGCAGGGTCGTCGGCGTCCAGACCACCCTGGGTCCGATCTCGGCGGGCAAGGTCGCGCTGTGCTCGGCGGGCCACAGCTCGGTCCTGGCGGCCATGGCGGGCATCGAACTCCCGCTCCAGAGCCACCCGTTGCAGGCCCTCGTCAGCGAGCTGCTGGAGCCCGTGCATCCGACGGTCGTCATGTCCAACGCGGTGCACGTGTACGTCAGCCAGGCACACAAGGGCGAGTTGGTGATGGGCGCGGGCATCGACTCGTACAACTCGTACACGCAGCGCGGGGCGTTCCACATCATCGAGGAGCAGATGGCGGCCGCGCTGGAGCTCTTCCCGGTGTTCGCCCGGGCGCATGTGCTGCGTACGTGGGGCGGCATCGTCGACGTCAGTCCGGACGCGTCGCCGATCGTCGGGCTGACGCCGGTGGACAACCTGTACCTCAACTGCGGCTGGGGGACCGGCGGTTTCAAGGCCACCCCGGGTGTCGGCTGGGTCTTCGCCCACACGATCGCCCACGACACGCCCCACGCCCTCAACGCCCCCTTCTCGCTCGACCGTTTCACCACCGGCGCGCTCGTCGACGAGCACGGCGCGGCCGCGGTGGCCCACTAGGGATCCTCAAGGGAGCCGAACGACATGCTGCTCATCCCCTGCCCGTGGTGCGGGCCCCGCGACGAGGCCGAGTTCCACTACGGCGGCGCGGCACACGTGCCGTACCCGGAGGACCCGTCGGCCCTGACCGACGAGGAGTGGGCCCGGTACCTGTTCTTCCGCGACAACGCGAAGGGTCCGTTCGCGGAACGCTGGAGCCACGCGGCGGGCTGCCGCCGCTGGTTCAACGCGGTACGGGACACGGGAACGAACGAGATCCTGGCGGTGTACAGGGCAGGGGAGGAGCGTCCAGTCACAACTCCGGTGGCGGATGCGGCTGTTGCTTCTCCTGGGGTCACCACTCAGCCCCGGCCGGCACCTCCAGCCCGTCCGGCGCTTGAGGACGAGGCCCCTTCAGGGCCGAACGGGGGGCTGGGGGCGGAGCCCCCAGAACTTTCGGGAAGGGGTGGGGTGGGGGAGGAAACCCAGCCGTTCAGACTCCCCACCCGCGGCCGAATCAACCGCCAAAACCCCCTCACCTTCACCTTCGACGGCACCGAATACCAGGGCTACGAAGGCGACACCCTCGCCTCCGCCCTCCTCGCCAACGGCATCATCCAGACCGGCACCAGCATCAAACTCGGCCGCCCCCGAGGCATCTTCTCCGCCGGCGTCGAGGAACCCAACGCGGTCATCCAGATCGAGGCCCCGTTCCCCGAGCCGATGCTCCCCGCCCCCACGGTCGAGCTGTACGAGGGCCTCGCAGCGAGCAGCCTCCCCGGCCAGGGCCGCCTGGCCACCACCCCCGACCCCGCCCGCTACGACGCCGTACACGCCCACTGCGACGTACTGATCGTCGGCGCGGGCCCCGCGGGCCTCGCCGCCGCCGCGACGGCTGCCCGCACCGGCGCCCGGGTCATCCTCGCCGACGACCGTCCGGAGCCGGGCGGCAGCCTCCTGGGCACGGCCGAACACCTCGACTGGGTCGAGTCGACCAGGGCCATCCTGGAAGCGGCGCCGGACGTACGTGTCCTGCCCCGGACCACCGTCTTCGGCTACTACGACGACAACCACCTTCTCGCCGTCGAACGCCGCACCAACCACCTCGGCGCGGCGGCCCCAGAGAACGTCTCCCGCGAACGCGTCTGGCGTATCCGCGCCCGCCGCGTCGTCCTCGCCACCGGCGCCCACGAACGCTCACTGGCCTTCGCCGACAACGACCGCCCCGGCGTGATGCTGGCCGCCTCGGCGCGTACGTACGTCAACCGGCACGGTGTCCTGCCCGGCCGCAGGGCGGTCGTGTTCACCACGAACGACAGCGCGTACGCCGCCGCCCTGGACCTGGCCGGAGCGGGCGCGGACATCGCGGCGATCGTCGACACGCGCCCCTACCCGGGGGAGTGGGCCGACCGCGCGAGGGCGGCCGGCATCGAGGTGCTGGCGGGACACGCGGTCGTCGGCACAGAAGCCGCCACGGAAGCCGGCGACGGCACAGAGGCGGACCCGCGCCTGACCTCCGTGACGGTCGCCGTCTACGAAGGAGAGCCCACAGGAAAGCCCGCCGAAGCCGGAGCAACCACAGACAGCCGACGCGAGTTCGCCGCCGACCTGCTCCTCGTCTCCGGCGGCTGGAACCCGGTGGCCCAGTTGTTCAGTCAGGCGGGCGGCAAGCTCCGCTACGACGGCGCGCTCGGCGCCTTCGTCCCCGACACCTGCCGGCAGGCGGTGGAGGTCGCGGGCAGCGCGTCCGGCGTACTCGACCTGCCCTCGGTGCTCGCGCAGGGCGTCGGCGCGGCCTCCCGCGCACTCGAGGCGGAGGGCTACGCCCCCGAGGCGCCCCGTCTCCCCGCCCCCGACCCCGCCGCGCAGCCCCACACGCCGCCCATGCACGTGTACACCATCCCGGATGCCTCCGACACGCACTCCTTCGTCGACCTCCAGCGCGATGTCAGCGTGGACGACCTGGCCCGCGCCACCGGCACCGGTATGCGCTCGGTGGAGCACACGAAGCGCTACACGACCGCGGGCACCGCCAACGACCAGGGCAGGACGTCCGGTCTGCTGGCCAGCGGTATCGTCGCCGCGCTGCTCGGCGTCGACATCTCGGCCCTCGGCACGACCACGTTCCGGCCGCCGTACACGCCCGTCTCCTTCGCCACCCTCGCGGGCCGCGACCGGGGTGCGCTGCACGACCCGATCCGTACGACCGCCCTGCACACCTGGCACGTCGAGCACGGCGCGCTGTTTGAGAACGTCGGCCAGTGGAAGCGCCCCTGGTACTACCCGCAGGCGGGCGAGGACATGGAGGCGGCCGTCCTGCGCGAGTGCGCCGCCGCCCGCGACAGCGTGGCCTTCATGGATGCCTCCACCCTCGGCAAGATCGACGTCCAGGGCCCGGACGCGGGCGTCTTCCTCGACCTGCTCTACACCAACATGATGAGCACCCTGAAGGTCGGCATGATCCGCTACGGCGCGATGTGCCGCCCCGACGGCATGATCTTCGACGACGGTACGGTCATCCGTCTCGCCGCCGACCGCTTCCTGGTCACCACGACGACGGGCAACGCCGCCGCCGTGCTCGACTGGATGGAGGAGTGGTCCCAGACCGAGTGGCCGGACCTGCGCGTCCACTGCACCTCCGTCACCGAACAGTGGGCGACGGTGGCACTGGTCGGCCCCCGCTCCCGTGAGGTCCTCGGCTCCCTGGCGCCTCAACTGGCCGTGGAAAACGCCGACTTCCCGTTCATGGCGTGGCGCGAGACGTCCGTCGCGGGTATCGACGCGCGCGTCTGCCGGATCAGTTTCTCCGGCGAACTGGCCTACGAGATCAATGTGTCGCCGTGGGAGGCCCGCGCCCTGTGGGAGGCGCTGTACGAGGCCGGCGCCCCGTACGGGATCACCCCCTACGGCACGGAGACCATGCACGTCCTGCGCGCCGAGAAGGGCTACCCGATCATCGGCCAGGACACCGACGGCACCGTCACCCCGCAGGACCTCGGAATGAGCTGGGTGGTGTCGAAGAAGAAGCCCGACTTCATCGGGAAGCGGTCGTACGCCCGTGCCGACGCCGTCCGCCCCGACCGCAAGCACCTGGTCGGCCTGCTCCCGGACGACCCGGGCACCTTCCTCCCCGAGGGCACACAACTGGTCGCCGACAGCGTGCTGCCCGCGCCGCCCGTCCCGATGCTCGGCCATGTCACCTCCAGCTACCGCAGCGCCGCCCTGGGCCGGACCTTCGCGCTCGCCCTGATCAAGGGCGGCCGGGAACGCGTCGGCGAGCGGCTGTACGCGCCCGTGGGTGACCGGCTGGTCCCGGTGACCGTCGCGAGTCCCGTCCTCTACGACCCCGAGGGAGCCCGCCGAGATGGCTGACACCACCACCCTGAGCGCCGCCCGGCCCTCCTCCTTGTCCTCCCCGTCCCCCGTCTCCCCCCTCTCGGACGCGGCCGGCCGCCTCGCCGCCGCCACCCGCACCTCCCGGGGTGCGGTCCGACTCGCCGAACTCCCCTTCCTGGCGCAGCTCAACGTGCGCCTCGACGCCAAGGGGGCGGCGGCGGACGCGGTCGGCCTCGCCCTCGGCCTTCCGCTGCCTCTCGCGCCCAACACCGTCGTACGGGCAGGGGAGTTGGTCGTCCTGTGGCTGGGGCCGGACGAGTGGCTGCTCGTGGGGCCGCCCGGCAGCGAACGGGAACTGGAGAGCCGTATCAGGGAGGCGGCGGGGGAGGAGCCGGTCTCCGTGACCGACGTCTCCGCCCAGCGGACCACGCTTCTCGTCTCGGGCCCGCGCGCCCGCGACCTCCTGGCCCACGGCTGCCCACTGGACCTGCATCCCCGCGCCTTCGGCACGGGCCGCTGCGCCCAGACGACCCTGGGGCGCACCCAGGTGGTCCTGGTCGCCCGGGACGAACCCCGGGCCGGCTTCTGGGTGCTGGTCCGCTCGTCCTTCGCGGGCTATCTGACGGACTGGCTGCTGGACGCGGCTACGGAGTACATGGCCTGAGGCCCCGGGGAGCCGAACCCGAGGGCGTGGGTGGCTCCAGAGAGGGAGTTGCCTGGTGGGAGGCCGGACACCGACGGGGGCAGTCGGTGCCGGTGGACGCCCTTGGTGCGGGCGAGTGGCATGCGCCGGGATATGGACTCCGGGTTGGCCCTGCCCTAGGGTGCATGAGGTGTAGCAAGCGCTTTCTGGCCTGCGTCATCTCACCGTCCGCACTCATACGCTCAGCTCCTTGACCGGCTGCGCGAAAAGCCGACGCGGGGCCTGGGCGGAGAAGGAGCGTCTCGTGCCCCACCGCGAATCCCAGGACCGCTCGGCGCCGCAGACCCCGGCACAGAACCCGCCCCAGACACCGGCGCAGCCCTGGACCCGCAAGTCCTTCCTGCGGGGCATGGCCGCCGCCGGAGTGACCCCGCTGCTCCTCGGGCCCCTCTCCGAGGCCGCCCACGCCGCGTCCTCCACCCGGGTGGGCCGGACCGGCGGCGCCGAATTCCCCCTGGTCCGGGGCGGATTCGCCACTGACGTCCATGTGGACGCGGCCGACGACCCCGCCGTGATCCGCGCGGCCGGGGATCTGCGGGCCGACATCGAGCGGGTCGGCGGGGTACGACCGGGCCTCCTGCACACCGTCCCCGAGAAGGCCGCGCACCTCGTCCTCGTCGGCACCATCGGGGCGAGCCCTGTCATCGACGGGCTCATCGCCGAAGGGCGCCTGAACGTCTCCCGGATCAAGGGGAGTTGGGAAGCCTCGGTCACCCAGGTGATCGACCGTCCGCTGCCCGGCGTCGACCGGGCCCTGGTCATCGCGGGCAGCGACCGGCGGGGCACGATCTACGGGATCTACGACACCTCGGAACGCATCGGCGTCTCCCCCTGGTACTGGTGGGCCGACGTGCCCGTCGAGCACCGCGACGAGGTGACCGTCCCCGCCTGCCCCTTCACGCGGCACGAGCCCTCCGTCCGCTACCGGGGCATTTTCATCAACGACGAGCAGAACCTGACCACTTGGTCCCACCGCACCCAGGAGCCGGACAAGAACATCGGCCCCGAGACCTACAAGCGCGTCTTCGAGCTGCTCCTGCGTCTCAAGGCCAACTACCTCTGGCCGGCCATGCATCCGTACTCCGACTTCTTCAACAAGCACCGCGAGAACCCCGAACTCGCCGAGCACTACGGCATAGTCGTCGGCTCCAGCCACCCCGAGGCCCTGCTCCGCAACGGCGTCCACGAATGGGACCCGTGGGCGGCGGAGCACCGCAACCCCGACGGCAGCCTGCCGGTGTACGACTACACGGTGAACCCCGGTGTCATCTCGGACTACTGGAGAGCGCGCGCCCGGCAGAACGCCGGCTACGAGAGCAGCTGGACGCTCGGCATGCGCGGCCTGCACGACAGCGCGCTGGAGACGAGGAACGCCACCACGATCCCCGAGAAGGTCGTGGTGATGAACGACATCATCGCCGACCAGCGCCGCATCCTGACCGAGGAGGTCGGCCGGGCCGCCGAGCCGCAGATCTTCATCCCGTACAAGGAGGTGCTGGACCTCTACAACGCGGGCGTCCAGGTGCCCGACGACGTCACCCTCATCTGGCCGGACGACAACCACGGCAACATGCGCCAGCTGCCGAACGACGCGGAGCGGCGGCGCGCGGGCGGCAACGGGATCTACTACCACCTCTCCTACTGGGGCCGGCCGAAGAGCTATCTGTGGCTGGACACCACCCAACCGGCCAAGCTCTGGCAGGAGTTGCGCCGCGTGTACGAGCACGGCGCCGACCGTATGTGGATCTTCAACGTGGGGGACCTCAAGTCGATCGAGAACGGGCTGTCCTTCGCCATGGACATCGCCTGGGACGTGAACCGCTGGGACGCCGACGACACCGGGGGATTCCTGGTCGAGTGGGCGGGCCGGCAGTTCGGGCGCCGGCACGGCCGCGAGATCGCCGCGATCCGCACCGAGTACCACCGCCTCGCGGCGGAACTGCGCCCGGAGTTCATCGCCCCGGGCCTCGTCTCCGTCATCCACCACGGCGATGAGGCGGGCCGCCGGATGGCCGCCTACGAGCAACTGCTCGAACGGGCCCGCACCTTGGGCGCCAAGCTGCCCGAGGCCTACCGGGACGCCTACTTCGAGCTGGTCGAATACCCGGTGCACGGCGCCTACTTGATGAACCTGAAGTACTACTGGGCGGACCGCAACGCGCTCGCCCGTCGCCAGGGACGCGGCGCCGGGACCAACCGCTTCGCCGACCTCGCCGAGGCGGCCCACGCGACCGAGGCGGCGCTCACCAAGCGGTACAACACCGAGGTGGCGGGCGGAAAATGGGACGGGATCGTCAACCCGTACCCCTCGCAGATCCCCAAGGCACCGGGCCGCCCGGCCGTCACCAGGGTCGCCCGCCAGGAGACGTCGGGCCTGGGCGTGGCGTCCGAGGGCAATGAGACGGGGACGGCCCGTCCGCTGTCCTTCTTCTCCGGTACTCGGGACCGCCGCTTCCTGGATGTCTTCAACACCGGTTTCCTGGAGGTGAGTTGGACCGCCGAGACCTCTCATCCCTGGGTGCGGCTCAGCGAGTCGGGCGGTTCGCTCACCGACCAGGTCCGGGTGTGGGTGGAGATCGACTGGGACCGGGTGCCCGAGGGAACGTACGACGCGACGGTCACCGTGAGCGGGGGCGACGCCGGGCAGCGGATCGACGTACCGCTGAGGGTGCGCAACGACGGTGAACGGGCGCTGCGCGGGCGGGGGTTCGTCGAGGCGCACGGGTACGTCTCGATCGACGCCGCGCACACCGACCGCCGGGTGGCGCGTGGCGGGGCCCGCTGGCGGACCGTACGCGGGCTGGGCCGTCGTAGCGGCGCGGTGGAGGCGGTGCCGTCGACGGCGGAATCGTTCACGGCCGAATTCGCCGACCGGGCACCGGAGTTGAGGTACCGGGTGCGGTTCAGCAGCAGCGGTACCTTCCCGGTCACCGTGTTCCGGCTGCCGTCGCTCGACGAGCGGGGACGGCGACGGGTGGCGGTGTCGCTCGACGACCAGCCGGTGACGGTCCTGTCGGGCCAGTCCGTCGCCACCGGCAACCGGGGTGACGCCTGGGCCCGCAATGTGGAGGACGGTGTCGAGCGGCTGACGGCGACAGTGACGGTCACCGAACCCGGCGAACACGAACTGCGGCTCTTCATGGTCGACGCGGCCATCTCCGTCGACCAGATCGTCATCGACACGGGCGGCCTGCCGGTCAGCTATCTGGCTCCGCCGGAGAGCTTCCACCCGGCGTTCAACCCGGGGCCGCGAGGGGAGTAGCCAGGCTCTGAGGGCGGTGTACATCGGATCTATCTTCGGCCGGACGTGAATATTGACGCGCTTCTGGTCTAGTCCTACGCTCCATCGGGAGATAGATCCGATGAATCACCGATCCCTGTGAAAGGTTGATTTGGCATGCCCATGACTTCATCGCGGCGTACGGTTCTGACAGCCGGAGGCTTACTCGCCGCGGGCGCCGTCTGCTCGACGGCCTCCGCGTCTCCCGCCGCCGCGGCCCCCACCGCGTCCCCCACGGACGGCTGGACCAAAACGCCGTTCACGTACAGCATGCACAAGCCGTGGAACCTGGACCTGAGCGACCGGTACAGCGACAGCGGCGGTGTCCGGCGCATGTGGGTGTACGACACCGACGAGCCCCTGTCGGAGGGCAGTTCCACCGATCCGCGTACGGAGATGCGCTGGAAGCAGGAGTACACCTCCGGCCGGCACATGTGGGACGCCGACGTGTACCTCCCGTCCGGCACCAACGGCGCGACCTTCGCGCAGATCCTCCGCGTGATCCACCCCGAAGGCACCCCGGCCACCGACTTCATGCTCAACATCTACAACGCGAACGGCGGAACGGTACGGGCGTTCGACCGCACGGTCCTGAAGACCGGCGCGTACGACACGTGGTTCAACGTCAAGCTCGCGCACGACGCCTCGGCCGGCAGCGTCAAGGTCTACCTCGACGACACGCTGGTGCTGACCGCCCAGGACCGGGGCCCCGCCACCCGGCACTTCAAGAACGGCGTCTACCACCACGGCACCGGACGGGCCGAGGCCCGCTTCCGGAACATCACCTACTGGACCAGGTGAGCCGTGCGCAGACGAGCGGCACTCACCGCGCTCGGCGGACTCGGCCTCGCCGGTGCCACCGCCGCGATCCTGCCGGGACAGGCCCGGGCGGCCGACGAGGTCCAGTTCCAGAACCGGGGCAGCGTCGAGGGCTGGGATCATGCCTACACACAGAAGGACGGTGTCATCGCGACCGTCGACTCGCCCACCTACAAGGGCGCACACGCGCTCGCGGCGACCCAGACGTACATCGACGAGACCGGCGGTTACCACTCCGAGGTGATCCGGCGCGGCGCGCAGAGCGTCGGCGAGGACCGGTACTACGGCCAGGCGATCCGCCTCGCGCCCGACTGGACCTTCCACGACCAGAACGTCACCTTCCAGCAGTGGTCGCCCGAAGACCCGGAAGGGCCCTGGCTGTTGATGTTCGTCATCGGCTCGGAGATCCGGTTCGGCGGCTCCGGGGGCATCAATGGCACCGCCGGATCGATCAGCGCTCTGCGCGGCACCTGGATCCGGATCGTCACCCGGCTGAGGCTCGACGGCGACGGCCGGGGCGCCTTCGAGGTGTGGCTGAACGGCACGAGGACGGTGAGTCGGACCGGCATCACCGTACTGCCGTCCACCTCGCGGACGATCCGCTGGTCCAACGGGATCTACTGCACCGCCTGGCGCGAGGGCACGCCCAGCGGGCCTCGGACGCTGACGATCCTGCACGACAGCCACCGGATCGCTTCGACCTACGCGCTGGCCGAACCGGCCAACTGGTCCTGACGGCGCCGATCCCTCCGGCCGGGTTTCTTCGCCCCCGCCGCCCCTACCCGTCCCATCCCTTCCTGGGGGCTGTCGCCCCCAGACCCCCGCTTCGGCCTGAACGGCCTCGTCCTCAAACGCCGGACGGGCTGGTAGTCCATCCCCGTTTTCTGGAGGCACCCGTATGACCTCTCGCAGAGCAGTGCTCGGCTCGGCGCTGGGCGGTACGACGCTCGCCGCCCTGCCCTCGGTCGGCCAGGCCGCCGCCACCACGGCCGCACCCCGTCCCTGGAAGCTCCGCAACCGTATGGACACGTCCGACGCCTGGAGCAAGTTCCTGCGCGCACAGGACCTGTTGTGGCGCAGGATGCCCACGCTGTGGCACGAGGGCCCGTTCCTCGGAGACGGGCGTCTGGGCAGCATGGTCTACCGGGAACCGGGCGTGAACGCCGTCCGCTTCACCGTCCAGCACGGCGAAGTCCAGGACCACCGGCCGGAGTTGGGCAGCGGCTGGGGTACCTGCCGGCTCCCCGTGGGACATCTGACCCTGGACCCGGTCGGCACCATCACCGGGGTGGACTGGCGCCTGAGCCTGTGGAACGCCGAGCTCACCGGCACGATCACCACGGACAAGGGCACCCTGACCCTCGCCGCCCTCATCCGCGACGGCGTCCTCGCCGCGCGCGTCACGGCGGACGGCGACGAGGAGGTCCACTGGACGTTCCATCCTGAGGAGGCGATCAGCCCCCGCAAGATCAGCGAGGCCCCGCCTGCGGACTACGTCACCAACCCGCCGTGGACGACCCTGACCACCGGCGACATCGAACAGGTACTCCAGCCCCTGACCGGCGGCGGTCAGACCGCGACCGCGTACCGGCACTCGGGCGACACCCTCGTCCTCACCGTCGCCCACAGCCACCCGTCCAACACCCGGGCGGCCGAGACGTCGCTGAAGAAGATCCAGAAGGTAAAGAAGACAGGCTCGTACGCGGCCCTGCGCGGCCCCCACACCCGTGCCTGGCACGCTTTCTACCGCAAGAGCTTCGTGTCGATCCCCGACGAGCGGCTGCAGAGCTTCCACTGGATCCAGCTCTACAAGGTCGCGTCGGCGAGCGTCGCGGGGGGCCCGCCGATGGCCACCTGCGGCCCCTGGCTGGAGCCCACGCCCTGGCCTGCGGTGTGGTGGAACCTCAACATCCAGCTGGAGTACTGGCTCATCCACGGCTCCAACCACCTGGAACTCGACTCGCTGGCCACCACCGTCCGCCAGAACCAGGAACAACTGACCGCGAACGTGCCCGCCGCCTACCGCTCGGACAGCGCCGGGGTGGGCCGCAGCTCCGACATGTTCGCCAACCGGACCGTCGGCAGGCCCGGAACCGGCGCCGAGGTGGGCGATCTGACCTGGGCCCTGCACAACGTGTGGCTGAGCTACCGCCACAGCATGGACGACAGGCTGCTGCGGGACACCGTCTTCCCCCTGCTCCGCCG
Source organism: Streptomyces sp. NPDC047042 (assembly GCF_040644035.1). Classification (NCBI taxonomy): domain Bacteria; kingdom Bacillati; phylum Actinomycetota; class Actinomycetes; order Kitasatosporales; family Streptomycetaceae; genus Streptomyces; species Streptomyces sp. NPDC047042. The sequence continues at coordinate 154,422 of NZ_JBEYVP010000025.1, read as the reverse complement.
GGCGGTCAACTACTACCTGCACTTCCTCCAGCCCGGCGACGACGGCAAGCTCCACCTTCCGTCGACCCTCTCCCCGGAGTACCCGGTGGTCCCGCCGCAGGACACCAACTACGACCTGGCGCTGATCCGTTGGGGCTGTACCACCCTCCTGGAGGCGGCCCGGCGCCTCGGCGTCGAGGACCCGCTCGCCCCTCGCTGGCAGGAGACCCTGGCCAAGCTGACGCCGTACCCGGTGGACGCCAACGGTTTCATGATCGGCGCGGACACCCCGTACGCCCAGTCCCACCGCCACTACTCCCACCTGCTGATGGTGTATCCGCTGTACCTGGTCAACTGGGACCAGCCCGAGCAGCGCGAGCTGATCGAGAAGTCGGTCGTCCACTGGCACGCGCTGACCGGCGCCCACCGCGGCTACAGCTACACGGGCGCCGCCTCGCTCTACGCGATGATGGGCCGCGGCGACACCTCACTGACGTACCTGAAGAAGTTCTTCGACCCCACCACGCGCTATCCGTGCCGCGCCAACACCCACTACACGGAGGCCGGCCCGGTCATCGAGACCCCGCTGTCGGCCTCACAGTCCCTGCACGACATGCTCTGCCAGAGCTGGGGCGGCGTCGTACGCGTCTTCCCGGCCGTCCCGTCCGCCTGGCAGGACGTCACCCTGCACGACTTCCGCACCCAGGGCGCGTTCCTGGTCAGCGCGGCTCGTACGGCGGGCACCACCCGGTTCATCCGGATACGCAGCCTGGCCGGCGAACCCCTGCGCCTGCGCCACGACCTGACCGGCGGTCGGGTGAGCGCGGTGCTGGACGACGGCACCCCGGCCCGCACACGCACCTCGACGGACGGCACCCTCACCATCGAGCTGGCCAAGGGCCGGGAGGTCCTGCTGTACGCGGGGGAGCGGCCCGACCTCGTGATCGAGCCGGTGGCGCCGGGGGAGCGGGGGGCGGCCTGGGGGCTGCCCCAGCCGTAGTCGGCCCCACCCACGGATGCCGCAGGCCCTGCCCGGACGATGTCGGGCAGGGCCTGCGGCAGGTCGCGTGAGGCGCGGGGACGGTCGGACCGTCAGGTGGACCAGATGACGGTGCCCTTGTCCACGATGACCACCTTGGTGTCGGACCGCAGGATCAGTTTGGCGCCCGGGTGCCCCTGGGTCTGGGAGGCCCATACAGGCCGGTTGTCGCCGTTGTAGACGACGAGGTTGCCGTCCTCCTGGAAAATGGTCCTGTGGTTCTTTCCGAACATCATGGACGCCCACCGCGCCTTGTTGTTCTCGTCGTAGACGACCAGGTTGCCGTCCTCCTGCTGGACCAGCTTGATCCGGTTCGTGGTCCAGGACTCACCGACGGAGATCGTGCTGGGAGCGGAGACGGACGTCTGCGTCCACACGGGGGCCTTGGGCGGGTCCGGTTTCGGGGTCGGCTTGCTCGCCGGCTGCGGCTTGGGAGCCTTGGCCGTCGACGGCTTCTCGGCGGTCTGCGGCGGCTTGGCCTGTGACTCCTGTGACTCCTGTGGTTTCTGCGCTTTCGGCGGTGCGGCGGCCGGAGAGCGCGGCGGGGCCGAGGTCTTGGACACCTTGGGGCTTGGGGGTGCGGTGGGCCGCTCGGTGGCGTAGTCGTCCGGCGACTCGCTCGCGGCGTCCATGCCCAGAATCGTGTCGGAGTCGTCCCGCTGGGACGCGCTCTGCACGGTGTCCGACTTCTTGCCGTCGTCCTTCCCGCCCGACATCAGCAGGAAGGGTACGGCGATCAGTACGGCCCCCACGATGGCCGCCGCGGCCAGCATCGGCTTCTTCGGACGCCCCACATGAGCCGCGTGGGTGTCGCTCTCGGGCGGCGCCCCACCCGCTGCCGCCGCGACGGCGACCGGCATCGCACCCTCGGGATCCTGCCCGCGCGCGCCCGTCGCGGAAGCGGCGCCCTCTTCCGTGGAGGCGCCCCCGCTCACGGTGGTCGTCGCCTCCGGCTGGGTGACGGAGGCGGCAGAGGTGGCGGACGCGGACCGTTCGGATGTGGTGGAGGCGGGGCGCTCGGATGTGGTGGAGGCGGGGCGCTCCGGGGCCGTCGAGGGGGCGTTGGCCGTGGTGCGTTCGGGGTCGGCGGACGTGGCCCGCTGCTCCGGGGCGACGGCGGGCCGGCCGCCCGGGGTCAGGGCGCCCTCAGGGGGCTCCGCCGAGGCCGACAGGGCGACCGCGACCCGTACCCGTGGTGAGCCGTTCGCGGTTCCGGGTGCCGTCCCGTCGCCCTCGTTTCGTGCGCCCATCCAGTCGTTCCTCTCATCAGGACAAGTGGTTCATGTCGTCCGTGGTCAGTACTCGCCGACCGGCCCCGAGCAGCGTTCGGGCCACTCCTCCGGGTCCGGTGACGTGCGGTCCTTCAGGGCGTGCCGGAGTCGTTCGAGGGCCGTGTGGTCGGCGTCCTCCAGCACTCCGGACGTCGTGGTCAGGTCGGGGAGCTGGCGGAGCAGCACCAGCGGGGTGGCGCCCTCGGTTCCCGCGTCGAGGACGTCGACGACGTCGAGGACCCTGAAGGGGGTGCCGGGCGTGAAGACGATCTCCTCACCGGAGTCCAGCAGCTGCCGTACCCGGCGGCCGGTGATCGACCAGATCGCGTAGGCCACGCCCCCCACCCGGTCCTTCCCGGCCGGGTCCAGCGGCACCCCGCTCAACGGCGCGGGATCCCGCAGCACCGCCCCCGGCCGCAGCTCCCCGTGGCCCGGGGCGCCGCCGGGGCCGCGCAACACCGCGCCACGGTACGAGGGCAGCCGTCCGAGTCCGGAGGCCAGACAGGCCGCGTACGGCAGCAGCCCGGGCTCCCCGTCCCGTAGCGACCGGGTCAACTCCCGGTGGCTCAGCGGCGCTTCGCCGCCCTGGAGGTACATCCGCACGGCGATCAGATCGGCGCGGGCGGCTTCCTGGGCGGCCCCGCGCAACGTCGGCATCCCGGCGAGGGCCCGGTTCACGGCCGCGCTGTGCCGCTCCCAGGCGGCGTCGGCCAGCACGCGGAAGGAACGCCGTTCCTCCTCGGTGCTCTGGTGCCGGGGCGGTATCGCCCCGGCGGGCAGCGGGCGGCCGGCCGGAGGAGGCGGTGAGGACTTGGGGGAGGGGGTGGGGGCAGGGACGGGGCGGGCAGGGGGTGGCGTCGGGTTGTTGGGCGTGGGGTTTGGGCTGGGTTCGGGGGTGTCGGAGGCAGAGGCGGGGCGGGGTGTCGGAGTGGCAGGGCGCGCGCCCGGGGCCGCCGCTGAGGTGGGTATCGGGGGCGGGCTGCCGGGTTCGCTCTGCCTTGGTTCCGGCTGCTTCGGGTCCGGGAGTGCGGTGGGGGACGTCGTGGGTGCGCGGTTCGGCTGGGGGGCGGGGGTGTTGCTCGCGGTGGGGAGCGTGGGGGGCGGGGTCGGCGTAACTGGGGTCGCTGGCGCGGGAGTTGTCGAGGCTGGGGGCGCGGGTTGCGTGGCGGCAGGGTTGTCCGGGGCCTCGGGTGTACTCGTCGTACGGGTCTGGGCGTTGTCGCCGGTGGTGGACGCGCCGCGGGCGCCGCGCGGAGTGGTCGGCGGGGTCTGACGCAGGGGCTGACGCGGGGTCGGTGGGGCGGCAGGGGTGCCTGCCGCCCCTGAGGTTGCCGTCCCTGAGGTTGCCGTCCCCGAGGTTGCTGTCCCTGAGCTTGCCGACGCCGGGCTCGATGCCGCTGCGGGGGCTGTCAGGGGACGACGGCCCTCGGGTTCCGTCCGCTCGGGTTGCCGGGGTGCCGTAGGCAAGGGCCCGCCCGTCGCTGTCGGGCGGGGGGCCGGTGGCGTCGGCTCCGGGTGGGCCGGGGGTTCGGGTTGTGGTGCTCGGCGGGGGGTCTGGGGCTTGGCGAAACGGATCATGCGGAGACCCTGGTCGGCGGCCAGGCCACGCAACGCTCGGCCGCCGTCGAGCGGAGTGCCGTGCACATGGAGGGCCGAGCGCTCGCGCAGGGCGGGGGCGAGGGTCTCGAGGAGACGGGACAGGACCGGCCACAGCGAGGAGTCGAGCCGCTCGCCGGGGCGGCCGATCTCGATGACCGGACCGTCGCCGCTCACCGGATGCACACTGTTCGGCGGCGGGGCGCCGTCACGCGCCCCCACCCACAGCCCCGCCCTCGTCGCCGTGGCCTGCCACTCCTCGGAGAGCCGGACCACCCCGTCCTCCGTACCGCCGATCTCCTCCAGGGGCGGAGCCCAGTGCAGCAGCCCCGGCGGCGGAGGGTTGTCGGCGTCCCCGGAGGGCGGGCACACCACGGCGTCCACGAACGGCACCCACACCGGCCCCCCGTCCGCGCCGACCAGCACGGAACGGACACCGTACGAACCCAGCGGGCGTTCGGCGGCGAACAACGGCAGCCCGGTCGTGACCTCGACCTCCGCCTTCAGCATCCAGGCCACCGACTGGCCGAGCCGCAGTACATCGCGCCGCCCGCCCGGGGCGAGCCGGACCCGGGACCGTACCTCGGCCGGCAGGGTGATGAGCAGTTCGGCGACCTCGGACGCCGCGACGTCCTCGCCCCACGGCACGCCGACGACCACAGCGGGACGCTTGTTGTCGACCGGTATCGCGTGGAACACGTCTCCGGGCCTGGACGCGGTCGCCTCCGCCGGACGGATCAGCAGGCCCGCCGGGATCCGGTCCACCACGCAGCCGTCCGCCATCCGGGCGGGCGCCCGCTGCACGCCCGTCTGCCACTCGGGGGCAGGTGTGCGCGGGCCGAGCAGCTCGGGCTGCTCCCCGGGCGCGAACCGCCACCAGCCGCTGTCACCGGGAGGCACGAACACCGAGCCGCCCGGCACCACCAGTACCTGCCCGTCGGGAGCCTCGACGACCAGTTCCCAGGCGTCCGCGATACGACGGGCCAGGGCGGGCCGCTCCGGGCGGTCGTCCCCGGCGCCTGCCATCACCAGCCGTACGGAGCGGGTGCCCTCCGCGTGCAGGGTGTCGAGCAACTCGCTCAGGCGCGGCCACAGCGCCCCCGCCGCGCCTTCCGGCACGGTGGCGACGATCGTGACCGTGCCGCTCTCCGGGTGCAGCGTGTGGGCCAGGTCGGCGATGTCGGCGGGGTCCAGGGTCTCGTCCGAGGCGGGGCGCAGGAGGAACAGGCCGTCGTGGTCCTCGACCAGGACTCGCTCGGCAGGCTCGCCCGCCCCCTCGGTGGAGGGTGACACCCGTCCCGTGTCCGCCGCCGGGCGGCCACCTCTGCGCCGGCCGAGGGCGCCGCCCCAGCGGCTCACGCCCGGCTCCCGTCGACCGAGGCGGGCACGGCACGCCTGTGCGCGCCGGTCGCCATGGCAAGTCCACCGGAAGACAAGACGCGTACCACCCTTCGAACCTTTCTTCACCCACCCGACCGGAATCCCTCCCGGCCGGCCTGAACGTGTGTTGCACAAACGTTCGGGGGGAGGGTCAACACTACCTACCGCTAATCGACTTGAACGCCGGGCGCCTCCTCCGGAACCCCGACGAGACGGCCGTCACTGCCAAAGACGAGGAGAACGGTCACCGCGCTCCCACCGGACCCGCTGGACCCGCCGAGGAGCGTCACCTCTCCGTCCGCATCCACCACGGCCACCCCCTTCACCCCCTCGAACAGGTGCACGGCAATCGCGAGTAGCGCGGACAGTCGTGTCTCCGCGTCCGTGTACGCGGGTTCGCCGAGCAGTACGTGGAGGCGCTGAACCGGCGTCAGATCGCCGAGGGGCAGGTCGCCGCCGAGCAGGATCGCCTGGGTGCGCTGGGAGTTGTCGAGGAGCACCCCCAGTTCCTCCAGCCGCGCCACGGAAAGGCTGAGGTCACTGGCCGGCTGCGGCACCGTCCCGGCGGGCACCTCACCGTCCCCGACGCCACGCACCAGCCGCTCGCGAAGGGCGTTCACCGTGTCGATCCCGGCGTCCGCGAGTGCGGTGGGCGCCGTGTGGCGCAGTACGGACAACAGGGTGCCGGTGTCGTCATCGGGCGCCGCGCGCAGGGTGAAGGCGGTTCCGTCGAGTACGGCGGTGAGCGCGCCGGTGCGCTGGAAGCCGGGCGTGCCCGGGATGTCCTCGGCGCCGCCCGGGGAAGCGGGGGTGGCAGGGGCAGCCGGGGTGTCCACGCTGGTCGTGGCCGTCGTGGCCGTCGTGGCCGTCGTGGCCGTCGTGGCCGTCGGGATGGTGGGGGCGCCGGTGTTCGTCGGCTGCGGCTGCCCGGACACGGCGCCCGAGGGCGTCGTCTGGAGTGCCGTACCGTCGGTCGACGCGTCGCTGCCGTCGTAGTGGTTGAAGCCGTTGTAGTAGATCTCCACGCTCCTGCCGGCGGCTCCGCCGACCCCCTGCGCTCCGAGGCTGCTGACCACGTGGTGCCCTCCTGTCGGGAGGGTTCGTGCCACATCGAGCCGGACCCCGAAGGCGTGCGCCGTGAGCGCCGGGAAGACCTCTCCGTACGCCGACTCCCAGTTCTGCGCCCAGCTCTGTACCGCGTTCAGGAGACCGGCCAGTTCCTCGGTGGTGAGCGGGGCGGGGCTCGTCGCGTAGGCCAGCGTCAGCTGTCTGCGCAGTTCGTTGTCCGACAGGCTGTTCAGTCCGCCGGGCGGCACGGGGAGGCCGTGCCAGCGGGCGAGCGCGAGCAACTGGGCCGTGCGGGTCTTGCGCAGTTCGGCGCTGAACTCCTGCGTGGTCGAGAGCCGGAGCTGACCGATGATCTCGTGGGGCAGCTGCCCGCCGCCCGTCGCGCGGACGAGGTAGTCCGTGATGAACTCCCGCATGGCTGCGGTCACTTGATCCGCCTGCGGGTGTGGGGGCAGGACGCTGGTGTTGGAGTACGCCTTTGCCCGTCGCTGGAGGGAGGTGCGCACGGCGCCGGTGTCCGACAGCCACTGGAAGGCCCCGGGGTGGTCGGAGGCCAGGCCCGGGAGGTTGTGGCGGACGTGCTGCGGCGCACTGGCGAGGAACGAGTGGAGCAGGCACTCGCCGTTGGCGACGGTACGGATGGAACGGCCCCCGGCCGGAGGCAACAGGTTGGCGTCGGCTTTGGCCTTCCCGGAGCCGCCACCTGCCGTCTTCGACGGTGGCACGCCTGCCGAGGAGGACGACGCGGCTGACTGCACGAGCGGGGATGCGGGCGGGGTCACCGTCACTTTCGAGGGCGCGGGCGGAGTCATGGTCGACTTCGGGGCAGCGGGCGGCGTCCCCGTCTTCGACGTAGGCGCGGGCGGCGACATGGGCGGGACCGGCGGCACAGGCTTCGTCTTGCCCTGCGCCGGAGGCGCGGGCGGTATCACCGTCACCGTCGGAGACGCGGGCGGTGTCCCCGTAACCGTCGAAGGAGCGGGCGGCGTCCCCGTCTTCGGCGTTGGCGCGGGCGGCGCCACCAGCGGGTCCTGCGACGCGGGCGGCGTCACCAGCACCGTTGGGACAGTAGGAGCCGGCGGCGTCACCAGCACCGTCGGGGCGGCAGGCGTCGGCGGCGTCCACGGCGCCGTCGGAGGAGTCGGTGGTGTCACCGTCAGGGTCGGTGTCGCAGTGGTCGTCCGCGATTGTGTCGGCCCCGGTGCCCCCGGTCGGGGTGCCCGCAGTGGGCCCGGATTGCGGGCCGGGGTGGAGGCCAGGGACGACAGGGGGACGCTCACCAAGCCCTCGCCGCTGGTCTCGCGGGCCCCGCCGAGTGTGCTCGCGAGGTTCGGCAGTTGCTGCTCGGCGGTGGTCTGGTCGGTGGCCCGGTCGGCCTGGTCCTGGAGGGCGAGGACGATGTTCCGGTTGAGGGAGCGCAGCCCGTCCCGTACGGCATCGTGGTGGGCGGTGACCGTGGCGAGGTCGTCGATGGCCGTGTCCAGGCGGGTCTGTGCACCGGACGCCTTTGCCGTCGCGTCCGCCAAGGTCTGTTCAAGGTCCGGCAGTTGGTCGGCGGCCGTAAGGGCGTTGGCCCGCGCGGCCTTGAGTTCGTTCTGGAGGCGGACCTGGTCCGCGCGCAGGTCCCTCAGCTCCCCTTGGACCAGGGCGAGCCGGTCGCCTGCCTGCTGGGCGCGCTTCCGCGCTTCGGCCGCCCGTGTCTCGGGTACGGTGCCGGCGTTCTGGCGGGCGATGTGATCGAGGAAGGCGTCGGCGGCCCGTGCCTCGCCGGACGCGGCGGACTCCCGCTGCCTGGCCTCCGCGATCCTCTCGGGCAGGGCGAGGAGCGCGGCGGACAGCTTGCGGCTCTCGCTCTCCCAGTGGTCCCGCTGCGCCCGGCCGGAGGCCAACGCGGTCTGCGCGTCGGTGAGTTCGGTCTCGGCGCTGTCGAGGGCGGTCCGGGCCCCGGTGCGTTCGGTGGTGGCGGTGTCCAGGTCGGACCGGGCGGTGGTGAGGGCGTCGCGGCTCTCGGCCTGCGGGCCGCGCAGGTCGCTCTCCCGCTGCCGTGCGTCGGCCTGGGCGCGGGCGGCGTCGGCGTGTGCGGTGATCCGGGCGGCGAGGTCCGTCCAGGCGTCGGTGGTGTCCGCGTCGGTGCTCGCCAGAGCGCCGGTGGCGTCGAACCGCCAGTGCCGCAGGCCGTCGTCCGTACGCAGCACCAGCTCCACCGGGCGGTACCCCAGGACGGCGGTCCGGGAGGCCGCGTAGAGGGCGCGGCCCAGGAGGGAGCCGTCGGGGTCGGGGCCCGTCGCGAGCCAGAGCTGCGCGGCGGGATCCGCCGGGTCGAGCCGGTCGGCCAGGGCCCGGGGCAGGTCGGTCAGCGGGTGGGTGGTCCAGTCCCGCAGATCGGCTGCGGGCTGGTCGGCGAGCATCGAGCGCAGGTCGTAGATCTGCGGATCGGTACGGGCGTCGGTGATGCCGTACCCGAGCACGTCCCGTTCGGACAGCCGCAGTTCGGCGCTGCCGATGACGTGCCGGGTGCCTTCGGGGCCCTCCACCGTGATCACGACGTCGGCCATGGTCTCGTAGCTGCGGACACCGCGCCCGTCCGCGGGCACCGCGCTGCCGCCGGTCTTGAACCACTCCCGGCGGGTCGCGGCGCCCGCCGAGCCCTGCCCCTGGGTGATGGGCTGCTGGGCCAGCAGCGGCACGCCCACGCCGACGATGTTGCGGCCGTCGCCGCCCGCGTCGTAGGCGGCCTGCAGACCGGCGCCGGGGGTGACGCCGGTCGCCAGCAAGGTCGAGGCGGCCGTGGTGGGCAGGCGCAGCCGGTCGAGGGTCACGTCTCCGGCGTCGGTGACACGCCGGGGGTTGTGCAGGGAGATCCGCAGGGTCGGGGCCGTGTCGGGGTCCGGCTCCAGGGGGTAGGCGCCGGGCAGGGTGTCGGTCAGGCCGGCGGTGGCGCGGGGCAGGTCGAGGCTGATCTCGCCGGCCTGGATGAGTTCCCCGATGCGTACGGCGGTGGCCTCGGCGGAGCTGGAGGCATCCGTCGACCGCCACTCGGACGCCAGCCGGGGCGCGACCGTCCGCAGGGCCTGTCCGAGTTGGGGATAGCCGTTGAAGTGGAACACCGGGGTCGGCCCGGTGGGCACGATCCGCTGCCCGTCGGTGACCCGGCGCCCGTCCGTACCCGGGGGCGCCTGGGACGGGTGGACGTCGGAGACGGCGGCCGGGAGCGGGGTGGCGGGCGCCGGGGGGTCCGCCGCCTCGCTGCCGGTGAAGCGCAGGGTGACCTCCGCGGGCACGGTCACCGTGCGGGCCGGACGGCCGTGCAGGGTCTGGTCCAGCCAGTCGGCGAGGCCGGTGTCCCCGTCGGAGTCGTACCAGGCCAGCATCCCGCCCTCGACAAGGCCGCCCGGGACGTCCAGCGGCCAGTCGGTGACGAGTTCGGAGCGGACCGAGGCCACGTACTCGTACTCGAGGTCGAAGTCGGCCGCGTTGTCGGTCCGCATCCAGAAGCGGTCCTCCGCCGAGGCGGAGACCTTGCTGCTGTCCGTACGGACGCCGGCGACCGTCAGCGCCGGGCCCGTGCGGTCGGTGCGGGCGTCGTCGGCGGGGCGCGGGTAGCGGGTCGTGGGGTTGAAGGTGCCGGTGTGCTGGCGGGTCTCGGAGACGGCGCTCGAGGTGTTCGCCGGGGCGTGGATGTGCACCTGCTCCTGCCCGGTGCCCGCGCCCGCCGGCCTGCCGCGCACCGTGCGCAGCCCCGCGGTGTCCTGTACGGGCCTGGCCCTGAGGGTGACCTCGACGAGCCGGGCGCCGCCCTTGGCCACATGCCGGAAGTGGAACCGCTGGACACCGTGCGGCCCCCGGCCGGGCAGTGCGCGCAACGAGGTCGGCATGGTGAGGTCGGCGATCCTGGCTCTGACGCCGGGCAGGTACGAGGCCCGGCCCGGCGTGGTCGAGCCGGGCGCCTCGCGTTCGACGAGGGCGGTGAGTTCGGTGCGCAGCCGGTCGCGCTGCTCGGCCCGGCCGTCGGGGCCGCCGCCGAGCTGCTTGACGGACAGGACACCGGCCAGGCCCGGTTCCCCGGTGCGGGCGAACCTGTCCGGCAGGGGCAGCGTCGCCTCGGGCCGCTCGGGCGCGGTCAGGCCGTCGATGTCCTCCAACCAGGCCGCGTCGCGGGCGAGTTGGGGGTCGGTGAGCAGGAACTGCGCCGCCTCCGGCAGCTCCACGGCCACCGTGATCGGTTCGGCGCTGCCGAGACCGAGGCTGTTGCCGAGCAGGTTGCGCCGTCCGTGCCGGACGGTCATGAGGATGGTCGCGCCGCTGCGGACGCGGTGCTGGGTGCCGCTCTCGGTCGGGGTCCGGGTGACGCCGGTGCTCGATCCGAGGGTGTGCGTGTCGTCCGTACGGCGGGTGAACCCGTAGCGGCCGGAGGGGTTGAACCTGGCGGAGGGGCCGGGCTTGGGCGCGCCCTCGGGGACCTTCGGGGGCCGCTGCTGCGACGTGGCGGCGACGGCGACCCCGTGGCTGCTGCTGGTGGTGGTCTGCTGGGCGGCGGTGTCGGTGGCGCCGACGTCCGTCTCCAGGTACTGCTTGGCGCTGTGGAGGTGCTCCGGGTCGTGCAGGAAGCCCTGGAGTTCCACCGAGAACTCGTGGTCGGCGCCGAGGCCGGGCAGGGTCAGGCCCTCGATGACGTAGCCGCCCTTGAAGATCTGGTGGGCGCGTGCGACGAGGTTGGCGGGGCTGAGCGCGGTCCGCAGCGCCTCGGTCGCCGGTGAGCTCTGGTCGGTGATGTCCGAGCCGGTCAGGGCCTCGGACGCCCAGTCCCTGGCGGGCGCGGTGACCGACGCCACCTTGCCGGGCACATAGGCGGCGACGGTGTCCCACGCCTGGTCGAGCAGGCCGCGCTCGGGGTGACCGGGGTAGGTGTTGGTGACGGCCTGTTCGAACGCGTCGAGCAGGGCGGCGGTGCCGCGTACGCCGTCCATGATCGCGTCGTCGGGCAGCCGGACGACACCGGGCAGCGGGTTGCCGTCCGGGCCGGTCATGGCCAGCTTCGCGTGGTCGTCGGCGTTCGCGAGGCGGACGCTGTGGCCGGGCGGGGTCTCGCGCTGCTGCCCGGGCTCGACCGTGCGGTGGTGCGGGACGAGGAGGGTGAGGCGCCCGCCGACGGTACGGACGACGGGACGCTCGGGCTCCGCCGGGCGCTCGATGTCGGGGGGCGCGGCGGCGGACACGTCGTCGTCCGGGTGGTGCCCGGGGTCGGCGAAGCGCACGGCCGGTTCCGTGCCCGGACCTTCGTACAGGTCGAGCGCGAGCTGCGCCGGAACCTCGAACACCTCGGCGGCCTGGCCGCTGCCGATGAAGAACTGGTCCTGGTTGATCCCGGCGCCGACCGTGGCGGTGTGGGCGGTGCCGGCCGTGTACGTGTAGTCCCCGCTGCCGCCGAGCGACCACGGCCGGTCGCCGCCGACGGGTCCCGACGCGCCGCCGCCGAAACCGGCCTGCCAGCCGTAGGCGTAGCCGTTCGACTCGGTGCCGCCGATACCGAACGACGAGATGCCCATGTTCTGCACATCGGGCAGCGTCCGGCGGTGCCGCGTCTCGGTCCCTGGACCGGTGTCCCGGAAGGCGGACAGCCGCAGTTGGACGCGGCGGGTGCCGCCGGTCCGCGTCGGCCGGTCGAACCACAGGGCCTGGCCGCCGTCCAGCATGGCGTCGACCGACGCGCGCAGCCCCACCTCGGAGCGGGCCTGTTCGAACCGCCGCAGGTTGATCAGCTGGGCCTTGGCCCTCTCCTCGTCGAACAGGGTCCCGGACGTCGGCTCGGCCGGCGGGAGGAAACCCTGCTCGCGCAGCCACGACTCGGCCCGCCCGAAGAGCTGTTCGGTGCCCGTCACGGCCAGCGGGGCGGCGGACATGCCCAGGTTCCGCAGGTTCTCCAGATCGTCGGGCAGCTCACGCGGGCCCTCGCCGGGCGCGTGCTCCTGGCCCGTCGCGTCGGCCTTGCTGAGGATCCGCAGCCGCATGCCCTCGTCCCAGGGCCCGAAGTCGTGGGACGTACTGCCGCCGCGCGCCCGGATCAGGGTGACCCGGTGGGTCACCCGGACCGGGCCCAGCAGATGGCTGCGGTTGCTGCGCATGGCGTGGGTCATGCTCGCGGAGCCGCCCGAGGCGAGCGCGCTGTTGGTCTGCCACTTCGCGCCCGCCTTGCCGACGAAAGTGCCGGAGACCACCGACGAGGCCCCGGCGTGTCCCTGGGCATGGTCCCCGGTGAACGAGGGGCCGAGGCTGCCGTCCAGGGCGACACCGCTGGTCAGCTTCGCCGAGCCGTCCACCTTCACCGTCTGGGTGACATGCGCCTCCAGGTTGATCTTTCCGTCGAGCGAACGGTGGGTCGCCGCCACCGGCTCCACGACGGTGGTGAGCCGCAGCATCCCGATCGCGTTGCCGTCGCCGTCCAGCAGAACCGGCGAGAACACGCCCCGGCCGCGCTGCAACGGCAGCGTGCCGCGCAGGACCGGCTCGGACAGAAACGCCTCGAGCTCCCCGACCGAGGACTTGGACAGCGCCGCCAGCTCGGTGCCGAAGGCCTGCCGCACCTCCGCCAGCAGCCGCCCCGGCTCCCGGACCGAGTCCACACCCCACACCGGCAGGTCGTCGAGATCGGCGGGCTCCGGCAGCTCGCCCTCGTGGTCGACCGCGAGATGCTCCGGGAACCAGATGGTCACCGGTCCGTGCGACCTGGGCGGACCCCAGTACACCGGCGGTGCGAGCGGCGTCGAGTCCAGCCGTACCTCCCACTCCCCGCTGAACTCGAAGGGCTGCGACAGCTCGTTGCTGCGCTGCGCGGTCATCGTCTGCACGAGGTTGGTGACCGTGGTGGCCGAGGAGAACTGGTTGTGCGTCAGCGTCAGGGACAGCGCGGCGTCGACCGCCCGCACCGGCCCGGCCGCCGCGATCGGAAACGAACCGGACCACGGCACGGGGATCGCGCGGACCGTCCCCGACGCGACCGTGCCCGACGACTCCTGCGTACCTTGCGCACGCCGCTCCACCCGGCCCTCGGGATCGGTGACGCTGTTCGCGCCGTAGCGCTCCGAGCGGACCGGGTCACGCAGCGCGAGACGCACATCGACCGTGCGCTCCCGGCCCTCGTGCACCACCGTGACGCTCAACCCACCACTGCTGCGCAGATACGGCAGCTCCCGCGCCAGCTCCTCCGCGCTGAGCCGGTCCCGCAGCCGGCCCAGCACCGGGTGGTCGTCGGCCACGGGCCGGGGGATACCCAGCGCGGCCATGACCTGGTCGTGCAGCCCGTCGACCACGGCGGCGGGCAGCGGCTCGACATGGACGAGCCCCACGTGGCCGTCGTGCTCGGAGCCGTAGGACCGGACGAAGGACGAGGGGGGCGTGGTCCAGATGCCGGTCCCTTGCCCCGACTGCTCGGACTGCTCGGGCTGCTCGGCCTGCTCGGACTGCTCGGCCTGTTCGGAAGCGACCGGGGGCGCGCTGTGCAAGGCGGCCTCGGCGGCTTCGGCCTCGCGCTGCCGCAGGGGGGCCAGCTTCTGCTGGATCAGGGCGTCGATGCCCGGCCGGCGTGCCTGCCGGGCGGCCTCCGCCGCGTCCGCCGCCGCCTGCGCCACCTCGGCGGGGGGCACCTGGCGTCGCGCGGTGACCAGGGAGGCGAAGTCGCGGGCGTTGCCGTGACCGATGCCGATGTTGTGATGCGTACGGTCGGTCATCACCGCGGCGACATCCTGCGCGGACCTGAAGTTCGCCCCCGCGCCCGTGCGCAGCCGTTCCTGGTGGATGAGCGCCGAGTCACGGATCTGGTAGGCGCCGGACTCCTGGTTCGGCGTGCCGAAGCGCCCCGCGAAGCCCCAGTAGTCGGCCCAGGGCAGGGTGAACTCCACGACCACCTCGGTGTCCGACGCCGCGTTCGCGTTGCTGAACACGCTGGTGTGGGACAGGGAGGTGGTGAAGAACTTCCGGTACTCGTTGCTGCGGTTGTACTCCATCGCGGCGCCGATACCGGCCGCCGGGTTCCTCGCGCCGAGGATCTGCGCGGCCTCCTCGGCCGACATCTTCCGGTAGAGCCTGGCCGGTTCGCCGCCCGTGTGCGGGATGACCGTCGGCAGCGCCGCCTGCTCGTCCCGGATACGGACCAGGTCGTCGTGGAAGGCGCGCATCCGGGCGGCCAGCGAGTCGTGCGTCGCCAGTCGGCTCGTCAGGATGTCCTGGCCGTCCGCGAACACGTAGTAGCCGCTGTTGAAGTCGGCGGCGGAGGCGTCGGACTCGAAGAAGTCCGTGTAGGCGCGGAAGTAGTCCTCCATCACGTCGGCGGTGATCCGCCTGGCCGGACCCGAGGGAGCCGCGTGCATCCCGGCAACCGCGTCCGAGTCCGTGTCATCGGCGACGCTGTCCGTGTCCACGTCCGTGTCCACGTCCGTGTCGGCGTGCGTATCCGCCGGGGAAGAGGAAGTCCCCGTCGCCGTAAGGGACTTGGCCGCCGAATCCGTCACGGGCTCGGGGTCCCCGTTGACGCCGGCCATGAACTCCCGGAAGTTCTTGAGGACGGTGTTGTCCGCACCGGTCGCGGCCACCGGGTTCGCCGGTCGGTTGTGCACGGCCTGCGGATCGGTTCCGTACAACCGCCGCAGCAGCGACAGCAGGCGCGGCTCGTGGTCCTCCACCCACTTGTCGCCGTTGTTGCGCGTGCGGCCCGTCGTCGGGTCCGTGCCGTGGTTGGTGCCCAGGTACGCGTTGCTGAGCTGGGCGAAGAACTCGTACTCGTTGAGGGCGGAGTAGGTGTCGGCCGGCCGGCCGGTCAGGTCCTGGCCGACACCGTCCGGCCACTGCACCTGCGGGCCCGGATCCCGGCCCTCCGCCACCGCCTCCCGCCAGGCGGCCTCCTGGTCCTTCTTGGCAGTGAACACATCCTTGATCAGGTCGCGCTCGCCGTCGGTCAGGGCGGCCAGGTGCAGCAGGTGCGCGATCTCGTGGGTGGCCGTCGAGTAGCCCTCGGCCTGGTGCGGGGCGGGTCCCACCGGGGTGGTCTCGCCCAGCAGGTTCTCCTCCGGGACGGCGGCGGTCAGCCCGCCCGTCGTCCCGCGCCGCTCGTCGAAACGGCGTCGGGACTCCGCGTCCAGTCGCCGGTGGAGACGGGTGAAGGAACTCATCCGCGACAGCGGCACGTCCTGCGGCAGCACCACCACCGCCCCGCCCGACATCAGCAGCTGTGCGGTGGTCCCCTTGTCCTGCAGCATCCGTGCCGTCTGCGCGTACGTCTCGTGCCGCGACGACACCGGCCGCAGCACCTCACCCGGCACCACCACCAGCAACCGTGCCGCCACCCGCGCGAACTCCGCGGCCGACAAGGACTGCCCGGCCCCGTCCACGAACGGCCGATGCGTGGCCAGCCACCGCCGGTGGGCCGGGTCCAGTAGCTCCAGGGTCTGGTTCAACTCCCCTGCCGGCAGCGCGAGCAGACCCGTCACCAGCGCCTCGGCCTCCGGCGGCCGGACCGCCTTCACCACCGACACCGCGTCGGGTTCCACCTCCGAGTCCAGGTCCAGGTCCAGCAGATCCGACCAGTCGTCGGGCAGTACGGGGGCCACCTCGTCCAGCGTCGCCAGATAGTCGACGAACGGCTCGCCGTGCACCGCGGCCCGCTGCCGCGCAGCGTCCAGCTTCCGCTGCACCAACTCCTGTGCCAGCCGTACGCGTTCCAGGTTCGCGGCGTCCCGGGCGTCCTGCGCCGCCCGCGCGACCTCGTCCGCCGACAGCGCGCGCATACCGGTGATCAGCGCGCCGAACTGCTTGCTGTTGCCGTGGCCGATACCGACGTTGTGGTGCGTCAGGTCGGACACGACGGCGTCGACGTCCTCCTTGGACTTGAAGTTCGCCGCCGCGCCGGTGCGCAGTTGCTCCTGGTGGACGAGTGCCGAATCGCGGATGCGGTAGGCGCCGTCCTGCTGGTTGGGGGTGCCGTGCTGTCTGACGAAGTTCCAGTAGCCGTCCCAGGGCAGCGTGAACTCGATGACGGCCTCGGAGGGCGAGGCCGCGTTGGCGTTCTCGAACACGCTGGTGTGGGACAGGGACGTGGTGAAGAACTTCCGGTACTCGTCACCGCGGTTGAAGCTCATCGCCTTCGCGAGACCCGCCTTCGCGTCCCTCGCGTTCAGGAAGTCCGCCGACTCGGTGTCCGCCATCTTCCGGTACAGCCGCATGGGTTCACGATCGGAGTGCGGAATCACCGTCGGGCGCGCCGACTGTTCCCTCTCGATGGCCAGCAACTCGTCGTGGAACTTGGCCATCTGCGGCAACAACTTCGGATGCCGGGCCAGATCCGGGTCCAGGACGGTCTGTTCGTCGAGGAACGCGTAGTACACGCTGTCGAAGTCCCGGGCGCCCTGGTCGGAGAAGAGGAAGTCCGCGTATCCGCCGTAGAACGAGGCCGTCACCGCGGGCGTCAGCTTCTTCGCGGGCGCCGACGTTCCCTCCGTGGCGGACGTCTCCGCCGGGGCGGGCGGCGCCGAAAGCAGGGGCGGCGCGCCCTTGCCGGAGAAGTCGAGGTACGACCTGATGGTCCGGCGGTCCTGCGGGGTGAAGCCGCGCCACTCACGGCTGTTCTGGATGCCGTACACGGCCAGCTCGGCCGTCTTCTTCTCCGCGCGGATCTTCGCGTCGGCGCTGCCCCACCAGGGGACCTCCGACTCCCGCCCGGCGTTCCGCGCGGCGTTGGCGACCACCCACTGCCCGGCGAGGGTCGGCACCTTGTTCAGGGTGATCCGCTGGTAGCCGATGGCCGGCGCGTGCCAGGTCTGCATGCGCTTGGCCTGCAGGTTGCCGTTCTCCTCCAGATAGCGGACGTCGTGCCCGACCAGTGCGAAGGACTCCAGGTTGCCGCTGCGGAACCCCAGGTGCCTGAGGTCGCCGTCCGCGATGTTCCTGAGGTGGTCGAAGACCTGGAGCTGGTCCTCGCGGGTCGCGTCGGGGAAGGCCTCCCGCCAGTCCTCGCCCGTCCAGAACTCCGTGAGGTCGTGCACGTTGGCGTGGCTGTCGGCGAGCCGCCCGAGGGCACCGTTGTGCGCGGTGTCCCCCGCGATGATCACGGTCGTGCCGGGCGGCAGGTCGGCGATGATCTGCCGCAGCCCCTGGGTGCCGGTGTCGTGCTGCGGATGGGCCTCGCCCTCCTGGCGACTGCCCAGCCGCGACCACAGGACGACGTACGGGCCGCGCTCCGGAACCCCACGGGCCGCGAGGAAACCCCGCACCCGGTCGGTGCGGGGGGAGTCCAGCCCCCAGGCGGTCCGCATACGGGCCCGCTCACGGTTCCGGTTGCCCCACAGGTTCGCGACCTCGCTCGTGGCGTACGCGGTCGTCTTCTGGAGCCGCATGCTGCGCAGCCCCGGCGGCACCGGCGGGCTCATATCGGCATAGGAGATCGGCCTGTTGCCGTTGGCGGTCTGGGTGTACAGGCTGTGCGGATCGTCGGTGTGCAGGATGTGGACGCGCTCCTCCTGCGCCCGCAGATCGGCGTCGCGCCGGGCATCGAGCCCCGCCAGCCTCTCCGCGCGCTCCCCGGCCGACAGACCGGTCTTCGCGTAGAGGTCCGCCACCGCCCGGGCGTACTCGGCGCGCACCGAGGCCGCGAGGGTTCTGCGGACGAAGGGGCCCAGCTGGTCGGAGGTGCGCGGCCCTGTCAGCACGCCCAGATGGAGCTTCGGGTTGAGCGTGAGGGCGGTGGCGATGCCGAACATGTCACCGCTGAAGTTGCCGGCCGTGAGGATCAGGGCACGGTACGGACCCGACCCGGCCCGGAAGACGTCGGCGAGGTCCGCGAGGACCCCCTGCAGCCGCTCGACGTCCTGGGGTGTCGCGCCGAAGGCGGCCCACTGTTCCGACAGGGCGGTACGGGCGGCCTTGGTCCCCGACAGCCCGCCCAGCACCTGCCCGAACTGCGCGGTCAGCTCGGCCTTCCCGCCCGCCGGGATCCGGGCGGCGTACTGCCCGGCGCGCCGCTTCACCAACGTCTCGGCGAGAGCGGCGTCAAGGCCCGGATTCGCGCCCAGCGCCCACAACAGGTCGAACAGGGCCGAGGCCCGCTGCCGTTGGTCCACGCCCACGGCCAGCGCGAACGCGGTGTCGATCGCGGAGTCCAGCTCCGACGGGAGGGTGTGGCCGTCCTGGACTTCCGGGGCGTCGTCGAGAAGGCCGTCGGCGGGACCGATGGTGACCTCGACGCCGTCGATCGTGCCGCTGAGCGTGCCCGGGTTGCCGGGGTGCGCCCGCAGTACGTTCGACGAGGAGCCGGACGAGCCGGGGAAGTGCGCGGCCAGGGCCTGGTTGACGGCGTCCGCGTACGGCCGGACGTCACCGGTGCCGAGCCGGAACTCCAGCCGGTCGACGGGACGCGGACTGTCGAAACGCACCGTCGCCTGGGCGCCCCCGGTGAGTACGGCGGGACCCGTGACGTCCCCCATTCGGCCGCCCCCGATGAGGGCGTCGAGGGCCGCGCCGATCTTCTGGCTGATTTCCAGGCTGCGCCGGTTGGCCGCCGGGGTGACCCCGGGCTCGAACACGGGCCCGCTGATCGTGGCCGCTCCGGGCGCGGCGGCCGAGGAGGAGGACGCCGTGGCCGGCGACTGCGCCGACACGATGCGTATCTCATGGCTCACGGTGCTGGGCCGGCCATCGGCGGTGTGGGTCAGCAGCACCTTGTGCTTGGCCCCGGCCTTGAGCTTGGTGCTGGGCTTGGGCACGGTGATCTCACCGGCCAGGCCGGTGGCGCCGATCCGCTCCAGGACGAGGGGCGTCAGCTCGCTCGCGGTCACGCCGGCGCCGTCGATCGTGAGGGTGAGGATCCCGTCGCCATCCTCCTGGCTCTCGACAGCGGCGCTCCAGAGCCCCTCGATCTCCTTGACGGTCTCGGACGAGGTGGTGAGACCGATGTTGGCCTGCGAGGGCGGATGAGCGGGCCGCAGCTCCACGGGCGCCAGCAGATCGGCGGGGTCCTTCGAGACCGTGACCACGGCCGGAGCGGTGAGCGGATGGTCGGTGATCACCGGCCCGGAGTCGATGACGTCCTCGATGCCGCGAAGGTAGTGCGCGGGCAGCCCCGGCTCCGGCAGCGTGTCCGGGTCGGCCATGACCCCGGAGGTGTCCACGGCGGCGTTCTTCGTACGGCGGAACAGGAACCCGGGATCCAGCGCCCGGTCCGCGAGACCGGCGTAATGCAGCAACTCGTGCAGCGCCCGCGCGTCGTTGACCTGTTGCCGCCGCTCGTTCTCCTCGGGCCCGAGGGCCGGGTCCTCGGCGTACAGCTGGAACTCGAACTGGTCGAAATCGGTGGGCCGGTCCACCCGGCTGAGCTTGATGGCCTCGGGGTGGTCGGGGGCGTGTACGAGGTTCAGATCGAGGTTGAGCTGGTCACCGGACCTCGGCAGCGGATCCGGCCCGCCGTTCACGAACGTGTCGAGCAGCTCCCGCAACGAGCCCTGATAGTCGTCCAGTTGGTCGGCGGAGAACCCCTCACCGAACTTGACCGGCAGATTCAGCGTCAGGTTGCGCACCCAGCGCCCGTCGTCGGCCTGGACACGCTCGATCGACACCCGGATGACGGTGTCGCGCCCACCCAGGGTCCCCTTGCCCCGACCCGGCCCGGGAGCCAGGGGATCGGCGGCGGGGTCGTAGCGCTCGGTCCGCAGGGAGGCGGAGGGCGCCCCAGCCTGCCGTCCGCGCCACTGCTCCGGACGGATCGGCGCGGTGGCCGTGGCCACTTCGGCGACGGTGGTGGTGGGGTCCGGGGGCGTTGCCGACGCGGTGGCGAGGGCGACGGGGGGAGCGGGCGGGGCGGGGTCGGTCACCAGGGCCCGACCGGCACCGGTCGGAGCACCGGCGAGTGTGTCGCTGTCGCTGTCGCTGTCGTCGATGTCGTCGCCTGATCCGTAGCCGCTGTCACGGTCGTCGTCGAGGTCAAGGTCGACGTCGAGCTCGAGACCAAGGCCGGAGTCGAGCTTGAGGTCCGGCCGCTTGCCACCCGTGGGGATGCGGACGGGGTCGGCCGGCGCCGTGCCGACCGGCTCGACGAGTTCGGCGTCGAGCTGCCCGGGGATGTGCGTGCCATCGGCGTCCACGCCGGTGGCTGGGGCGGCCGGGGTCTCGGTCGGGGTGCCGCGTGGGGTGGTCGGTCGGCCTGTGTTGCCGGGGTGGGTGGTGGGCGGTGCGTCGTGCAGGGCGATGGGACCGTCGCCGAGCGGCTCGGCGAGTTCCGGGTCTGACTTCCCGGGGGTGTGCGTGTCGGGAGTGCCGTGGGGGTCGGCGTCCACGCCGGTGGGCGGGGTGTCCGGGGTTTCGGTGGGGGTGTCGCGTGGGGTGGTCGGTCGGGCTGTGTTGCCGGGGTGGGTGGTGGGCGGTGCGTCGTGCAGGGCGATCGGTCCGTCGCCGAGCGGCTCGGCGAGTTCCGGGTCGAGCTGTCCGGGGGTCTCGGAGGACGTACGAATTCCCTGCGGCACCGTCCCCGGGCTGGCCGGGGACGCCGTGGGGGAGGACGGGCCGGGCTGGCCGGCGGAGCCCACGGTGTTGTCAGCACCCTCGGCAGCCACCGGGCCGTCGCCGACGACCTGGTCCTCGGTGACGAGCGTGCTTTCCGCGCCCTCCTCGTCGGCAACTCCGTCCGTGCTGCCGTCGGCTGAGTCGGCACTGCCGGACTGGCCCGCCTGCTGCGACGCCCCCGACGAGCCATGCGCACCCGAACCGCTCGACGCACCCTGCGGGCCCGTCGACGTGCCCACCGGAGCCGGGGGCGCGACGGCGTCGGAGCCGAACACCGGCTCCCCGTCGGTCTGTTCGCCGTCGCGGACGATCTCCTGGTCCGCGATGGACTGCGTACCGCCCGTGCTCCCTGTCCCGGTCGCCCTCGGGGGCGTGGAGGAGGAAAGGTCGTCCGACGAACCCGGCAGGCTGGACGCGCCATCGGGGTTGAGTACGGCGTCCATGTCGAGGTCGGGCATCGTCGTGTCGATGACCCCGGAGTCCGGGATGAACGAGGACCCGGAGGTGCGCGGCGGCGTGAAGGCGGACGTCGTCGACCCGGTCGGCGTGCTGAGCGACGGCGAGTCGAACAACGGAGTCGCGGAAGTAGAAGTAGAAGGAGATGTAGAGGTAGAGGTAGAGGTGTCTGAAGTCGTGACGACCGGGATGCTCGGCTGCGGCAGGACAACCCCGTTGTTCCCCCCGATGGGCCCCGACGACGACGTCGTCAGCGGTGCCGGGGTCACCACCGGCCCGGGCGTGAAGAGGGAGGTGTTGGCGGCCCCTCCGACACCCGCACCCGTACCCGTACCCCAGACCCCACCCTTACCCGTCGTCGTACCCGAAGGACCGTTGGACACGGGCGACTTGGACGAGCCGGAACCCCCACCGCTGCCCAACGGGCCCTTGGTGCCGGGCAGATCGTTCAGGTGACGCTTGAAGAGGTCCATGTCGGCGAACCACTTGTTGTACGCGTACAACCCCGCGGCCCCGACCGCGACACCCGCCGCGAGTTCGAAGACCGCACTGGAGCCGCTGCCGACGAACGTCTCCCACTTGAATTCCCAGTTGCCCTCGAACACGCCCTTGACGACGTATTCCGCGAGCCCCTCACTGGCACCCCCGATCACGAAGGCGGCGGCGATCTCGCCGGGGCCGTTCTTCAGGCCCTTGAACAGCAACGTGTCGGGGTCGAACTTGAACTTTGTGAGGACGTCGTCCATGAGGTTCTTGAAGATGTTCTTGAGCGGCTTGAAGACCGTCTCGAACACCTCCATGAACCCACCGGTGATCGCACCGAAGGCGGCGGCCTTTCCGACGTCGCCCCAGTCGACGCCGTCGGGCTTTCGGCCACCGCTGTTCAGTCCGATCTGGGCCAGCCGGACCGCGAGGGTCTGGATGGCCTCCTCCACCGCCCCCGACAGGCTCGGCATCAGATGGGTCATCCGCAGCAGCCGGTCGATGATCATCAGCACCGCGAACCTGCTCCTGGCCCTGGCCAGGAACATCTGCGAAATGGACGCACCGCCCGTGAACGCCATCAGGGCGGCCAGGATCGCCAGTTCGGCGATCAGCATGATGATCTCGGCGATGATCTCCCACTTGGACCCCTGGACCTTCTGGGAGAGATCGATCTGATTGTTCGCGAGATCGTCGAGCTGATCGATGAGACGCTGCACGGGGTCGTTCCCGTACCCCTCGCCGATCAGCATCGTGAGGCCCTGGATGTACTGCTCGGCGACCGCCGGCGGCAGCGAGTCCCGCGCCTCGATGATGGTCTCGCGGGCGGCTTCCCGGAGCCTGATCAGGGCTTTCTGGCAGGCGAGATAGAGGTTACGGCTCGCCCACAGCAGATTCTCCCTGGCCTGGAGGGGCGCCTCGCCCAGCAGGACAAAGAGCATCTTCCGGACGTCCGGAGGAAAGTTGATCTCCTCCACTTAGCGCCTCTCGCCCCCTTCGAGGCCGTCCAGTTTCGAGGACTGCTGCTGGATCAGGTCGTTGGCGCCCTCTTGGGTGCTCAGGATGTTCGTCCGGTTGCCGGAGATCGCGGACCCCAGCCCGTCGAAGACGTCCGCGAACGCGTTGAGCGCCGCCAGGACAGCGTTGTTGTTCGCCTCGTACCGGGGTTGGGTCTCGTCGTGGAAGTCGTCCGTATGGCCGTTCAGGCCACGGTAGGCGGACTGGTCCGTGATGAAGTCGTCAGCGATCTTCTGCGCGTGCGCCGCCAGCCCCCCGGTGTTGCCGCTGCTCGTCTCCAGTCCTGCCGGGTTCGCTTCGTAGGTGCCCGACATGGCTACCGT
Organism: Streptomyces sp. NPDC047042; assembly: GCF_040644035.1. Classification (NCBI taxonomy): domain Bacteria; kingdom Bacillati; phylum Actinomycetota; class Actinomycetes; order Kitasatosporales; family Streptomycetaceae; genus Streptomyces; species Streptomyces sp. NPDC047042. The sequence continues at coordinate 131,272 of NZ_JBEYVP010000025.1, read as the reverse complement.
CCCCTCGGCAAGGTGTCGTCCGTGTCCTCATGGATCTCGTCGCGCAGCCGGTCCCGGGACGGCCGTCCGTAACCGCTGCCGCCTTCCGGGTCGAGCGCGGAGCCGAACATGCGCTCCCAGTCGACGTCGATGCCCGAGATGCCCGTGCCGGCGCCCTGCCGCTCGGTCAGCGGCGCGAAGGTGTCCATCACCTTGCGCGCCATCTGGGCCCGGCCCTCCTGCACGGCCTCCAGGATGGAGGTCGCGAGCTGCGGTCCCGGCATGCTTCGGTACTTGCCGTCCAGGAACCGCAGACCGGTCAGCTCGCCCTGCGGGCCGACCGTGACCTCCACGGCGCGGTCCCGGGACCGTACGGTGGCCGAAGCCTGGCTGAGTTCACTCTCGGCCCGGGCCACGGCCTCCTGCACAGCGGTCAGTTCGGCCATCGCCGCGGCCAACTTCCGCTCCATCGACTCGCTCAACGGGCACCTCTCCGCACAACAGTGGTCATCCGACACGGGGTTACGAAGTCCGCGGCTCCCCGGTTCACCTGGTCCACCCGGTTCACCGGCCGATCACGGCGGGCGCGCCCCCTTCGTCCGTTCCCCAGACGTCGTCGTCCTCCGGCTCCCACGCGTCGCGGGTCCGGTCGCCGCTCTGCGTCTTGGTCTGCCCGGGCCCGCCGGCGCCGCCCGTCCCCGGCAGGAACGGCGTACTGCCGGAGGTGGTGGGACCGCTCGCCGCCACGCGTACCTCGTCCTCGGCGTAACCCCCGCGGCCGGTACGGGTGCCCGCCCTCGGGCGGCGGTTGCTGACCACGTCGCCGTCGAAGACGTTACGGACGCGCTCGCCGTTGTCCCCGGCGCCGCCGCCCGCACCGCCCATGCCACCGCCCATGCCACCGCCCATTCCGCCGCCCATCGGCGCTCCGCCCATCGGCGCCCCGCCGCCCGCGGGGTTGCCCGACACGTCCGAGCCGCTGGTGCTGAGACCGGGGAAGGGGCCGGAGTTGAGGAACTGCCGGGTGGGGCTCGGCTGGGGACCGGACGAGGAGCCGTAGTCCAGCGGCGACTGGTAGGGGGAGCCGTCGTAGAGCTCCTCCTCGTAGGAGTCGTAGCCGTTGTACGAAGGGGAGTTGACGGAGGGCAGGCTGAGGTTGCCGTTGAGGTTGCCGGACGTCGTCGTGCCGTCGGGGTGGGTGACCGTGGTGGTGCCGGTGTCCGCGTCGACGGTCTGTACGGTGCCGTCCTGGTACTGCGTGACCACGTCGCCCCGGGAGTCCAGGTGCGTGACGCTGCCGTCCGGATTGGTCAGCAGGTCACCGGAGTTGAGCGGACCGGAGATGGTGGAGCCGTCGGGCCGGGTCACGGTCGAGGTGTGGGTGAGCGGGTCGATCGTCGTCGAGCTGCCGTCCGGATAGTCGGTGACCACACGACCGTCCGCGTCGACATGGGTGTGACCGCCGCCGGGAATGTCCAGCGCGCCGTCGTTGAGCAAGCCGCCGCCGAGATCCAGCACCCCGCCGTTGACCGGCCCGCCGATGTCGGTGGGCGACAGCTGGGAGAGATCACCGTTGTTGAGGACGGACCGGCGTTCGGCCTCGTACCGCTTCTCCGCCTCGGCCTGCTTCTGCTCCTGCTCGGCGCGGATCTGATCGGCCTTGGCCTCCGCCTCGGCCTGCCGCTGCTCCTGCTTGGCCTCCGCCGCGGCCCGTTCGGCCTTCTGCTCCGCCTCCTGCTGCTCCTGCTTGGCCTCCTGCTCGGTGCGGATCCGGTCGGCCTTGGCCTCCTGCTCGGCCTGTTTGGCCTCAGCCTCCTTCTCCCGCTGCTCCTGCTTCGCTTCCTGCTCGGCTTCCTTCGCGTCCTGCTTGGCTTCCTGCTCGGCGCGGATGCGGTCGGCCTTGGCCTCTGCCTCGGCCTGCTTCGCCTCGGCCTCCTTCTCCTTCTCCTCCTGCTTGGCCTCCTGTTCGGCCTCCTTCTCCTCCTGCTGCTTGCGCTGCCGCTCCTGTTCGGCCTTCGCCTGGTTCATCTGGGCGATCTGGAGCTGCTCCTGACGAGCCTGAGCCTCGGCCTGCTTTGCCTCGGCCTCCTTCTCCTTCTGCTCCTGCTTTGCCTCAGCCTCGGCCTGCTTGGCTTCGGCTTCCTTCTCCTTCGCGTCCTGCTTGGCCTCTTGCTCGT
>NZ_JBEYVP010000025.1:0-129020 GCF_040644035.1 Streptomyces sp. NPDC047042 | reverse complement strand
TCGGCGCGGATGCGGTCGGCCTTTGCCTCTGCCTCGGCGGCCTTGGCTTCGGCTTCCTTCTCCTTCGCGTCCTGCTTGGCCTCCTGCTCGGCGCGGATGCGGTCGGCCTTTGCCTCTGCCTCGGCGGCCTTGGCTTCGGCTTCCTTCTCCTTCGCGTCCTGCTTGGCCTCCTGCTCGGCGCGGATCCGGTCGGCCTTTTCCTCCGCTTCCTTCTCCTTGCGTTCGGCCTCCTCCTTCTCCCGCCTGCGCTCCTCCTCGGCCTTGAGCGCCTGTTCCTTCTGCCACTGCATGAACTCTTCTTGCTTCTTCGCCGCGTCCGCCGCGGCCCTGGCGGCGTCTTCCGCCGCCTTGTCCGCCTTCTCCTCGGCGATCTCGGACTTGTCCTCGGTGTATCCGTCCTTCAGCGTGTCACCGGTACGCGACTTGACCGTGCCGAGATCGAATTTCGCGTTGCTCCAGGCGTCGCGCAGTGAATTCAGTGACAGGACCGCCGCTTTCCCCAGCCGGTTCTCGACGGACTGCTGCCAGGAAATGATCGCCTGGTTCCCGATTTTCTCCCAGGTGCTCAGTTCTTTCAGCGGGCCGAAATCCAAGGAACCCCACTCCGACGGCAGATTGTGCCCGGGGTAGAGCTTGGCCTGATTGCTGAAGTTTTTTTCGGCCTCATAGGTCGTGTAGACGGAGTCACCCAGCACTTCGACGTCATAGGTGATCTGCGTTATGTTGTTGTACCAGGTGTAATCAACGATCGCCGCCAGGATATTGTGCAGATGCACCAGGGGGTTGCCGTCTTCCCATTCCCAGCTCGCCCATTCCCGCTGCAGATCTCCGGCGGCCTTCTCGAGGGCCGTCTTGGCGTCCCGGATCTCGTTGCCCTGCTTCGAGTAGTAGGACCCGTTCGGACTCATGTCCTCCGCGTAGTCGGAGTACTGCTTGTTGAGCTTGTCGACGAGATCCCAGAAGACACCCGCCGCCTGACCGCGCCAGGCGTCGTTCTCCTCGGTGCCGAGCCTGCCCTGCCACTCCTCGACCTTCTTCTGCTGGTCCACGAAGAACTTCGCGACCCGGTCGAACGCCCCCGCCACCACGTCGAAGTTCGCCAGGGTGACGGAGTTGGCGTTGTCGACGACCCTGCCGCCCCACTTGAAGGCGTGTGTGCCCTCGGGCCGCCACAGCAGCGCCTCAAGGGCGCGTCCGGAGCCGTAGCTGTACTGGTTCAGCGGGGTGGTGTCCCAGGTGGGCTTCCCGTCCATCCCCAGATGGCCGTCGATGTGGCTGGAGAACGTCCCGCCCTCGATCACACCGCCGGTCAGCTCGCCGTCCTTCTCGGTGTGGTCCCCGAGCAGCGTGATCCGCGCCTTGTGATACGTCACCTCCGACCCCTCCCCGCCGCTCGCGGAGTAGAACGGGATGACGAAGTCGGTGTTGTTTATCTTGTATCCGGCGTTCTCGGCCACCCAGCTGTAGTCCTCCGTGTCCACATAGTCCACGGAGTTCATGGTCGAGATCTCCACCTTCATCAGTGGAATACCCTCGTTGCCGACCAGCGTGTCGAAAAGGATGTCCCTGGCCGGCATGGGGTAGCCGGTGAAAAAACCGATGGCTTCGGCCCACACGTCATTGGCGGCGGTGAGTTCGTTGGTGACTTTGCTGGGGTCGAGCGGCATGGCAGGGGGCCTTTTCCGTCAGGGGGGACGTCAGTCGTTCAGGGGGACGTCAGTCGTTGTTCTCGTCGCTCGAACCGGGGCCCTCGGACAGGATGCTGTCCACGTCCTCGAAGAAGTTCACGAATTTCTTGCCGTCGATCTTGTCCAGGCTCTCGTCCTGGGTCTTGAACATCTTCTCGAGGGTTTCCTTGAGGTCGTCCTCGATCTCGTCGAAGAGCTCCCCCTGGAAGGCGAGGATCGAGGTCAGCTGCTCGATCAGCTCGTTCAGTTTCCCCGCGATGTTTCCGCCGTTGGTCCGGCCCTTGCCGTCCGCCGCCATCGATCCGATCGCGAGCGGCTTCACCTGCCCGTCCCGGAAGCCGACGGCCGTCTTGCCGCCTGCCGCCACGAGGTCCACCACCGCCGGCACGTCCACCCCGTCCACCGGGGAAACGCCGTCCAGGCCGAGCTTCCTGATCTCGTCCCTGAACGGGATGACGTCGTTGTCCAGGAAGTTCTGCAACCACGCCTTGTTCAGATTGACCGTGGGAGTGTTCTCCGCCATGTCCGTACTCCTCCTGCTCCTGCGTCCGTCAGCTCCCGACCCGCGATGAGGGGTACGAGGGGTGGGCCGTCCGCGGGATGCGCACGCGGACGGCCGCCGGGGCGGGCGTGCCGTCGCCCTTCGGTGGTCAGGCGCCGCCGATGCGGACGGTCTCCCACAGCTGCGTCAGCGACTTCTCGCTGTACTGGTAGCTGTCGGACACCTCGGTGAGCAGGGCCGCGTTCTCGCCGAGAATCCGCTCCATCTCGCCGACGGCGCCGTTCCACGCCTCCTGCTTCTTGCCGTACATGTCCTTGTCCTCGCCCTCCCAGGTCTCCTTGAGCTGCTGGAGCTCCGCGTCCAGGTTGGTGAGGATGCTGTCGATCGCCTTGGTCTGCTGGACCATGTCGTCGGCGGCGTTGTTCATGTGGGAGTAGTCGACGTAGATGAGTCCGTCGGTGAAGTCGGGCATGGCTGTCCTTGTCTCGAGGCGGTCGTGTCAGGGGCGGAAGAACGTCGTGGGGAACGTGGTGGGGGAGCGTGGCGGGGAAGCGGCTCAGCCGCGCAGGGCCTCGAAGATCGCCTCGGAGCGGCTGTACGCCTCCTGGATGGCCTGGTTGGACGAACCCTGCTGCAGGCCCTGCGCCTTGAGCGTGTCGTTCAGCGTGTCGATCATGTTCTGCAGGTTGTTCGAGATGATCTCCGCCTGCTGGTCCCACCGCTCCAGGAGCTTCTGGAACGCCCCGCCGTCGCTGCCCGAGTAGCCCGAGGACAGGTTGTGCTTCATGTTCTCGACGTCCTGGCGGCATCGCTGAACACCCGCGAAGGCCTGCTCCAGCGCGGTGACACCGTTGCGTGTCGCATCCGCCTGTGACTGCTGCTTACCTGTAGGTGCCATGGATTTGTGTCTCCTGGGATTCGAGTGGTCCAAGTGAGCCTAGGTGTGGGTCAGTTGATCGAACAATGACGGACATCACCTTTGCCCTTCCGGTCGGTCGATTCGGGCAGTCCCGCAGCGTGGCGCCGTCGTCCCGCTCTCGCCCACCACCGCGGCCTCCGGGCTGAGATCCGGGCCCGTCGGCAGCATCGCCAGCAGCGGCGAGGGCAGTCCGCGTGCCTGGCCCTCCGTGTAACCGAGCGCGGCCAGCGCCTTCGCCGTCCCTACCCGGTACTTCATCCCGGTGTCCGTCACCAGGTAGAGCGTGCCGCCGACCTGGCTCCCGCCCGCCCCGAGGGCCCGCACCAGCGCACCCCCACCTGGCTTCACGGTGATCCGGGCGACCGGCAGACACGCCGGCGTGAGCCCCTCCGGGGGCGCCTGCGCGGCCGGGCCCAGTGCCGCCGCCGTCTCGAGGGCCACACTGATCCGGGGGCCCTCCGCACCGGCCGTGATCCGTACACAGGCGGTCGTGGCCGCGTCGATGCCGACCACCTCCGGGGGCGCCGGAGGCAGGTCCGGGTCCTGGGCCGACTCGCCCGAGCCCGGCGCCAGTCGGCCGTTCAGGGCATCCGCGCCCAGCACCGCGACCTGCGCCGCGCCACCCGCGTACACCTTCTTGCGGGTCTCCGGGTCACCGAGCGCCAGCGCGGCCCCGGTGGCGGTCAGCGGGGTCAGTCCGTCGCGCTCCAGCAGGTAGTACCGCTCGGCCGCGCCCGGCACGGTGACCCGGAACACCTCGCCGATCCGGGTGCCGCGACCGCCCAGCGACGGTCCCGCCGCGCCCTTGTCCGCCACCTGCGGCGGCGCCAGATCCGGGCCGGACGGCAGGGAGTTGAGGAACGCCGCCGACACCTCCGTACGCGGAGTGGAGCCGTAGCCGAGGGCCTCGCGCGCGTTGGACGCGTCGTCCAGGAGCAGTTTGCTGCCCCGCCACACCAGGTAGTCGGCCTCGTCCGGGCCGGTCACCAGCAGTGCCCGCGTGGTGGGCAGGCCGGCCGCGGTGGACTGCGCGCCGACCGCGAGGGTGGTGCCGGTCGAACCGGAGGCGGTGCCCGAACACACCTGCCAGGGGCCGGTGTCCAGGTCGCCGCCGCCGGGCAGCGCGTCGGGGGCGCCCACGATGCCGACCGGCGCCCCGTGCGGGGTGTCGGCGAGCGACGCGGAACCGACCATGGACACCTTCATGTCGGCGCCCATCAGCAGCCGCGCCGAGGCGTAGTTGCGCACCGGCCGCAGCCGGCCGTCCAGGTAGAGATAGCGGGAACCGGTGTCCTTGTTGACCACGAGGGTCCCGCTCGCCTGCCAGGAGTCCTTGGTGCCCGGCTTCAGCAGCCCGAGGACGAACGCCCCGGCCGAGATCAGCACGGCGAGCAGCACCCCGATGACCACTCCCCGGTTGGTCCGGCCCTGCGGGCTCTCCGGGGCGTCCGGGTCCGCCCGCAGCATGCTCGAGGTCAGCCGCCCCATGACGAACATGTGCGCCTGGACCTGATCGCGTCTGGACTGCATGACAGCCTTGGTTCCCTTTCGTTCGGCCGTGCACGGCCGGTGATGGATCGTCGGCCCGGCGTCGGCCGCCGAAGCTGGTCCGCCGGACCCCGCCGCTGAGACCGCCGCTGAGACCGCCGCTGAGACCGCCGGGGCCGCTGAAGGCCCGTCAGCCGATCTCAGCCGTTCTCAGCCGTTCTCAGCCGTTCATGGACCGCAGTGCGCCGTACACGCCGAGCACCCACAGGCCGAGCGGCAGCAGGCCGATCGCCAGGGCCGAGTGGAGCACCTCGCCGATCCGCCCCCAGTACGGCACGAGCCGCCGCCCGGGCACGGTCCACGAGGCGATGGCGAGCCCCGCCGTGGCCGCCAGCAGCCCCGCCGCGCTCACCAGCCGGGTCCCCGGCGCGGACTGCGGTACGGCCACGACGACCAGCGCCAGCAGACCGGCCACACCGGGAATCACCAGCGACAGCCGCTGCCAGACGTTGCCCAGGCCCCGCGCGTGCAGCAGAAGCAGCAGGGACAGCACCACCGCCATGATCGTCTCGGGCAGGTCGTCCTCCCTGGCCAGCACCGCCAGACAGGCCAGGGCGACCACGCCCACCGCCCCGTACAGCGAGGTCATCCAGCCGTCGGCGAGCACGGCACGCGAGGCCACCGTGGCGGTGGGGTGCGGTTCGATGCCCTCCTGCAACTGCTGGGCGTTGGTGGGCAGCGGCGGCATCCGCATCCCCGACATCCGGAACGACAACGACGGCACGAAGGCCCCGAGGACCACGGCCGCGACCGCGAGGACCCCGGCGACATGCACCGGCGGCAGATCCGCCACGAGCATCAGCACCGCCGCCAGCGCCCCGAACACACAGACGACCGTGAGACCGAGGAACAGCGCCGCGTACGAGGCCACGACCGCCAACGCGAGCACCGCGCCGCCCGCCCCGGCCGCGGTCGACGCGAGCAGCCGCGAGCCCAGCACCTCGTACAGCTCCGGGCCCGCGAGCGCCCCGCCCGGCAACAGCCAGCCGGCCAGCGCCAGATACGGCCCGACCATGAGGCCCAGCGCGGCTCCGGCGCCCGCGTCCCCGACCGCCCGGCTCGCCGCGCCGGCGCCCGCGAGCAGCAGCAGCCCGGCCGCCATGGCGAACACCGCGCGGGGTGCCGCCGAGCCGCCCGGCAGTGCGACCAGCAGCAGACCGGCCGCGAGGACGGCGAGGGCGACCCCGAGCAGCAGCCACCGGCTCACCCGGGGGCTCCAGCCGTACGGGCGTTCCTGCATGGTGGTGGCGATGCCGTCCACCAGGTCGTCCAGGTGCACCTCGGGCAGCGCCTCGGTGCGGGGGCGCAGGAAGAGCGTCTCGCCGTCCCTGAGGCCGTACGACTCCAGGGTGCGTTCCTCGTCCAGCGGCTCGCCGCCGAGCCGCTGGAGCACCCAGCCGCCGTGGTCGATCCCGGCTTCCTCGAGATCGTCGCCGCCGTAGCCGAGGACCGCGGGCAGCAGGTCCGCGACGGGCACGTCGGCGGGTACGGCCAGATCCATGGTCTTGGCCGGGGCTCGTACCGTCAGCCGGCACAGCTCCGCCATCTGAGTGTCAGTCATCGGTCTTGCTCACGCTTCTTCGAAGGTGCTTTCCGTGTCCTGGTGGGGGGAAACGCCGGACGACGCTCCACCGAACGTCGCGCCGGACCGGTTCTCTCCGGTTCTCTCTGACGGGATTCGAACTCACGGCGGAGGACCGGTCGTTGGCGTTCGACATGACGATCGTAGTATCAGATGTATCGCGGGCTTCAGCCGCCACCGGGACAACGGCCGGTACAGACCATCCGCCGTCCGGCCTTCGGCGGCGCCCCACAAGTCCTCGTAAGGAGAAGCTCCTTGAGTGTGGTCCTGTTCCGTCGCCCGGCCCGGCGCCGAGGCCCGGAGATGCCCGACGGGGAGCTGAACCTCCAGGAGCCGCCCGCGCTCCCCGAGGTCGTGCCCGACTCATCCGCCGTGTGGACGTACCTCCCCATGGCGATGATGTCCGTGTCCATGATGTTCATGTTCATGCGGCCCGGAATGACCCGGGGCAGCGGCGGATTCATCTATCTCGCCCTCGGTGTCATGGTCGTCGCGTCCGCGGCGATGATCGTCGGCCAGGCGATGCGCCGCAGCAGCGAACGCAAGCAGCGCCTCAAGGGCGAACGGCGCGACTACCTGCGCTACCTCGGCCAGATCCGCCGCAAGGTACGCGGCGCCGTCGTCGACCAGCAGCGCGCCCTGGCCTGGCGGCACCCCGAACCCGCCGCCCTCTCGTCGATGGTGGGCACCACCCGGCTGTGGGAACGCCGCCCCCGGGACGAGGACTTCGGCGAGGTACGGGTCGCGGTCGGCGAACAGAAACTCGGCCTCAAACTCACCCCGACGTCCACCAGCCCCGTCGAGGACCTGGAACCGCTCGCCGCGCACGCCCTGCGCAGCTTCATCCGCGCCTACGCGACCGTGCCCGAGCAGCCCATCGCGATCTATCTGCGGGCCTGGGCCCGGGTGCTGTTCCGGGGCGACGAGGACCGCATCCGCGGTGTGGCCCGCGCCGTCCTCGCCCAACTGGCCACCTTCCACTCGCCGGACGACCTGTGGATCGCCCTGTGCGTGTCCGACGAGCGGCGCGCGGACTGGGAGTGGACCAAGTGGCTCCCGCACGCCCTGCATCCGCACGAGACGGACGGCGCCGGCCCCACCCGGATGACGTTCTCCGCGTTCGGCGAGCTGATGGACTCGCTCGGCGCGGAGTTCGAGGAGCGCCCCCAGTTCGACCCGGACGCCGTACCCGGCCGGGAGGAGCCGTTCACCGTGATCGTCGTGGACGGCGTCACCGTGCCCACCGGCCACCGGCTGGAGGGGCCCGGCTTCCGCAACACCGTCGTACTGGACCTGTCCGGCGCGCTCACCTGGCGGCCCGGCCGGGTCACGCTCCGCTTCGACGTGACCAAGGACACCTTCGGGCTGGTCCGCACCGACCGGGACCGCAAGGAACAGACCACCGTCCTGGGCCGCCCCGACACCCTCGGCGTGGTCGGCGCGACGGGCCTGGCCCGCCGGATCGCCCCCTACCGCATGGGCCTGGGCACCGGCGCGGACGCCGCCGAACCCCTCTCCACGAACCTCGAACTGACGAACCTGCTGGGCATCCCCGACCTGCACCGCCACGACCCCGCCAAGCTGTGGCAGCAGCACACCGGAGCCGCCCGGCTGCGCGTGCCCATCGCCGTCGGCGTCGACGGCCAGCCCGTGGAACTCGACATCAAGGAGTCCGCGCAGGGCGGCACCGGACCGCACGGCATGCTCATCGGCGCCACCGGCTCCGGCAAGAGCGAACTGCTGCGCACCCTCGTCCTGTCCCTCGCCCTCACCAACTCCTCGGAGACCCTGAACTTCGTCCTCGTCGACTTCAAGGGCGGCGCCACCTTCCTCGGCCTCGACGAACTCCCGCACACTTCCGCCGTGATCACCAACCTCGCCGGTGAGGCCGCGCTCGTCTCCCGTATGCAGGACGCCCTGCACGGCGAGTTGATGCGCCGTCAGGAACTCCTGCGGGCCGCGGGCAACTACACCTCCGCGCTCGACTACGAGAAGGCGCGCGCCTCCGGAGTCCCGCTGCAGCCGCTGCCCAGCCTGTTCGTGGTCGTCGACGAGTTCAGCGAACTGCTCGCCGCCCACCGCGAGTTCATGGAACTGTTCGTGATGATCGGCCGCCTCGGCCGCTCCCTCGGCGTCCACCTTCTCCTGGCCTCGCAGCGCCTCGACGAGGGCCGGATGCACGCGCTGGAGAGCCATCTGTCGTACCGGGTCGGTCTGCGGACCTTCTCCGCGATGGAGAGCCGCGGCGTGCTCGGCGTGCCCGACGCCTACCAGCTGCCGCCGCAGCCCGGCAGCGGCTTCCTCAAGTCCGGCGTGGAGGAGCTGACCCGCTTCCGCGCCGCGTACGTCTCCGGCCCGTACGAGAAGCGGGGCGGCGGCGCCCACCAGGTACGGGTGGCCAGCCAGACCGTGCCGTGGACCACCAGCTACGTGGTCCCCCGCCAACTGCCCGCCCCGACCCCGGACCCGGAGACCGGCACGGGCACGGGGGAGGAAACAGGCGACACCCTGCTCTCCGTAGCCGTGGACCGACTGCGCGACGCGGGCCCCCCGGCCCACCAGGTGTGGCTCCCCCCGCTGGATCTGCCGGCCACCCTCGACCAGGTGCTCCCGCCGCTCACCCCGGACCCCGAACTGGGCCTCACCGCCGTCGGCTGGCCCGGCCGGGGCAAACTCACCATCCCCATCGGCATAGTCGACCGCCCCTTCGACCAACTACGCGACCTGCTCACGATCGACGTCTCCGGCGCGGGCGGCCACATCGCCATCGCGGGCGGCCCGCAGAGCGGCAAGTCCACGATGGTCCGCACCCTCCTCACCTCGCTCGCCCTCACCCACACCCCCCGCGAAGTGCAGTTCTACTGCCTGGACTTCGGCGGCGGCACTCTCGCCGGCCTCGCCGGACTGCCCCACATGAGCGGCGTCGCGGCCCGCCTGGACACCGAACGGGTCAGCCGGACAGTCGCCGAGGTCACCTCCCTCCTGGCGGCCAGGGAACGCTTCTTCCTCGACGAGGGCATCGACTCCATGGCGACGTTCCGGCGCCGCCGGGCCGCAGGGGAGTTCCCCGACGAACAGCACGGCGACGTGTTCCTCGTCATCGACGGCTGGTCCACGGTCCGCCAGGACTTCGACCGCTACATCCAGACGTTCGGCTCGATCGCCGCACGCGGCCTCAACTACGGCATCCACCTGATCGTCACCACCGCCCGCTGGGTCGAACTGACCTCGGCCATCCGCGACCAGGCGGCCACCCACCTGGAACTCAGGATGGGCGACCCGATGGACTCCGAGATCGACATGCGGCGCGCCAAGACAGTGCCCCGCATGCCCGGCCGAGGCCTGACCCGCGACACGAAGCTCCACTACCTCACGGCCCTCCCCCGAATAGACGGCGTGGAATCGGCGGAGGACCTGACGGACGGCGTAGCCGAACTCGTAGCAGCGGTCAGGGAGAGCTGGCCCGGCCCGGCCGCCCCCGCCGTCCGCATGCTCCCCGCCAAACTCCCGGTCTCGGCCCTCCCCGCCCCCGAGGCGCCGGCGGGCGGCTTCCGGATGCCGATCGGCCTGGAGGAGCAGGAACTCTCCACGGTCTGGCACGACTTCACCGAGACCCCGCACATGATCGTCGTCGGCGACACGGAGAGCGGCAAGACCAACCTGCTGCGGGTGGCGGCGCAGGCCATCATGGACCGCTACTCGCCGGCCGAGGCCCGCATCATGGTCGTCGACTACCGGCGCGAACTGGTCGAGGCGGTCCCCGACGAGTACCGCCTCGGCCACGCGGTCTCCATCGACGCCCTGAAGGACCTGGTCTCGGGCGCGGCCCGCGCGGTCACGTCCCGACTGCCCGGCCCCGACATCACCCCGTCCCGGATGCGCAAGGCCGACTGGTGGAACGGCCCCCGCCTGTTCATCCTGGTAGACGACTACGACATGGTCGGCACGGGCCCGATGAACGCCCCCTTCGAACCGCTCCTGTCCCACCTGGCCCTCGGCTGGGAGGTGGGCGTCCACGTGATCGTCTCCCGCTCGGCAGCGGGCGCGGGCAGAGGAGTGGGCGAGGCCCTGCTCCGCCGCCTACTGGAGGTCAACACCCCGACCCTGCTCCTGTCCTGCCCCCCGTCGGAGGGCTTCATCATCGGCTCCCTGAAGGGCCGAAACCTCCCGCCGGGCAGGGGGACCCTGATAACGCGGCGGAAGACGACTCAGGTGCAGACTTCGGTGCTGGAGGACGTGGGGGAGTGAAGTGGAGTGGAGGGGGCACATCCCCGGGCCCGTCTCGGGCCGGGCGGCACCTCTCCGGACTGGGCGGTGCCTCTCCGGGCTGTGCGGCAACTTTCCGGGCTGGGCGGCATCTCTGCGGGCCGGGCGGTGCCTCTCCGGGCTGTGCGGCAACTTTCCGGGCTGGGCGGTACCTCTCCGGGCCGGGCGACGCCTGTCCAGGGCGGGACCTTCCGGGCTGGGCGGTGCCTCTGCGGGCTGTGCGGCAACTTTCCGGGCTGGGCGGTACCTTTCCGGGCCGGGCGGTACCTCTCCGGGCTGTGCGGCAACTTTCCGGGCCGGGCGACGCCTGTCCAGGGCGGGACCTTCCGGGCTGGGCGGGACCTTTTCCGGGCCGGGCAGTGCCCCTTCAGCGTCGGCCGCACCCCCAGCCCATCCGGCGCACCTTTTCAGCGCCGGCCCGCATCTCCAGCCCGTCCGGCGTTTGAGGACAAGGCCCGTTCAGGGCCGTAGGGGGGTCTGGGGGCGCAGCCCCCAGGGACAGGATGGGACGGGTAGGGGCGGCGGGGGCGAAAACCTCACCCCGCAGGCCGCCACCCCCGCGCCCGCCCCCGAGGAACCACCACCGCAAGCCCGGCGACCAGCAACAACACCCCCGCCCCCACCCCCGCCACAACCAACGCCCGCTCCCGAGGCTCCGCCGACACCGCAGCCGGAACCACGGCCTTCGCGGCCCGGGGTGCGGCCCCCGGCCCCTCCGCCAGCACAGCGGTAAGCGCCGCGTACGGATCCAGCCGAGGCGGCGCAGCCGGATACGCGGCCTCGGTCAACTGCCGGGACACCTCCACCGCCGACATCTCCGGATGCCGCGCCCGCACCAACGCCGCCGCCCCCGCGACGTGCGCCGCCGCGAGCGAGGCACCGGACCCGATGAAGTCCCCCGTCCCCCGGGCCCCGAGCCCGACCACGGAATCCCCGGGCGCGGCAAGATCGGCACCAGCAACCACCGGCGCGTTGTCAGGACGGCCCCCGTCAGGGCCGTAGTCGCTCACGGCCAGCACTCCGGGCACCGCAGCAGGCCAGTACCAGGGCTGCGGCCGCACCAACTCCCCGGTCGCCCGGTCCTTCGGCAGGGCGTCCGGGGCGAGCGGCGCGACAACAAGGGCGTCCTTGCGGCTCGCGTACTCGACCGCCTCCGTCAGCTGCTCCTTGCCGGAAGCGAGCGCCACCGAGACGTAGATCACGGAGACGCCCGCGTCGGCGGCAGCCCGTATGCCGTCGGCGACCCGCGCCACCGAACCGTTCCCGCGCTCGTCCGTGCCCCGAACGGCCAGGATCCGGGCCTGCGGCGCGAGTCCGGCAGGCCCTCCCCCCGCTTCCCCGGCCCCGGCGATCAGACCGGCGGCGAACGTCCCGTGCCCCACACAGTCCACCCCCGCACCCGCGAGCGCGGTGACCCGCCCGGACAGCCCGGAGACGGCCGTGCTCACCCCGGTGTCCACCACGGCGACGGTGACCCCGGCACCCTGAGAGAGCGTCAGGGAACGGGTGTGCCCCAGCGCGGCCAGCGCCCACGGCAGACCACTGGCGTGCTCGGCGGAGGCCGGCGTACAGGGCTCGTCGGCCGCCAGAGAGGACCGTACGGCGGGCAGCTTCACGGAGTCGGCGGCCGCGGGAACGGCGGCCGACAGGACCACGAGCTGGGCCACGAGCTGGGCCACGAGCAGAGGTGCGAGCAGGGGTGCGACAACCGCCGCCCCCCGGGAGCGCAGAGTACGAGCAGCACGCATCCCGCGATCCTAGGCGCCGCGGACGAGAGCGAAACGCACGGGGTCGGAACACGTCGGCACGCGAACTCCCCTGCCTCTCCTGGAAGATGGCGCCCCCGGTCCCGTAGCCTTCACCGCGTGCGCACGCCCGTACGAAACGAACATCCCGGAAGGGAACCGCTCGGCGGGCCGCACCACAACGAGGAGGATCGACGCGTGTCACGGCAGTTGCTCAGGGTCAGCCCGGACCAACCGGACAGCTTCCGGCCGGACAGCTTCCGGACGATCGGTGAGGCCCTGGAGAAGGCACGCACCGGAGCGGTGATCCGGGTCCAGCCCGGCCGCTACGCCGAGAACCTCACCGTCCGCACCCGCGTCACGATCGTCGCCGACGGCGACCCGGGCAGCGTCGAGATCTGCCCGCGCCGCGGCTCCGCGGTCGTCCTGGTCGCCGACGCCGTGATGCTCACCGACCTCACCCTGCGCGGCGGCAGCGAGGACCTCCCGGTGGTCGACGCGCCGCGCGGCCAGGCCGCCATGGACGGCTGCGTGATCGTCGGCTCGGGCTGGACCGCCGTACTGGCCCGCGAATCCGGCTCCCTGGCCATGCGCGACTGCCGGGTCAGCAACCCGAAGGGCGCCGGAGTCGTGGACGCCGCGTCCACCGGCAGCGTCATCGAGGGCTGCCTCGTCGAGAACACCGGCACGTCCTCCGTCGTCATCGGCGAGGACGCCCGGACGACTGTAAGGGACTGCCGGCTGCGGGACGCCCGCGCCAACGGCGTACTGGCCAGCGGGACCGCGCAGGGACTGGTCGAGGACTGCGACATCTCCGCCACCGACAAGCCCGCCATCGCCCTGGAGGGCAGCAGCGGCACCCGGATCGTCCGCACCACCGTGCACGACACATCGGTCGGCGTCTACATCACCAGCAGTTCCCGCCCGGTGCTCGAACAGGTCACCGTTCTCGACACCTCCGGCCCCGGCATCATGCTCGCCGACAGCGCCGACCCCGAACTGGTGAGCTGCCGCACCGCACGGACCAAGGGCAGCGGGCTCGCCGTCACCGAACGCTCCCGGGGCACCTTCCGGGACTGCGAGTTCGACCAGGCCGCCGGCCCCGCCATCCGCGTGATCGGCTCCAGCGCGCCCACCCTCACCGGTACCGCCGTGCGCGACTGCGCCGACAAGAACTGCGCCGTACTCCTCGAGGACGAGTCCTCCCCGGAGTTCGACGGCCTGGTGGTCTCGGACGCGACCGCCGTCGGCATCCGGATCCGGGCCGGCGCCAACCCGCTGGTGCTCCGCGCCCGGATCAGCGACCCCGGCGGCCACGGCATCGAGATCATCGAGGACGGACGCGGGCGCCTCGAACACTGCGAGATCGACCGGGCGGGCGGCGCCGCCCTCCGGATCGCCGGGGGCGGCAGGCCGGAGGTACGCGACACGGTCATGCGCGAAGCCGCCGAGGCCGGCGTGTCCGTCGGCGCGGAGGGCATGGGCACCCTCCGGGACTGCTCGGTGCAGTCCGGCCGTGCGTCCGGCCTCGCCATCGAGAACGGCGGCGAACTGAGCGTCCTGCGCACCCACGTCACGGACTGCGGCGCACACGGCGTACTGGTGTCGAACGGCGCCCGGGCCGCCCTCACCGCCTGCCAGATCACCGGCAGCGTCGGCGACGGCATCCGCGTCGACAGCTCCGAGCCGGTCACCGTGACCGGCTGCACCGTACGCGACAACCGAGGCGCCGGCCTCAAGCAGTCCCGCGCGAGCGAACGGCTCACCGTCGAGGACCTGAGCAGCGCGGGCAACGCGGCCCAGGACGCCTGGGGCGACACCCTTCCCCCGGATGCCGCAGCACCCTCGACGGCCGGCGAGAACGGAAACACCTCCCCCCAAGGCCCCCTGGCGGAACTCGAATCCCTGGTCGGCCTCGCCGACGTGAAGCACCAGGTGCGGACCCTCGTCAACCTCAACCAGCTCTCCCAGCGCCGCGCCCAACTCGGCATGCCCGTACCGCCGATGAGCCGCCACCTCGTCTTCTCGGGCCCGCCCGGCACCGGCAAGACCACCGTGGCCCGCCTCTACGGCGGCATCCTCGCGGAACTGGGCGTCCTGCGCTCCGGACACCTGGTCGAGGTCTCCCGCGCCGACCTCGTCGCCCAGGTCATCGGCGGTACGGCGATCAAGACCATGGAGGCGTTCAACGACGCCCTCGGCGGTGTGCTGTTCGTCGACGAGGCGTACACCCTTATGTCCGACAGCAAGGGCTCCGGCGCCGACTTCGGGCGGGAGGCGATCGACACCCTGCTGAAACTGATGGAGGACCACCGGGACGAGGTCGTCGTCATCGCCGCCGGCTACACGGACGAGATGGGCGCCTTCCTCTCCTCCAACCCGGGGCTCGCCTCCCGCTTCACCCGGACCGTGGAGTTCGCCAACTACTCGGTCCCCGAGCTGGTGACCATCACCGAGAACATGTGCGCGGGCCACCGCTACGAGCTGGACCCCAGCACCCTGGACGCCCTCGCCCGGCACTACGAACGGATGCCGCGCGACGCCACGTTCGGCAACGGCCGCGCCGCCCGCAAGGTGTTCGAGGAGATGATCGACCGCCAGGCACACCGTCTCAGCGCGATGCCGAACCCGGCCGAGAGCGATCTGACCCTGCTCCTGCCGGAGGACGTGGCCGACACCTCGGCAGCCGCTTCCGAAGGCGGCCCGGCCGCGGAGGATCTCCTCGCCGAACTGCACGCCATGGTGGGCCTGAGCGCGGTCAAGAACGAGGTCACAGCCCTGGTCAACCTGCTCACGGCAACCCGCCAACGCCAGGCCGCCGGCCTGCCGACCCCCAAGATCAGCCAGCACCTGATCTTCTCCGGGCCACCCGGCACCGGCAAGACCACCGTCGCCCGCCTCTACGCCGACCTGCTGCGCTCCCTCGGCGTCCTGCCCAAGGGCCAGCTGGTCGAGGTGGCCCGGGCCGACCTGGTGGGCCGGTACGTGGGCCACACGGCGCAGCTCACCAAGGACGCGTTCGAACAGGCGCTGGGCGGTGTGCTGTTCATCGACGAGGCGTACACCCTCACGCCGGAGGGCGCCACCTCCGACTTCGGCCGCGAAGCCGTCGACACCCTGCTGAAGCTGATGGAGGACCACCGGGACGAGGTCGTCGTCATCGCCGCGGGCTACACCCACGAGATGACCCGCTTCCTGGCCTCGAACCCGGGCCTGGCCTCCCGCTTCTCCAGGACCGTGGAGTTCGAGAACTACACCACCGACGAACTCCTCGACATCCTCGCCCGCACGGCCACCGGCTACGGCTACGACTGCACCCCCGAAGCCCTCACTGAACTCCGCACCTACGTGGACGCCCTACCCCGAGACCGCTCCTTCGGCAACGCCCGCACGGCCCGCCAGATCCTGGAAACGATGATGACCCGCCAGGCGGGCCGCATAGGCGCCCTCCAGGCCCCGGGCCTGGACGACCTCCGCATGCTCCTCCCGGAGGACCTGCCGAACGCCCCGGCCGCCCGGTAGTCAAGCGCCCCCATTGGGGTTTGCCGCCTCGCAGGCCGGGTGCCGCGCCCCTGGGTCAGCAGCCCGACGCGTACACGAAAAGGCACACCAGGCGCCGGGTGTCACGGCGAAGGGGCGGCGATGCCCTGCATGGTGAGCAGGCCGAGAGGAGTTCGGCCCGAGAGCCTGCCCGCTCAGCTCCTCGGGCGTCAGCGACACCAGGCGTTCCTGGAGCAGCGGGCTCGCCGAGCAGCCGACCGAGCGAGTGCGACGGCGGCCACCGCGACCGGCAGCGACGGGTGCGGGGGCTGGTAGCCCTGAGGCCGGGCCCTCGGCGCGGCCGGTCGCCACCTCGAGGTCCTGCTCGGCGTCCCCTGATCACCCGGCTCCGCGCCGGACACCGTCGCACGGACGCCGCCCGACACGCTGTCGCCGCCCAGCGCCAGGACCGACCGGCGGGCCCCGACCCGCACCGACCGGTGGCGAGCGCGGCCGAAGGCGCGATCCCGGTCAGCCCCGGTGACGACCGCGCTACGCGGTGATGTCCGCGGTGATGAGGGCCTTGACCTTCGACGGCAGGTCCTTCGAGTTGTCGGACGCCGTGATGGACGCGATGCCGGGGTGGCTCGAGGCGGCGCCCACGAGGGCGAACCGCTGGTGCGGATTGGCGGCGGCCGCGGCCTCGGTGGCGGGCTTCATGCCGCTGCCGACGGCGATGATCACCCCGCAGCGCTGCTGCACGGCGCCGTTGATGTACGGGAGCGCCGCCTTGGCGTCGATGGTGGGCGTCGGAAACCGCTGGGCGTTGACGTGGCCGGTCCCGGCCGCCTCCTGCATGCCCTGCCAGGTGCTCCGGGAGAGTTGGGCGTCGGTCGCGCCGGCGGGTGAGACGAGCAGGCAGGCTCGGAAGTTGCGCGAGACGTTGTCGGCCCGGGGGCGGGGCGTTCCGTTGTCCGTCACCAGGAACACAGTGAGCGTCACAGCGAGGGCGGCGGCGACGGCGATGGCGCCACCGGCGAGAGCCGGGTGTCTGCGGGCACCGCCGAGGAGGCTTTCGATGGTCGGTACCTGCATGGCGATCCTCGCTGCGGGTCGGTGGCGGCTGGTGGGCGGCGGGTCTGGTTGGTGAAGGAGCTGGTCGGTGACGGAGCTGGTCGGTGCGATGTCAGGACGCGGAGCGGCGGCGTCGCCGGAACACCGCGAAGCCTCCCGTGGCGACCGCGGCGGTTCCGGCCGCGATACCGCCGGCGGCCCAGGGCGTGGCCCCGCTCCGGGTGGCGGGCTTCGCCGCCGGGGGGCCGGCGGTGAGGAGCGGGTTGGTCCGGGCGGGCGGTGCCGACGCCCGCAGGGCCTTCAGCGGGTTGATGAGGCCGTAGCCGAGGCGGTCGTCGTGGCCGTGTGCGCCGGGCGCGCCCGGCGGCCGGTCCGCGGTGCCGATGAGCCGGGCGATGATCTGGCCCGCGCTCTCCGAGGGAAACGCGGCGCGCAGCAGTGCCGCGGTGGCGGAAACGTAAGGAGCGGAATAGCTGGTTCCGTCGGCGGTGAGGTAGCCGCCGCTGTTCTTCGTGGAATAGATGCCGTCGGCGGGAGCGGCCACGGAAATGTAGGAGCCTGATTCGCTGAGCGGCCAGAATGAGCCGTCCCGGGTCGTGCCGGATACGGCGACAACTCCGGGAAACCCGGCCGGATAGGTGATCTGGTTCCCGGCCCGGCCGTTGTTGCCCGCGGCGGCCACTACGACGATGTCGTGCGCGACGGCGTAGGCGACGGCGTCGCGGAGTTGCGGGTCGGCCACCTGGGTCGTCATCGAGATGTTGATGACCCCGGCCCCGTGCCGGGCGGCGTAGACGATGCCCTGGGCCAGGGCGAGGGGGTCCGAGGTGCCGTCACCGCTGATCCGGACGGGCAGGATGACCGATGCGGGGGCCAGCCCGACCATGCCGTGGGGGGCGGTGCCGGTCGCCGCGACGACTCCGGCGACCGAGGTGCCGTGCGAGTCGGCGGCGATGTCGATCCGGCCGTCGGCCGCCTGGTGGGTGATGTCCGTACCGGGCAGGACCCGGCCCGCGAGGTCGGGGTGACGGGCGCTGACGCCGCTGTCGACCACCGCCACGGTGACACCGGCTCCACGGCTGAGCCGCCAGACCTTCACGGCGTCGAAGTGCTGTGCGTCCAGCGGCCATTCGGTGCCGAGTGGCACCGGACCGGTTACCGGCGCGGCGGCGGCGCTGGTGACGGACAGGGCGAGCAGCGCCGGCGGTGTGAGCAGCGCGGACAGTGCGAGCAGCAGCGTGGGCAGGGCGGCGCGGGTCAACGCCCGTAGGACACCGGCCCGTTGAGGTCCCGTACGTACCCGTCGTGGTCCCATGCGCGCCGACCGCCCCCGTTCGATGTGCCACCCCGGTCTCCCCGCCGGGGCACACAGCTTCTCCTGTGAACGGTCCGCTGCTTCCGATGCACCGGCAAAGAGATGCTCGCCGACTGGTCAATTCCGCGCGGGAGTTGAGGAAATTCGCAGGAAATGGCAGGAAATGAATGGCTGTCTGAATTCGACTCACGGCTGATACAAGAACCCAACTAGCCCGGCATGCACGGGACTTGTGGTTCTTCTGGGGGGTAGAACGACGGTGGGTCACTTCTGGATCTCCGCCCGGCGTACACCGGGCTCCCTACGGGCGGCGGCGCTGCTCGCGGTCACCGCGCTGGTCGTCACCTGTGGCGGGCAGTCCGCCGTCGCACTGCCGGTAACGGCGGCGGCCCCCGCCACCCCCGGGCAGCAGAGCGGCACCGCGGCCGGTAAGAAGCACACCGTCCCCGCGTCGGCCACGGCGAGCAGGGCGCAGTCGAGGGCGGCGGCATCGGTGGCCGGCCACGCCAAGGGTGCGGTAGCGGCGTACAGGACTCACGCCAGGCACGGCGAGCCGGTCAGCTCGGGCAGCCGCGTCCACAAGGCGCCCGAACCGGCCGCCGCCGCACCCGCGCACAGACGCCCCCAGGGATTCAGCGCCGCCACCAGCGTCGAACAGCCCGAACTGGACACCGCCACCACGACGGTCTTCAAGAACGCCGACGGCACCTACACCGCCCAGATCCACACCCGTCCCGTCAACAAGCGCCGCTCCGACGGCAGTTGGGCACACATCGCGCCGACCACGACCACGACCACGACCGGGACCGGGACCGCGGCCCACGCCGCCTCCGACGCCTCGTACCGGACGGCGCTCACGGCCGCCGCCAATCCGACCGGCCAGGGCGCGACGTCGGCCACCACCTATGTCGAGTCCGGCGTCACGCAGAACTTCAACGGCAACGGGCAGCTCTACGTCGGCCAGTACCTCAGCCACAACTACAACTCGTACCTGCAGTTCAGCGGCTTCAAGACGCAGTTCGCGAACGACTACATCGTCAACTCGACGCTCTGGCTGGACACCGAGTACTCCGGCCAGGACACCAGTGCCACCTGTTCCGCCCAGCCGGTGAACGTCGCCGCGGTCAGCGGCTCATGGGACCCGACGAAGATCAACACCTACCCCGGCCCGGCCGCGGGCGCCCAGATCGGCAGCGCCAGTTTCGCCGCCGGCACCGACTGCGCCAACGGCCGTCAGTGGGAGGGCATCAGCCTCGACACGAAGACCGCGATGAACTGGGCCCACGGCTGGGCGCCCAACTACGGCCTCCAGCTCACCGCCCCCAACACCGCGGCCGCCGCCAAGGAGTTCTACGCCGACGACGCCTACCTCGCCGTCGAGTACACCCCGAACGGCGCCGGAGCCTCGTACTCCGAGGTCAGCTACGCCTCGCCGTGGAACAACCAGCCCGGCTGGGGCAAGGTCACCGTGCAGAACAGGGGAACCGCCACCTGGACCCCGACCAACGGCTACAAGCTCTCGTACCAGCTGTACACCGTCTCCGGGACCACCCGCACGCTGCTCACCACCCCCGCCTCGACCCCGGCCGTGATGCCGTCGACCGTCGCGCCCAACCAGCCGGTCACCGTCACCGCCGCCATCCCCGCGCTCACGGCGAACACGACGTATCTGATCTGCTGGGACATGGCGTACAACGGTGTGCTGTTCTCCACCTACGGTGTCCCGCAGACCTGTTACTCGCTGCCGGTGGTCAACAACCCCCCGATCATCGACACCTTCACCCCGGGCAACAACGGCGCGGTCTTCAGCCTCACCCCGACGCTCGGCGTCACCGCCCACGATCCCGACAACTACCCGGGTACCGCGCTCAGTTATTCCTTCGCGGTCTACGCCAACGGCTCGACCACCGCGCTGGCCACCTCGGGCGCCATCGCCACCTCCACCTGGACGGTCCCGGCCGCCAAACTGGCCTGGGGCGGCACCTACTACTGGACAGCGCTGGTCAGTGACGGCAACGCCACCTCCCTGTGGTCGGCGCCCGACTACTTCAACGTCCCGTCCGCGCCGCAGCCGCTGGTGACATCGCACCTCGGCGTCGCCCCGTACGACGCGACGGTCAAGGGCGTGGACCCGCAGATGGGCGACTACTCGACGCAGGCCACCGACGCCTCGATCGGCGGGCTCGCGGACGGCCCGGCGCTCAAACTGGTGCGCACCTACAACAGCCTCGACCCGGGTGTCTTCAAGGCGTTCGGCGCGGGCTGGTCGTCCATGCTGGACATGCGGGCGACCCCGGACTCGGACGGTTCCGGCAGCGTCGTGGTCACCCTCGCCGACGGCCGGCAGGAACGCTTCGGCGCCAACGGCGACGGCACGTACAGCCCTCCGGCGGGCGACTACGCGGTCCTGTCGGCCCCACCGGCCGGCTACGGCACCACGGGCCTGATGCTGACCGAGAAGTCGGGCATGCGGTACCTCTTCACCATCTCGGCCACCGACCCGGTCACCGGCCAGCCCTACTTCGGCCTGACCGAATTCGGCAACCGCAACGGCCACGGCCTGGACATCACCTGGAAGCCGGTCACCCTCACCCTCCCGGACGGGACGACGGTCACCCCCAAGGAACCGGTCGACGTCGGCTACTCCATCGACCAGGACAACGGGTACAACGACGGCGCCACCAACAGCCTCCCCGACCAGACCGTGCTCCTCGAACTGACCTGGGGCGTCCAGCAGGTGACCGCCTCGGACGGCACGACGAAGAAGGTCCCGCACATCGGCTCGGTCACCGACCGCACGGTCGCCGGGGTCACCCACCCGTGGGCGTACACCTACGACGCCGCCGGCCACCTCACCACCGTCTGCCCGCCGGCCACCAGCACCACCACGTCCACCTCCTGCACCGGATACACCTACACCTCGGGCACCGGCTCCGGATCGCACTTCGCCTCGATGGTCCTGGACTCCAACCCGACGGACTACTGGCGGCTCGGCGACGCCACGGGATCCACCACGGCGGCGGACAGTGTCGTCGTCAACCGGGGCACCACCAACGCCACGGCGGCCAATGTCACCTTCGGTCAGTCCGGCCCGCTGGCCGGATCGCCCGCCACCGCCGCCTCGTTCAACGGCACCTCCTCGTACCTGGCGCTGCCCGACAGCCTGGTGGCCGCCAGCAGCAACCTCGCGGTCGGCATGTGGTTCAGGACCACGCAGGCCGGCGGCACCCTCTTCTCGTACCAGAGCGCCAAACCCAGTACCGCCGTCACGGCCAACTACACACCGTCGATCTACATCGGCACGGACGGGAAGATCCACGCCGAGTTCTGGGACGGCGCCGCCGCCCCGATGGCCTCGCCGAGCGCCGTCAACGACGGCAAATGGCACTACGTGGTGCTCTCCGGCGCCCGTACCGCGCAGACGCTGTTCCTCGACGGGTCGCAGGTCGCCACCCGGACCAGCACCGGCACCCACACCATCGCCGTCAGCGGCCAGCCCTACACCACCGTCGGCGCCGGTGAACTCACCGCGTCCTGGCCGTCCACCCCGTCCACCGCCAACGCCCGGGGCTTCTTCAACGGCCAGATCCAGGACATCTCCTTCCTCCAGCACCCGCTCGGCCTCCCCGCGGTGCAGCAGGAGTACGCCTCGGGAACCCTCGCCGCCGCCGAACTCACCGGCAGCACACTGCCGTCGGGCAAGACCGCGCTCGGCGTGACCTACGACGCCCTGACCGACCGCGCCGCCACCGTCACCGACAGCGACGGCGGCACCTACCAGCTCGCCAACCCGGTCACCACCGGCAGCAACGCCTCCTACTACGGCGTCGCCCGCGGCACCCGGCCGTCCTTCGACTACCCGCTGACCGAGTCCGCCGGCCTCACCGCGGTCAATCAGTACGGCGTCGACGCCCCGCCCGGCGGCGCCTCCGACGGCATCTACAACGACGTCATGCTCGGTGAGCCCGGCATCTTCGGGCCCGGCGGGGACACGGCCGCCGGATTCAACGGCACATCCTCCTACCTCTCGCTGCCCTCCGGCGCCCTGGACGACACGACGGGGAACGCCACCGTCGCCCTGTGGTTCAACACCAAGCAGGCCGGCGGAGTGCTCTTCTCGTACCAGAACGGCCAGATCGGCACCGTACTGACCGGCAACTACACGCCGGCCCTCTACATCGGCACCGACGGTCTGCTGCGCGGCCAGTTCTGGGACGGCGCCCTGTCCCCGATGGCCTCCAAGGCCGCCGTCAACGACGGCAACTGGCACCTGGTCGAGCTGACCGCCACCGGCACCACCCAGACTCTCTGGCTCGACGGGCAGAGCCAGGCCACCCGGGCCGGCAAGTCCATCGCGGGCCAGGCGGCGACCTGGGGGGAGACGACCGTGACCGTCGGCGCCGGTTACATCTCCGGCTCCTGGCCCAAGCTCCCCACCACCAACGTCCAGGGGTACTTCAACGGCGAGATCGGCCAGGTCGGCGTCTACCGCACCGACCTCGACCAGACCAGCACCGAAGCCGCGCTCGGCCTCTACCGGGCCAGGGGATCCGCCACCGCGCTGATGCCCTCGACCACCGTCACCGTCACCGACCCCGCGCAGGGCACCGAGAAGTACACCTTCGACCCGGCCAACGGCAACCGCAGCACCGCCGTCACCGACGCACTCGGCGGCAGCACCACCTACGCCTACGACTCCCTCGGCTTCCAGGACGCGAGCACCGACCCCGACGGCCACACCGTCACCCGCCAGCACGACGCGTACGGCAACGTCCTGACCACCACCACCTGCCGCCAGGCCAACTCCTGCCAGACCTCGTACTTCAGCTACCACACCAACGCCGCCGATCCGATGGACCCGCTCAACGGCAAGGTGCTCTACGCCGCCGACGCCCGGTCCGGACCCACCGGCACCGCCAACCCGGCCTACCGCACCGCGTACACCTACACACCGTTCGGCGCCCTCGCGTCGGTGACCACGCCTCCGACGCCGGACTACCCGAGCGGACGGACCGTCAGATACACGTACTACAACAACAACCAGAAGTTCACCGACACCAACGGCGTCGTCTACACCGAGCCCTACGGCATGCTCGCCACGATCACCGACGCCAGGGGCCAGGTCAGCAGGTTCCACTACTGCGACACCACCGGCATCGGACAGGTCTGCAGCCAGACCGCCCCCTCCGGCCAGGTCACCTACTACGAGATCAACGTGTTCGGGCGCCTCACCGACCAGGCGGTCAGCTCCGACACCTACCCGGTGACCTTCACCTACTACGGGGCTCCCGTCGGCGGCGTACAGACCACGTACACCTACGACGCCCTAGACCGGGTCGCCACCAGGACCGATCCCGCCACCACCAACGCGGTCACCGGCACCACCGTCCACACCCCGCGGACCACGTACACCTACGACGCCGACAGCGACGTGATCACCAAGGCCGTCGCCGACACCACCGGCGGCGACGCCACCCGCACCACGCACTACACCTACGACGCCGGTGACCGCGTCAAGACCGTCACCGACCCGGCGAACGCGGTGACCCAGTACACGTACGACGCCTTCGGCCGGCAGGCGACCTGGACCGACCCGGCCGGAACCACCTACCGCTACGGCTACTCGGCGACCGGGCAGCTGGTCACCACCACCATGGCCGGCTGGACCGGCGATCCGACCGCGCCGTCCGCCGCGCGGGACCTGGTCCTGGAGTCCAGGGCCTACGACCCGGCGGGCCGGCTGGCCTCCGTCACCGACTCCATGGGACGGACCACCGCCTACAGCTACTTCGACGACGACCACATGCAGTCCGAGACCATCGGCTACGGCACCTCGATCGCCGTCACCGACAAGGCCTACGACTACGACGCGGCCGGCAACCGCACCTGGGAGTGCGACGTCTGGGCGGGCACCACCTGCACCCGCCAGACCAAGTACACCGTCGACGCCGCGAACCGCACCATCAGCACCGCCGTCGACCCCTCCGGTGCGAACCGGGTCACCGCCAACACCTTCGACCCGGACAACAACGTCCTGTCCCAGATCCTCACCGGGGACGGCAGGGCGCGCCAGACCGGCTACTCCTACGACGCCTCCGGCAACGTCACCTCGCGGTCCGTCCGGACCGACACCACAGGGCCGACCGGCTACTGGCCGCTGACCGACGGCGCGGTGAACGCCGCCGACTCCAGCGGCAACGGCTTCGCCGGAGTACCCGGCACCGGCGCCACCTGGGCACCGCCCGGCGGCAACTACGCCCAGTTCAACGGCACTTCGGGTGCCATCCTGACCAGCGGCACCCCTGTCGTGGACACCTCCCAGGCCTTCACCGTCTCCGCGTGGGCCTATCTGACCGCCACCAGCACCACCAAGGACTTCACGGTCGTCAGCCAGCAGGGCGACCAGAACAGCGCCTTCCAGCTCCAGTACAACCACACCACCAAGTCCTGGGCCTTCGTCCGCGCGGCCGCCGACACCGCCACCACGACCACGTACACCGCCGCCGCGACCGCCGCCGCCACGGCCGGTGTCTGGACCCATCTGGTGGGAGTCTCCGACGCCCTCGGAAATATGAGCCTCTACGTCAACGGGACCGAGGTCAGCGGAGTCTGCACCGGCTGCGGCACCCCCGTCCAGGACCTCACCCCGATGGCCAGCACCAAGGGCGTCGCGATCGGCCGCGGCAAGGCGGCGACCGCGTCCGTCAACTTCTTCGCCGGCCGGATCCGTGACGTCCAGCTCTACGCTCGTGACCTCACCGGCGACGAGATCAGCCAGCTCTACACCTCCGCGACCACCACCGGCGAATCGCCCGTCTCGCTCGGTGCCGCGGGCTGGTGGAAGCTCGACGACGGCGAGAGCCCGACCGCCGCCGACTACTCCGGCACCGGCAAGGCCGGCACCCTCAACACCTCCACCAGCTGGTCGGGCGAAAACGGCGGCTCGGCGGTCTTCGCCGGAGCCGGCCAGATCGCCACCGGCGGCCCCGCCACCGACACCACCAAGAGCTTCTCGGTGGCGGCCTGGGCGAAGATCACCAGCACGCCGGCCGGCACCTGGCAGACCGTCATGACCCAACAGGGTTCGCAGACCGGCGGATTCTCCCTCGACTACAACCCGACCGCCGGACGCTGGGCCTTCGACCGCTCCACCACCGACGTCGCCGCGCCCACCGTGGTGGGGGCCACCTCCACGGCGGCCCCCACCCTCGCCACCTGGACCCACCTCGTCGGCACCTACGACGCGGCCACCGGCAGGATGACGCTGTACGTCAACGGCGTAGCCCAGAACACCGCGACCGACACCACCCCGATCGCGAGCACCGGACCGCTGGTCATCGGCCGCGGCTACGCCGCGGGCGCCGCCGCCAACTACTTCAACGGCTCGGTCAGCAAGGCGCAGGTGTACAGCCGTACCCTGACCGCCGCCGAGGCCACCGCCCTCTACACCGCAGGCGGCACCGCCGGTTCCGCGCCGCTGACCACCACGTACACCTACGACCAGCGCGGCCTGCCGACCACGACGACCGACCCGCGCGGCAACGCCGCCGGGGCCACCGCGGGGGCGTACACCACCACCTACACCTACGACGAAGCCGGCCGCCCGACCACCACCACCTCACCGCCGATCGCCGTCGAACACGACGGCGCCGCGTCCCAGCAGGCCGTGGCCACCGTGCGCGCCGGGTACGACACCTTCGGCGACCAGGTGGAGTCCGACGACGCGACCGGCAGGATCATCACCACCACCTACGACGCGGACAGCCGCCCCCTGGCCGTCTCCCAGCCCGCGTACACCGCACCCGGCGGCTCCGCCACGGTCACCCCGACCACGACATACACGTACGACGCGCTCGGCCACGTCCTCACCGCGACCGACCCCCTGCAGCACACGGCCTCGTACACCTACGACCAACTCGGCGACCAGGTGCGGCAGACCCTGCCCGGCAGCCGCACCACCCACACTGCCTACGACACCGACGGCGAGGTGCTGAACACCACCGACCCGACCGGCGCGCAGACCCAGGCCACCTACGACCCGCTCGGCCGGCAGATCACCTCCACCCAGGTGGAACGCACCCCCACCGCCGCGGCGTACACCACCAATTACGGCTACGACGCCCTCGGTGACGTCGTCAGCGTCCAGGACCCTTCGCAGGCCGCCGCCAACACCGCCACCACCGCGAGCTACGACGCCCTCGGCGAGCCGATCACCGTCAAGGACGCGCTGGGCAACACCACTGGCTACACCTACGACGCGACCGGCCAGGTCGTGAAGACGACGGCCGCCGACGGCACCGCCACCACCCAGGGCTACGACCTCGCCGGGCGGCTCACCTCCGCCGCCCAACTCGACGCCCTGGGCGCCACCCTCAGCTCCACGTCCTACGGGTACGACGCGGCGGGCAACCAGACCTCGGCGACCGACGCCCGGCTCAACACCTCGACTGCCGTCTTCGACGCGCTCAACCGCACGGTGAGCCAGACCCAGCCGGTCGACGCCACCACCGCGATCACCACCTCGTTCGGCTACGACGCGGCGGGCGAGCAGACCCGCTACACCGACCCCGACAAGAACATCACCCTCTACACCTACAACTCGCTGGGCCTGCCCGAGAGCAGCATCGCCCCCAGCGTCACCGGCCTCACCTCGGCGGCCGACCGGACCACGACCTACGCCTACGACGCGGGCGGCAACCAGGCCCAGGTCACCCGTCCGGGAGGCGTGACGCTCACCAACACCTATGACGCCAACAACGAGTTGACGTCCCAGGCCGGCAGCGGCGCCGAGGCGGCCACCACCACCCGCACCTTCGGCTACGACGCCGACGGCCGTACCACGTCGGTGTCCGCCCCCGGCGGCACCGACACCTTCGGCTACGACGACCGCGGGCTCGTCGTCTCCATGGCGGGGCCCTCCGGCACCGCCGGATACACCTACAACAGCAACGGCCAGATCGCCTCACGCACCGACGCCACCGGTACCGCGACCTTCGGCTACGACGCCGACGAGCGGATCAGCAGCGACAGCGACCCGCTGACCGGAACCACCGCCACCACCACCTACAACTCCGTCAACCAGATCAAGGGCATCAGCTACGGCACCGGCTCCGCCGCCCGCGCCTACACCTACAACTCCGCGCACCAGCTGACGTCCGACGTCCTGACCAACCCGTCGGGGACGACCGAGGCATCGGTCGCGTACACCTACAACCCGGACGGCCAGATCGCCTCCGAGACGACCACCGGCACCGCGGGCGCCGGTACCAGCACCTACACCTACGACTTCGCCGGCCGCCTGAAGTCCGCCGCCGCCGGGTCCGCCACGACCAACTACGGCTACGACGCCAACGGCAACCGCACCAGCGCGGGTACCTCCACCGCCACCTTCAACGCCCGCAACCAGCTGACCTCGGTCTCCACCGGGTCCACCTCGACCACCTACAGCTACACAGCCCGAGGCACCACCGCGAGCGCGACAACCGCCAGTGCCACCACGACGTACACCTCCGACGCCTTCGACGACCTGACCGGCTCCAGCGCCGCCACCAGCTACACCTACGACGGTCTCGGCAGGCTCGCCACGGCGTCCTCCGGCGGCAAGAACGCCGCCTTCACCTACGACGACGCCGGCAACACCCCCGTCTCCGACGGCACTCAGAAGTTCGGCCGGGGCCCGGGCGGCGGCCTGGTCTCCTTCGCCGCGGCCGACGGTACCGGCGCCCAGCTCGCCCTCTCCAACGCGCACGGCGACATCACCGGATCCTTCACCGCGACCGGCTCGGCCCTCACCGGTTCCACCGCCTACGACGCCTACGGCCGTACGACCGCCACCAGCGGCGCCGGCACCAACCGCGCCGCCCTCGGCTACCAGGGCGGCTGGACCGACCCCGGCACCGGTCAGGTCAACGCCGCGGCCCGCTGGTACGACCCCGCCAACGGCGCCTTCACCAGCGCGGACTCCGTCAGCAACGCGCCCACCCCGGCGGTCAACGCCAACCCTTATGCCTACGCCAACGACGACCCCCTGGACAAGGCCGACCCCTCCGGCCACGACGCCTGCGCCAGCGACGACATCAAGGCCGAGGAAGAGGCCTACGAGCAGATGCAGGCCAACCTCAAGGCCTGGCAGGCGGGCGCGGCGGGCCGGCTCCTCGACTGGTCGCAGGGCCAGTGGGCGATAGGCAAGAAGAAGGCGGACGCCCAACGCCGCCAGAACGCCGCCGACGAGCGCGCCCTGAAGGAGGAACAGGACGCCTGGGAAGACCAGTTCAACAAGGACTTCAACGACGCCTTCAACTACGACTCGACGGCCCACGGACACGGTTCGCCGTCCCCTGCCGACACCTCCCCGTCCTACTCCTACTCCCCGAACACCCCCTCCTACTCCTTCGGCTCCAGCGGCGGCGGCAGTTCCTCGTACTACTACTACGGCGCGGGCGCCGTGGCCGTCGGCGGCGGCATGGCCTGGGGCTATGGCTCGGCGGGCGCGGGCCTGGCCGAGGTACTCCCCGAGGTCGGCGGAGCGATCTGGACCGAGATCGCCGGCGCGGGCGCCGAGGAGCTCCTCTTCGGCCTGGTCCTGGCCGCCTCGGTCTCCGACGACTGCGGTGCCAACGGCATCCCCACCCACGCCAAGAACCAGAACCTCGGCGGCACCAACTCCACCCCCATCCTCGGCACCACCCCGGCCGAGGACGCCGCAGCGGCGGCGGGGCATGACGCCACTAGCTCGTCGGCGGGCACGGACCCGAGCACGGCGACGTCCGGAAGCGGGGGGCTGGGCGGTGGCGGCGGTACCAAGGTCGCGGTCGGCGCCGAAGGATGTGAGCCGGATGAAATCCTCACCTCGGTAGGGTGCGAGGACCCGGACGACACGATGAGACGGGCGGTGAAGGAGACGTACGAGTGGTTGAGAAATGATCCTGGCGCCTCAAACGAATTCCTCAGCGAGTCCGAACTCAACTACCTGCGTGAGAACCCTGGGATGGGTCAGGCGAACTTCGGAAAGGCGCTGGAGCGGGCCGTCGCCGAGCATCCGGACGTCAAGCCCTATTTCATGCAGGTGGGAGGTGCTTCCATGCCGGACTTCGTAGGAACAACCAATCTCGAAATGTACGAAGTGACGACGAATACTCTTGAGCAGCTTGTGAAGCACTTCGCCAGGTCCTACGTCAATCCGATGACGTATATTACCTACCCCAGTGTTCCGTACGGATTCGGAGTGTTCTAATGGCTCAGCCATCCGGGTACAAGAAGCTGCCGGGCAGTAGCGGCGGTTTGAGGTCGGCGGCGGGTACCCTCGTCGAAGGCTTGGACCTGGCCGGATACGAGATCTTCGGTGGCAATGTCCGCGCGGTGGAGGATCCCCGGCTGCGGCCGACCTTCCGGGACATCATTCTGCGTGACTCCAAGATCCGCGATTGCGTATTCGAGAGCGCGTTGCTGGAAAGGGTCACCGTCGACGGCCTCGTCGTGGACGACGGAGATTTCTTCCGGGTGGTGGCGTGTGCGTTCCGGCGGGTCGAGCTGCGGGGGAGGATCGACAACGTTCTGATCGTCCCCCGCCTGCCGCCATATCCGGTGAACTTCCGGGAGATCTACAACCGGGCCAACGGTGAGCACTGGGTGGACCTGCTGAGCGACGATGACTGGGCACTCGACATATCCGAGGTCTCCGGAAGCCTGGACCTCAGGGCGGGAATTCCGGCTCGCTTGATCCGACGGGACCCCCGTACCCAGGTCGTCATGACATCACAACAGGCGGCGGACGGTGGGTGGCGAACGGTCCAAGGAATCGAACGAAGCGGACTCGGTACGCAGATCGAGCTCTTCTCGCAGTCGGGTTTCCGGGATTTTGTTCTCATCGCCAAAAAAGGGTTGCCATATTTCTCGGAACAGGTTGACATGATCCGGAAATTGCAGAGTATCGGTGCGGCGATGCCGGACTAGCGGGGGTCGAAAGATGGTCGTTAACGTTGAGACTTTTTGATCTCGAGAATGGACTCCGAAGACTGCGGGCGCTACGTCACAATTCGACTCGCGGGGTCGACTGGCCCGCGCTGAAATTATTGCTGGGTGTTGATCTCCCGACGGACTACAAAGAATTTGCCGATGCGTATCCGGCTCTGGAGATCGGCGGGTTCCTTCGGGTCTGGAGCCCCGCCTGCGGGCGGGAGGAAGAATTCATTGAGGGAGTTCATTATGAACTTGAAATCCTGAGGGAACTCCAGGAGGACGACGCGGCGGAGGGCTGTCTCGCCTACCCGGAGCACGGCGGGCTGCTCCCATGGGGTGGTTCGGTCGAGGGTGACGTGTTCTACTGGCGGACATCGCACGGTAATCCCGACCACTGGCCTGTGGTAGCCGGCGGCCGTGATGGTTCCTGGTGGGAGTGCGAAGCGGGCGTGCTCGGATTCCTGGTGGGAATGATCGATGGCACCGCGGACAGAGGGGAACTCGCGGCCGGAATCCTCGGGCCTGACTCTCCGGTGGTGACGCTCGGCTCGTGACCGGCTTTTCCTGGCGGATTGCGGGACTGCGGGGTAAGGCGTCCAGATTCGCGGAACCGTGAGTGGTGCGTTCGACGTCGTGTCAAGCCGTGGACATAGCCAAGTCGAGACCCGACTCATGCCTCCCCTGGGCAGCCTCCGCATTGTTCGGAGCTGCTGTCGGCTGCGTAGCCTGGTCTCTGACCGTCTGGGCGCGCGCCTACTGCGACGCGGGTTACGACGCCGGCGGACGCTTCGAACTCACCTTCCTGCTCCCTGTCGTAGTCGGCGTCGAAGCACTCGTCGGGCTCGCGGCGTGGGCCATCGGCCAACGCCTGCTGCTCCGCCCCCGGACGGCGGTTCGGGTCTCGCTGTCGACGTTGCTGGTGGTTGTAGCCACGGTGGGGCCGGCATGGTGGTTCTTCGCGAGCCGAGGGACGCTGGACGGCTATCCGGGCGACTCCGGCCTCTGCCCCGCGAACAACGTCCCTCCACAGTGGCCTGGCTGGATTCCGGCGTGATCGCGAAAACCCGCTGCCTTGCTGTCGACTCCCAGATGTTGTGGATGGTTGTCGTCCGTCGGTGTCAACGCCCATCGTGAACTCCACCGGCGGCCGCGGCTGCCTGCTCGATGGTCGCCTCGGTCAGTGAGGGCTAACCGGCCGGAGCACGATCTTGCCGTGGGTGTGGCGCCGCTCCAGCTCGCGGAACGCGTCGCGCACCTGCTCCAGCGGGTAGCTGCGGGCGATCGGTACCTCCAGCTCCCCGCGAGCGGCAAGCCGGGCCAGCTCGCCGAGGACTACCGCGCTCGCCGCCGAGCCTTCTCCGTAGGTTCGCGCACCGATCCTGGCCGCGGCCTGCCAGTCGCAGATCGTGTTGATCCGCTCGGGGCGCACGCCCAACTCCACCGCCAGGTCCACGTAGCCGTCGCCGAACGTGTCGATGAACGCGTCGATGCTCCCGCCGGAAACCTGCCGAATCCGTTCGGCCACGCCCTCCCCGTACGTGACCGGGACGATACCGCGCTCCTTCAGCCAGGCGTGGTTTCGCTCACTCGCCAACCCGATCACCGTTGCCCCGCGTCGCCGCGCGAGCTGCACGGCAAGGGATCCGACACCACCCGCCGCCCCGGACACCACGACCGTTTCGGCCGGTCGGGGGTCCACCGCGAACACGGTGGCGTACGCGGTCGTGCCGGCCACGTACAGCGAACCGGCCACGTCCCAGTCAAGCCCCGCCGGACGCGACACCAGATTCACGTCATCGACCACGACCAACTCGGCGTGGCTCGCCCGATTGTGGGTGAAGCCCAGGACCTCATCGCCCACACCGAAACCGCGTACGTGCGGTCCGACCTCCACCACGACTCCGGCAAGGTCGCTGCCCTGCCCGGAGGGGAACGTCGCCGGCCAGCGATCGTGCCGAGCGCCCTCGCGGATCATCACCTCGCCCGGTTGGATCCCGGCCGCGCGGACCTCGACCAGTACTTGCCCAGGGCCGGGCGCGGGCCGCGTCACCTCCTCCACCCGCAATACATCGATCCCGCCGTACGTATGGAGCCGCACCGCCTTCATCGCGTGATCACCGCACTTCCTCGCTCGGAAAGGGCTCGGGCGGCCACGCGCCGGCTGGCTGCACAACGACCGCGCCGCGGAATTCAATGGCCCAAGGGCGGATCGGTATTCCCAAGCACACCGCCACCGACGACATCACCCACCCCGACAAGGCGTCTGCATTACGGGGCTGACACCTGCTTCTGGCGTCCTGCTGAAGAAGACGTAGGCGGGGTGCTCGGGGTCTCAACTCGGCCGGGCCGCCGCCGTCCCGTGTCCGAGGGCGGGTCATGACTGTCTCCCGCCCGACCACGCAATCCCGTAACGGCTCACAGGGGCTCGGCGGCCAGAACCCGGGCGGGATGGCGCGGGCCGAGGAAGACGACGATGCCCTTGCCGTCGGGGGAGGGGTGGGTGGCCTGGGTCCAGCCCTGGTTGCGGTAGTAGGTGACCGCACGCGGTGACCGGCAGCGGTCGGTGGGGAAGGGGGCGAGGGTCGTCCAGGCGGTGGCGAAGCCGATGACCTCCGGGCCGATGACCTCCGCGCCGGCTTGTGTACCCGATCGGGGAAGCGCGGGTCGCCGCCCAGTAGGGCCGTCGCCGTCACCTCAGGGTCGGTGTCGCCGATCGATCCCATCGGAACCGCCGACACCTGGCGGGTGCGGGGCGGCGTCCCGCCCGACGGCGTTCGTTCAGTGGACGCCGCCTCGCACCCTCTGGCCTCCCTCGGCTCGCCGGCCGGGCCCCCTGCTCACGCCATGCCGCCTACCGCGTGCGAACCCGCTCCCGCCGCGACGCGGCGAAAGTCCTAGGTCCAATGCCTGATCCACAAGAGGCCTCTCCTGCTGCTAGCGTGCAGTTGCATACCAATCGCAATAACGTCGGAGGACGTCGGACATGGCGGTTTACACGCTCCCGGAGCTCCCGTACGACTACGCGGCGCTCGAACCGGTCATCAACCCGCAGATCGTCGAACTGCACCACGACAAGCACCACGCCGCATACGTCAAGGGCGCGAACGACACCCTGGAGCAGCTCGCGGAGGCCCGTGACAAGGAGCAGTGGGGCTCCATCAACGGCCTGGAGAAGAACCTCGCCTTTCACCTCTCCGGGCACATCCTGCACAGCATTTACTGGCACAACATGACCGGCGACGGCGGCGGCGAGCCGCTGGAGAAGGACGGGGTCGGTGAGCTCGCGGACGCGATCGCCGAGTCGTTCGGCTCGTTCGCCGGCTTCAAGGCACAGCTGACCAAGGCGTCCGCGACGACGCAGGGTTCGGGCTGGGGCGTCCTCGCCTACGAGCCGCTCTCCGGCCGGCTGATCGTCGAGCAGGTCTACGACCACCAGGGCAACGTCGGCCAGGGCTCCACCCCGATCCTGGTCTTCGACGCCTGGGAGCACGCCTTCTACCTCCAGTACAAGAACCAGAAGGTCGACTTCATCGACGCCATGTGGGCCGTCGTCAACTGGCAGGACGTGGCCCGGCGTTACGCCGCCGCCAAGGAGCGCGGCGACAGTCTGCTGCTGACTCCCTGACCGCATGAGAACGTCCTGCTCGTGATCGTCTTCTCAACCTTCACCGGGCAGGCGGCATGACGAAGGGCTCCCCCAAGGACGTGACTTGTGGGAGCCCTTCTGTTTTGGGCGATCTCAATTGCAAGTAATGTGCAAGAACATATTTACTGCAACAGGGAGCGGCTCATGACGACCCGTTGGATACGAGGCGCCGCCGTCACCGCGGCGATGGTCAGCGGGGTAGCCGCGTGCTCGGCGCCCGGAGGCGGCTCCGGCGGTGGCTCCGGCGGTGGCTCCGGCGGTGGTTCCGGGGACGGCACGTCCGCCGACTCGGTGGTGATCGGCGTGGCCTCGGAGCCCGACACGCTCAGCCCGCTGCTCGGCTACGGCAAGGACGGCAACTCCAAGCTCTTCGACGGTCTCCTCGCCCGGGACGCCGACCTGAAGCTCACCCCCGCCCTCGCGAAGGCGCTGCCCGAGGTCGGCGCCGACGGCCTGACCTACACGTACACCCTGCGCGACGGGGTCGAGTTCAGCGACGGCGAGCCGCTCACGGCCGCCGACGTGGTCTTCACCTACGAGACCGTCCTCGACGAGAAGACCAACAACACCTCCCGCAGCGAACTCGACGCCGTCAAGGAGGTGCGGGCGGACGGCGACGGCAAGGTCGTCTTCACCCTCAAGTACCCGTACGCGCCCTTCGCCGGCCGCACGATCCTGCCGATCGTCCCCGAGCACGTGGCAGGCGACCAGGACCCCAACACCGGCTCCTTCAACACCGAGCCGATCGGCACCGGTCCGTACGTCCTGTCCGCCTGGAGCAAGGGCGAGAAGCTCACCTTCAAGGCCAACCCGCACTACTGGGGCGGCGCGCCGCAGGTGAAGACGGTCACCATGGCGATCATCGAGGACGACGACGTACGCGCCACCCGGCTGCGCTCCGGCGACCTGGACGGCGCGATACTCCCGCCCAACCTCGCCGCCACCTTCAAGAACGACAGCGGCAGGAAGACGTACGACGCCAAGTCCTACGACTTCCGCACCGTCACCCTCCCCACCGAGAACAAGGTCGCCGGCGACCGGGCGATCCGACAGGCCCTGGACGCCGCAGTGGACCGTGAGGCCATGGCGGCCAAGATCCTCGACGGCGCGGGCCGCCCGGCGTACGGGCCGCTGCCGGTCGACGACCCGTGGTTCGCAAAGGGCATCGAACGCCCCCAGGACCTGGACAAGGCCAAGCAGATCCTGGACCGGGCGGGCTGGAAGGCCGGCGCCGACGGCGTCCGTGCCAAGAGCGGCCGGCGAGCCGCTTTCACCCTCCTCTACCCCTCGGGCGACAAGGTCCGCCAGGACCACGCCCTCGCCTACGCCTCCGACGCCAAGAAGGCCGGCATCGACGTGAAGGTGGAGAGCGCCACCTGGGAGGTCATCGAGCCGAGGATGAAGGACGACGCGGTCTTGGCCGGCGGCGGCAGCACCGGAGACCCCGACTTCGGCCTCTACACGCTGCTGCACTCCTCCCTCGCGGGCGACGGTTTCAACAACATGGGCCGCTACGACAACCCGGCCGTCGACCAGGCCCTCGACACCGGCCGCCGCAGCCAGGACGAGGCGACACGCAGGGCCGCGTACGACACGCTGCAGCGGGAGCTGGTGGCGAACCCCGGCTACACCTTCCTCACCCACATCGACCACCTCTACGTCCTCGCCGACCGGTGGACCGGCCTGACCACCCAACTGGAGCCGCACGAGCACGGATTCGCCAGCGGCCCCTGGTGGAACCTCGAGGACTGGCAGCCCAAGCAGTGAGCCCCCTGCCCTGGGGGCCGATGGCCCGACTGGCCGGGCGGCGGACCCTGTTCGCCGCCCCGGTCCTGCTCGTCGTCACCTTCGGCATGTTCGCGATCGCCGCCGCCTCCCCCTTCGACCCGGTACGCGCGTACGCCGGCACAGCCGCCCTCGGCGCCGACCGGGCCACCCTGGACCGGCTGCGCGTCAACCTCGGCGTGGACCAGCCCTTCGCCGAGCGCTGGTGGCACTGGCTGACCTCGGCGCTCAGCGGAGACCTCGGCCAGTCCAGCGTGATGCGCCAGCCGGTGGCCGAGGTGATCGGTGAACGCCTC
Source organism: Streptomyces sp. NPDC047042 (assembly GCF_040644035.1). Taxonomy (NCBI): domain Bacteria; kingdom Bacillati; phylum Actinomycetota; class Actinomycetes; order Kitasatosporales; family Streptomycetaceae; genus Streptomyces; species Streptomyces sp. NPDC047042. Next base: position 93,216 of record NZ_JBEYVP010000025.1, on the reverse strand, counting down.
GTCTGGTCCGCGCTGTTGTGCGCCGTCGCGTTCGTGGCGGCTGTGCTGACGGGCACGGCGCTCGGTGTGCTGGCCGCCCGCCGACAGGGCGGCTGGCTCGACCGTACGATCACCTCGCTCGCCTACACGCTCTCGGCCGCCCCGGTGTTCTGGACCGCCCTGCTCGTCATCTGGCTGTTCGCCCTCCGCCTGGACCTCCTCCCGGCGGGCGGCCTCACCGACACCGCCAGCGAACAGGTCACCCCCGGCCAGGTGACAAGCCACCTGGTCCTGCCCGCCGGAGTCCTCGCCGTCTCCCAACTTCCCTGGTTCACCCTGTACGTCCGCCAAGGCGTCGCCGACGCCCTGGCCGAGGACCCGGTACGGGGCGCCCGCGCCCGCGGCCTGAGCGAAACCACCGTCCTGCTCGGCCACGCCCTGCGCTCCGGCCTGCTCCCGGTCCTCACCCTGATCGGCTCCCGCGTGCCCGAACTCATCACCGGCGCCCTGCTGGTGGAGAGCGTCTTCAGCTGGCCCGGCATCGCCGCGGCCACCGTGGAGGCGGCCACCGCCGTCGACTTCCCGCTGCTGGCCGCCCTCACCGCGCTGGCCACCGTCGCCGTCCTGGCAGGCAACCTGCTCGCGGACCTGCTCTACGGCCTCTTCGACCCGAGGGTGAAGCTCAGTGAAATGTGACTCCCATGGCTGAGACCGCAGTCGCAGTCGATGCCGATGCCGATGCCGATGTCGAACCGAAGTGGCGCTCGTACGGCACCCGCCGCCGCTCCACCCGCACCGTCCGGGTGCGCACCTCCGTAACTCTGGTCGCCCTGACGGTCGTAGCGGTCCTGCTCGTCCCGCCGCTCGTCCAACTCGACCAACAGGCCGTCGACTTGGCCGCCAAGCTCCAACCACCCTCCTGGGCCCACCCGTTCGGCACCGACGACGTCGGCCGCGACCTGCTGCTGCGCTGCGTCTACGGCCTGCGCGTCTCCCTGTTCGTCGGGGTCGTGGCGGCGCTGACGGCGACAGTGATCGGTACGGCCCTCGGCGCCACGGCCGGAGCACTCGGCGGCTGGGCCGACCGGGGCATCATGCGGCTGGTCGACACCTTCTCCTCCGTCCCGCATCTGCTCCTTGGCATCTTCATCGTCGCCATGTTCCGCCCCGGCGTCTGGCCGGTGGTGGTCTCGGTCGGGCTCACCCACTGGCTGTCGACCGCCCGGATCGTCCGCGCCGAGGTGCTGTCCCTGCGCTCCCGCCCGTACATCGACGCCGCCATCTCCGGAGGCGCGTCGAGGTGGCGGGTGACCGTACGGCATCTGCTGCCCGCCGTACTGCCCCAGGCCGCGCTGGCCGCCGTACTGATGGTGCCGCACGCCATGTGGCACGAGTCGGCTCTCTCCTTCCTCGGCCTGGGCCTGCCCGCCCACATGGCGAGCCTCGGCAACCTCATCCAGAACGCCCGCGGTTCGCTGCTCGCCGGGCAGTGGTGGCCCACCCTCTTCCCCGGCCTGTTCCTCATCGTCCCGACCCTCGCCATCGCCGGCCTCGCCGGGGCCTGGCGGGAGCGGATCAACCCCCGGCGTCGATCGGAGCTGATGCTGTGAAAGCCGCTGTCCTGTCCGTACGCGGACTGTCGGTGCGCTTCCTCATGTCCGGCGGGCGCAGCGTCGCCGCCGTCACCGACGCGCACTTCGACGTGGCGGCGGGGGAGTGCCTGGCCCTGATCGGCGAGAGCGGCTGCGGCAAGTCCGTCCTCGTCTCCGCCCTCCTCGGCCTGCTCCCCGCCAACGCCCAGACCGCCGGAGAGGCCCGCCTCGGCGACCTCGACCTGCTCGCCGCCGACGAGCGCACCCTGGCCCGCACGGTTCGTGGCCGCCGTATCGGCCTCGTCCCGCAGAGCCCGGCCGCACACCTGACCCCCGTCCGCACCATCCGCTCCCAACTGGAGGAGACAGTCGCCGCGTTGACCGGCGTACGAGGCCGGGCGGCCGTCCGTACCGCCGCCGAGGCGGCAGCCGAACGGGCGGCGTTTCCCGCCGACCACCTCGACCGCCACCCCCACGAACTCTCCGGTGGCCTCGCCCAACGCGCCGCCACCGCCCTCGCCCTCGTCGGCGACGCACCCCTCCTCCTCGCCGACGAACCGACCACCGGACTCGACCGCGACCTCGTGGACCACACGGTCGACGAACTGAGACGGCATGTGGACGATGCCGCCCGGGCCCTGCTGATGATCACCCACGACCTGGCGGCAGCCGAGCGCATCGCCGACCGCGTGGCGGTCATGTACGCGGGCCGCATCGTCGAACTCACCGACGCGGACACCTTCTTCGGCATCCCCGGCCCCCGCCACCCCTACAGCCGCGGCCTCCTGCACGCCCTGCCCGACCGCGCCTTCACCCCCATCCCCGGCATGCCCCCAGAGCTCGGCGACCTCCCCGACGGCTGCGCCTTCACCGCCCGCTGCCACCTGGCCACCGCGGCCTGCACCGCCGTACCGCAGCTGACGGACACGGTCGCCTGCCACCACCCGTACCTGCCGGAGGACACCCGTGCGGAGGACATCCGTGCTTGAACTGCGCGCCATCACCGCCGGATACGACCGACACGCCCCCGTCGTCCGGGACGCCTCCCTCACCATCGAGACCGGCGAGTCCGTCGGGCTCCTCGGCCCCAGCGGCTGCGGCAAATCCACCCTCGCCCGCGTCGCGGCCCTCCTCCACCGCCCCGACGCCGGAACCCTGCTCCTCGACGGCGAACCCGTACACCGCTGGCGCCACCGAGCCCCCCGCACCCAACGCACCGCCATCGGCGTCGTCTTCCAGCAGCCCAGACTCTCCGCCGACCCCCGACTGCCACTCACCGACCTCATCGCGGAACCCCTGCGCGCGAACGGCCGCCGCGACGAAGTGCCCGACCGGGTCGCCGAACTCGCCCCCACCGTGGGCCTGACCCCCGACCTGCTGACCCGACGCCCCCACGAGGTCAGCGACGGTCAACTCCAACGCGCCTGCCTGGCCCGAGCCCTCGCCCTGCGCCCCCGCTGGCTGATCTGCGACGAGATGACCGCCATGCTCGACGCCTCCACCAGCGCCGCGCTCGTCACGGCAGTCGAGGAATACCGCACCGCGACCGGCGCCGGCCTGCTCGCCGTGAGCCACGACCAGCTACTCCTCAGCCGCTGGTGCGGACGGACGGTGCACTGGGATGCGTTGACGCGGTCTGGTTGAGGGCCACGGGGAGGGCCGGCAGGCCGGGATCAGGAGGCGCTTGTGCGGCTGCGGAACTGACTGCCGTCCGGTGTCGTTCCGGCCGCTCGTCGAGTTCCCTGGCCCACCGTGTGACATGAGTCATCGTCTCTTCGGTGAGGTGGTGGCCCGGTCCCTTCGCGTACCTCCTGACGACGATCGGACGCCGGGTGCGAGGATGGGCGCGCTATGACAGTCGGAGGGTGGTGCCGCGCGCTGCGGGCCGGTGTGTTCGCCGTCGTCTGTGTGTTGCTGGCCGCTCTCGGTCACGTCACCATGTCCGGCACTCCCGTCCGCTGGTGGATGATGGCCGCCGGTGCCATGGCAGTTGGCGGGGTGGGCTGGTTCCTGGCCGGTCGTGAGCGTGGGCCCGCGTTGATCGTCACGGTCGTCGTCGCGGCCCAGACGGTGCTCCACGAGATGTTCTCCCTGGGCCACACCGTGGTGCTCGGGACAGCGCCCGCCTCCGGTGCCACAGCGGCCGCCATGGGCGGTATGGGCGGCATGGACATGGGTTCCTCGGCCGCCATGGACATGAGCGGCATGACGCACATGTCGCACGGCTGGGGCGGCGGCACGGTACACACGCACGGTATGGCCGACATGGGTGGCAACGCCTCGTTCGGCATGCTCGCCGCCCACCTGCTGGCCGCCGTCCTGTGCGGGCTGTGGCTCGCGTACGGCGAGCGCGCCGTCTTCCGTGTCCTGCGGGCCGCGGCGGCCCGGCTGGTCGCGCCGCTGCGGATGCTGCTGGCGTTGCCTGTCGCGGCCCGTGGCCCCTCCGTCCCCAGGCACCGGGGCGACGCGCACCGCTCGTCACTGGCCCGCTTCCTTCTCTGTTACTCCGTCACTTCGCGGGGACCGCCCACAGGCGCCGCTGTCATCTGAGGCAGCCGGATCCACCGGGGGCCCACCCGCCCTTCGCCATGCCGTGTTCCCGTGCGTTCCCTTCCTGGGCCGCACGTCTCCCGGCGTGGGCCGACGAGCGCGACGGGCCCCGGGCATCGCCGTACCCATCCGCCTATCCGTACGGCCCCAACCCCTCTGCCGGAGAGCCGTGCCCCGTTATGGGACGTCGGATCCGGACGACCCGCGAAGGACACCACGTGATCACCTCTGCCCCACCCGTTCCCCGCCTTCCCCGCCACGCGGATCGCGCCACGGCGGACGCCGCCGCCACCGCCTGGGCGTCGGCCGCCCGAAACGGCGACCCCCACGCGGCCGAGCACCTCGTCCGCGCCCTCGAGAGCGTCCAGGCGGCGTGAGATGAAAGGTGGCCGTCCCAGTGGTGTGATGAGCTGTTCCGAGGATGCCGGTACCGGTGTCGCCGAGGTGAGAACCCAGACGGTCCTGGTCGTGCTGTTCGACGGCGTGCAGCCCCTTGACCTGGCGGGGCCCGTGGACGTGTTCACGGCGGCGGCGCGCTTCACCGGAAGCGAGAGCACGCCTCCTTACGTCGTTCGCACGGCATCCCTCGGCGGCGAGACCGTACGAGCCGCCGGTGGTCTTAGGCTGGTTCCCGATCTCGATCTGGCCGATGTCGAGGATCCCGAGCTCCTTCTCGTACCCGGCGGGCCGGGCGTGGGAGACGTCGACAGCCGACTCGTGGCATGGCTGCGCGAGCGTGCTCCGCGCGTGAAACGCGTGGTGTCGGTGTGCACCGGGGCGTACCTCCTGGCCGAGGCCGGACTGCTCGACGGCCGCCGGGCAACGACCCACTGGGCTTCCTGCGACTACCTCGCGAGCAGATATCCCCGGATACGGATCGATCCGGTCCCGATCTTCGTCCGGGACGGCCCGATCTCCACGTCGGCGGGAGTGACGGCCGGGATCGACCTTGCCATCGCGCTGGTCGAGGAAGACTTCGGGCGCGCGGTGGCACACGAGATCGCCCGGCTTCTGGTGCTCTACGTGCGTCGTCCCGGCAATCAGGCCCAGTTCAGCGTGCAGCTCTCGGCGCAGATCGCCCGCTCGGATCCGCTTCGTGAGGTCCAGTACTGGGCCGCTGCCAACCTGGCAGCCGACCTGTCGGTTCCCGCTTTGGCGGAGCGCGCCGGCTTGTCCCCCCGCCAGTTCGCCCGTGTGTTCGCCGAGCAGGTCGGGACGACCCCGGGCCGCTACGTGGACCTCATCCGCCTGGAGGCCGCGCAGCGCATGCTGACAGACACCGGCGACGGCGTGGTCCGTATCGCGCGCCAATGCGGATACGGGACGTCCGAGGCGATGCGTCTCGCGTTCGTGCGTGAACTCGACGTCTCGCCCACGGAGTACCGCCGTACATTCACGAAGTCACCGGCCCTCGCTCCTGCCCTTCGATAGACGACGTCGGCGTATACCGGCACAGCCATCCCGCAGGCTCGCACGTTCCCGCTTCCCGCTTCCCGCTTCCCGCTTCCCGGTCTGCGGGATGGCAGATTTATTGGTCTGCATGACATGGACGTCATGGCTGGACGCTCATAGGCTTTACGCCGTAATGCGAAATCGTGCCGCTCGCCAATCGGTATGGAGTATCGCGTCAAGGATCTCGAGTGGCGCTCGTGTCGATTCTCACTTCGTTTCTGCCACCCCTTTCCGATCGCGAAACGCGCGGCCCGCTGGGCCTCGACCGGGCCGGCCTCTGATTGTTGGAAGGTGGATATAGAGATGCCCTTGCTATTACTCGGGTCCGTGCGACCGGACGTGAAGCGGCGTGCTGTCGTGCTGCTCGTGGCCGCGCTGAGCCTGCAAGTCGCGGGCTGCGGCTCCGGTGCCGGGTCCGGATCCGATTCGGGCGGCGCGGCAGCCGCGGAAAAGGGTGCCGCACCCACCAGGACCTCGTACCCGTTGACGATCGACAACTGCGGCCAGAAGGTGACGTTCGACGGGCCGCCCAGGCGTGTGCTGATCATGAACGGCGCGTCTGTCGGAGAGGTCGAGACGTACGTCCTTCTCGGTCTTCAGAGTCACATTCTTGCGAATGCGCAACGCGTCACCATCTCCGATGATCCGAAGATGGTCGCAGAGGTCGCGAGGCTGGCGACCGGAGGCGCCGAGTGGAACAAGAATTTCGATGTTCCCGCCGAGAAGGTATTCGATCTCAAGCCTGACCTCGTGGTGTCGACATGGAGCGGGAGTTTCAACGCCAAGAGCGGGTTCGCCACGCGGGAGCAGTTGGCGGACGTCGGGATAAAGTCGTATGTCAACCCGGTCGACTGTGCCTACGGGGCGACGAACCCGTCAGCGGCGGACCAGGCCGTCTACGACCAGCAGTCGATCGAATCGACCTACGAATTCATCACACAGACCGGGGTCATTTTCGACAAACAGCAGAAGGCGTCGGACCTCGTCGCCGAGCTCAGGAAACGGATCTCGGCCGTACGGGACCGCGTCGAGGGCAAGGACCGTAAAAGGGTGCTGCTGGTGTATCCCGGTATGGCGATGATGAGCACCAGCAATCTGCCTGCCGTGTTCTCCGGCGGTGTCTACGACGACATCATCGAGTCGGCAGGCGGCGAGAACGCCTTCCCCAGTGACAAGCCGAATCCGGAGCTGACCTCGAACCTGAGCGCCGAGGCCCTGGCGTCCGCCGACGTCGACGTGCTCGTGATCGGACTGGCCGACCCGTCCGAAAAGGGCAAGGTGAAGCAACTCGCCGACCAGTTGTTCGAGCAGTACCCGCAGTGGAAGGCGTCGAAGACCAAGACCTACACGAGCATCTCCGACGGGGCTTTCATCGGCCCGACGAACGCGTACGCGGTGGAGGCGATCGCCGATGCGGCGCACCCTCAGTAGGCCCGGCGGGTCCACGCGCGGTCCCTACCTGGTGTCGGGCCGCGCGACAGGTCTCCTGTACGTGACGCTCACCGTGGTGCTCGTGGCGGCTGTCACCGCCGGGATCTCCATGGGAACGGTCACCGTGCCCGCAGGGGACGTATGGCATGTGATCCTGCGCCACCTCACGGGCGACACCGGCGGTCTGGATCCGCTGAAGAACCAGATCGTCTGGGAACTCCGTCTGCCTCGGGTTCTCGTGGCCGCGGTCGTCGGTGCGAGCTTGAGCGTCGTAGGTGTCGGTCTGCAGGCGCTGGTCCGTAATCCGCTCGCGGATCCCTACATGCTGGGGACAACTCCTGGCGCGTCTCTCGGAGCGGTCCTCGTTCTGGCGATCGGCTCCGCGGCGCTTGACGGACTGGGGGTGACCGGCGGTGCCTTCGCCGCGGCGATGCTCACCATGGCCGCGGTGTTTCTGCTCGCCCAGCGAGGCGGCCGGCTCGCCGACACACGGTTGATCCTCTCCGGTGTCGCGGTGGGGTATCTCGCGGTTGCCGCCACGAGCTTCGTGCAGTTGCAGACGAACCCGAACCAGCTCGCGGGCATCATGTTCTGGCTCATGGGCAGCCTCGCGGGCGCGGCTTGGTCCGACCTGGGCATACCGGCCGTCGCACTCGCGCTGGGTGTCGGCTGGATGTTCGCCCAGGGGCGCGCCCTCAACGCGCTGATGATCGGCGATGACGCGGCGGTCGGGCTCGGAATCGACGTACACCGGTTTCGGCGTCACCTGCTCGTGGTGACGTCGCTGATGACCGCCACCGTGGTCGTGGTCGCGGGCGGCCTCGGATTCGTCGGACTGATGATCCCTCACATCGCGCGCCTCGTCGTGGGCGCCGAACACCGGCGCGTGCTGCCGACATCCATCCTCGTGGGGGCGACCTTCCTGGTGCTCGTCGACCTCGCGAGCCGCACGGTCGCCCGGCCCAACGAGTTGCCGGCCGGCATCTTCACCGCCGGTATCGGCGTGCCCGTTCTGCTGTGGCTGCTGCAACGCAACAGGCGAGGGGAGGGATCGTGATGAGGCTGGACTTCGAAGGCGTCAGTATCGACATCGACTCGGCCCGCATCGTCTCCGACGTGTCGTTGAGCATCGCGCCGGGTGAGATGGTCGGACTCGTCGGGCCCAACGGCAGCGGGAAATCCACCCTCCTGCGCAGCGCGTACCGGGTGCTTCGACCGACCGGCGGGGCGGTACTCATCGGCGGCGACAACGTGTGGAGCATGTCCGCGCGGGAGGCGGCACGCCGTCGCGCGATCGTGACGCAGCACACCGTGCTCGGGGCCGAGTTCTCCGTCGAGGAGATCGTCGCCATGGGGCGAACCCCTCGAAAGGGGATGCTCGACCGCGACACCGACCAGGACCGCCGGACAGTTGAGCAGGCACTCGACGACGTACACATGCGCTGGGCGGCTCAGCGATCGTTCGCGACGCTCTCCGGCGGCGAACAACAGCGTGTTCTGCTCGCCCGCGCACTCGCGCAGGAGGCCGGGTTGCTGATACTCGACGAGCCGACGAACCACCTCGACGTGCGCGCACAGTTCGAAGTCCTCGACCTGCTGAGCCAGTTGGGCATGACGACCCTCACGGCCCTGCACGATCTCGACCACGCCGTCTCCTACTGCGACCGCGTCGCGGTCATGGCGGAGGGCAGGCTCGTGGCGGTGGGGGAACCGACCGAGGTACTGACGCCCGAACTCGTGCACGACGTATTCGGGGTGCGGGCGGTACTCGACACCCACCCGATCACAGGCCGACCACGCATCACGGTCGCCTCCGCCGGCCATCGCCCGACGACCACGGCGGGCGATGCGGAGCGCGCCCCCGCCTCCTGAACATCCCCCGATCTCCCCCCTGCCGACGGCGGTCAGCCGCAGCAAAGCAATCGAAGGAGCTTTTCCATGCAGGTCGCGGTCGTTCTCTACCCCGGGTTCACTTCGCTGGACGTCATCGGACCGTACGAGGTCCTGGGCCGTCTCCCGGACACCGAGGTCGTCTTCGTCGCCGAGCATCCGGGCCTCGTCCGAAACGACCTGGGCAGCCTGTCGATCAACGTCGTCGCACGTCTCGCCGACGTGCCGAACCCGGATGTCGTGATCATCGGCGGAGGCCCGGGCCAGACGGAGCAGATGTCCGACGGAACACTGCACGAATGGCTGCGAGCGGTCGACCGGACCTGTGCCTGGACGACTTCCGTCTGCACGGGAACCCTGATCCTTGCCGCCGCCGGAGTCCTCGAAGGACGTCGGGCGACGACCCACTGGGGCGCGCTGGAGCACCTCGCCGAGTTCGGTGTGACGCCGACGAACGAGCGGGTCGTCATCGACGGCCACTACGCCACCGCGGCGGGCGTCTCGGCGGGCATCGACATGGCCCTGACCCTGGCCGGCCTGATCGCGGGCGACGACACGGCGCAGGCGCTCCAACTCCTCATCGAGTACGCACCACAGCCGCCTTACGACTCGGGGTCCCCGGACTCCGCTCCGGCGGAGGTCGTCGAGAAGTTGTACGCGATGTTCCCGGCCGGCTGACCGCACGGGGCGGGCGGATGCGGGAGATGCGTCGCGGCCCACCTCCCGCCGGGCTGTGAGCCCCGCAGCCTCCCGCCCCCGACCAGCAAAAACGCCCTCCCGGAGGAGGGCCGAAGCGATGTGTGTGCAGAGCGCCCCCGGCAGGACTCGAACCTGCGGCCAAGCGCTTAGAAGGCGCTTGGTGTGTTCACCCGGGACGGTCACTGACCTGGGCGACTACCCCTTCCGCTGGCAGCTCGTCACCCGCCGTCGACACACATTCGACAGAGCCCGGATCCCGGCTCATGGTCGCCGGTAGGCCGAGGGGTCGACACCCGCTTCTGGCGTCCTGCTCAAGGACACGTAGGCGGGATGCTCAGGATCTCCCACCTGCAGGAGGGCGAAGAGATCGAGGTCATGATTCGCGAACCTGTGGAGGTACTGGAGGAACAGCTCCAACTCCTCGTCCGACAGCCGCTCATCGTGCCTCTCGTTTCGCATGAGGTCACGATACGAGCCGAGGGCCTACGACCTTGACGTGGAGCTGTCCCGCTAACGGTTGATGGGGATCTCGTAGACGATCTCGCAGTGAGCGGCGGGCACGACGATGTCCGCCGTCTCGACGGGCCGTCCCTCGTCGCTGTAGTACGTCCGCCGGATGTGCGTGACGAGCGCGGCCTTCTGGATGCCGAGTAGGGAAGCCTCTTCGGCGGTCGCCTGCCTCGGCTCCGGCTGCTCCACGGCGTGGCTGACGGTGATGCCGATCGCGGCCATGCGGTTCACGACGCCCGACCCGGCGTGCGGCCCTCCCTCGGGCAGCACGACGAGAGTGCCGGCCGTGAGGTCGTACGGCTCCCAACTTGTCGACAGCTGCACAGGCCTGCCGTCCGCCAGGAACTCGTACGTCGTCCGGACGCACAGGTCGCCCTCGGCGATGCCCAGCCGTGCCGCGATCTCCGCCGGTGGCGGCACCTTGGCGTCGGTCCGGCTCTCCCAATCCCCTTGCCTGCCGACAGCCTTCATGTCCGCGCGGAAGGGCGACCCGTTGGGCTGCTCGCGCGCCGAGGAGCGGACCACCCGCACTCGCTGCCGAGGCTCGGCGACGTACGTGCCTGATCCGGCACGTCCCTCCAGCACTCCCTGGGAGATCAGCAACTCCTGCGCCCGCCGGACCACGTTCTCGCCCACGCCGCACTCCTGGCCGATCTGGGCGCGGGAGGGCAGGCGGTCTCCCGGTTCCCATACGTGCTCCGCGATCCGCCGCCGGAGTTCGTCGGCGATGCGGAGATAGGGCGGTTGCTCAGGCATGTAGAAAATCTAGTCCACTAGCTCTAGTCTAGTTAACTAGCTTCACTGAAAGTGATTGCTGGTGACGGAGGCTGCCCTGTGCCCGCTTCGGGAGTTAGCGCGGCGGCCCTCGCCGCCCGACTGTCCGCCCTCGGGCTCCCCGTGCGCATGGAGGAGCACGACTTACACACGACGGTCGAAGTAGAGGTCCCGGAATCGCTCGACGCCGAGTTATGGCGGGAGGCCCTCGAAGTAGTGGCCGACGCCGATCGTTTCGGCCTTCTCGCCACCAGCCTCAACGACCGCACCCTCTGGGCGGTCGTACGCAAAGTGGTCCCCACGACGGGCGATGTCGGGGGACCGAGCCACCAGCGATAGGAGCTGAGCAGCGTGCTCAACCGTATCCGCCGTGCCGTCTCGCTCACCAGAGAGCGGCACTTCCCCAAGGGCAGGCATCGCCGGCCCTTAAGGTCCACCAGGCCGTCGCTGGCCTACGTATCCCCTGCGCACGCGGAGGGGCCGACGGCCGTCCGGAGGCGGGGCCCAGACCCGGCGGACCTCGTGGGATCACTCGCGGGTGAAGACAACGCGCTTGTCCGCCCGTATGTGCTGGCCTGGGAGAAGCGCGAACGGCCGCAGCGTTCGATGGTCATGGCGCCCCATCTGCCGGCCGAAGCCTGGTCAGCCCTCGCGGGAGTCCGCTGATGCCTCCTCGTCGACAGCCTCACATCACGGACGCCCCGTCCGCCCCCTACCGATCGGTCGCATGCCGGATCGGCACTCACCCCACCTGCGCGGAGTCCTCCCCGACGGCGGCGCCGGTCGACCTGCCGGTGATTTACGAGGTGTGCGACTGCCCGTGCCACGCGACGTCCAACCAGTCCACGCCTGCGGAGGTGCAGCAGTGAGGCAATGGGCACCCAGCGGCGCGCTGCTTGCTCAGCCCGTCGAGATCACCTCGACCACTGTGCAGCGCGGCGACATCATCCAAGTCGGTGGCCGTGCCTGCCGGGTGAGCAACCTCTTCCAGCTGCCCCAAGGCGCCAAGCAACTGCTCTTCGAGTCAGGCGAGTTGCTGACCATGCACACACGGACCCGGCTCCTCGCCGTGCGGATGCTGAGAAGGCGGTGACACAGACCGTGCCCTCTCGCCATCACGACATCGCCGACGACCTCAGGTGTCAGATCACGACCGGTCACATCAAGCCCGGCGAACGCCTTCCGTCGGAAGTCGGACTGGCCGGCCAGTACAAAGTCAGCACGGCGACGCTGCGGAGCGCGCTCGCGGTGCTTCAAGGGGAAGGCCTCATCGAGAAGATCCACGGCAAGGGCAACTTCGTCCGCCACCGCCTCCGCAAGATCATGTATGTCGGCGGCTGGGGGACACTGGACCCGTGGACAGCCGCTGAAACGGCTCTGCGCGTCACGGACCGCGCAACTGCGATCGAGGCGCATGGGCATCTGGCAGCCCTGTTGCGAGTTCCGAACGGTAGCCCGCTGACCGAGTTCCTCAGCATCAGCTACCAGGGAGAGTCCCCGCACAGCCTGGCCCGCATCTACGTCCCCCGCGACCTGGAGCGCACCGAGCCCTTCGGCGACGGCCTTTCATACCTGCGGACAGAAACGAGCTTCGCTGTGCTGAGCCCTCTGTCGTCGGAGATCCGGGAGACGGTCTCCGCTCGCCTCCCGACACCGGATGAGGCGTCCACCCTCCGGATTAACCCCACCTTGGCGGTTCTCGCGATCACACGCGTCGCCGCCGACACGGCCGGGCGCGTCGTCGAGGCCGCGCTTCTGGTGTTCCCAGGGGATCGCGTTGACGCGGTCTTCACCACCCACCACGTGATCGATGAGAGGCAGACGCAAGGATGACGGCACAGAACGAGCTGCGGCTCCTCCCGTGGTCGGGGCCGGAGGGTAAGCCCTGCTACCTGAGCACCGACGACAGGGGCGGCTACATGTCCCGCCTGGCGGACAACATCGAAGCGGAGCAACTCGACACGGCGACCGAACTGTTGAAGCAGGCGGCGGAAACCCTCAGCGACGAGCCAGCGGACCCGGAGGCCTTGCAACTCCTGGCGAGGGAACTGACCGGAGCCCTGCGTGACGTGCTCCGCGTAGCCGCCAGCCGCAGTCACCTCCTGGAGGGGAGCGAACCTCACCGCAATTGAGGAGGACGGTCGGCAAGGCGGGCGCTGAGGCCGCCTCCCGTGCAACCCGAGCTGGGAGAGGGGCTTGGACAGAATCCGGGCCCCTCTCTTGCTGCGTCACGCCGGTGTGCACGACGGGACGGCACGCTCGCCGACGACGCTGTTCTCCGTCTCAGCGTTTAGCGCTGGCGCGATAACAGGAGCACATGGCGAACGAGCTGCGCGGCTTGCGTTTTGAGTGATCAGCTACCGCGCGCTGTCGGTGACGTCCCTTACGCTGCGCCTCTGATCGAACAGTTCGGATGGGGAGGGGACAAGGATGGGTGGCAACGCATGGAGTCACACGGGCCCGCATCAGGCTGACCTGGCGGCCGCGTTCCGGCAGGCTCAGGCGGAGGAGCTGACGAAGGAGAACCACGGCTTTGAGGGGCGGTCCATAGAGGAGTTGTGGCGTGACCCGGAGTGGCACGAGTACATCTACACCGGTGGTACGTGCACGGTGCTGGACTTCCCTCTCATGGTTGAGGCCACCGACGTTCACAGCGGTCCGTTCATGCGGCCACTGACCGATCGGGAGGTGCGTGCGTGGGCTCCTCACGGCCGGCCCACCTTCGAAGAGTGGGACGAGGCCCTCGACTCCGGGCACCTAACCTTCCCCGATCGTGCTCAGGGCAACTGCACAATCCTCTACCGCGACGGCCGGCCCGCGCAGATCGGCTACTGGGGCGTCACCGCCGACTAGTGCGACGCCCTTCCGCGGCGTAACCCCTGAACCCATCCAGGGTCCTCGCCCTTTCTGGGCTGACCCGGGCGAAGGCTCCAACCTCCCCATCCGCGACTTGCCCAGGGACCTCGACACACGGCTGCTTCGGGCGGCATCTGCCTGCACATACGCGAAGACCCCGTTCTCAGCGAAACCGTTGATGGCGGGGTCTTCGGGCAGGGTGCCGCGGCGGGATTCGACCTGCGCACACGGCTCCGGAGGCCGAGTGGCTTTCCGGCATTCCTGCTGGTCATGGGCTCGTCCCACTTAGGAGAACTTGGCGCAGTCCACAGATGGTCCATAGCTCACCGCCAAGCGGCGCGAGCGTCGAGCCGCCCGCTTGGAAGAGCACTGGCCTCTTGCGGCGACTAGCTCAGCCGGCCACGGCGCCTCCTCCCGGCCGCAGAGGTAAGCGGGGCGGTCAGCATTAGGTAGTTTGCAAAGAGGGCTTCCTGCCGCTCCAGCAGGTGCGGGTTTTTGCTTCGGATTCCGAAGACCCGGTCGATGAGCGAATCCAATTCTTCGTGCGCACGTCGAACCTTGTGGTGCATGCGGCTAGGTCTGTAGTGGTCTTCCAGTGACCACGAAGGTTCGATTTTTCGCGCTTCGATAATTTCACGACCTGCTGCAACGATCCTCCCTTTAGAGGCGGCGTCAAGTGCAGGTAGCGGAAAATTGTTCCAGGTGATGGTACTAGAGAACGATGGATCGGACTTAAGGCGCCCGCCAACGGTCAACATCCAGGCCAGGAACATGCGCGAGGACGCAACGGCGAAGACGAGACCGCTTGGATCGACGGCGCCGTACACCTTGTTGCTAATAATCGTTCCGGCGTCGAGGTACCCAACCGGCAGGTAATCGCGATTCTCGCTAGAAACTTCGGGAATGCAGACGAAATGAGTGTCTGGTGTGATGCCGAACTGTCGAAAAAGGTGATCGTGCTGATAGCTGCGTGTCGTCGCAGCGGTGCTTGCCTGGCGTGTTTCTCGAACAGCGGCGATCCGCCGACGTAGCTCGGGGCTGCGAGCCAAGTCAGAGGGCGTGGCATTCACGAGCCAGAGACACCACCTCTTTCTCCCTCCGATTAGCTCCTTAGACCCAACGTAGGGTCGCAAGAACCGTGCGGCAATAGGATCTGCCGCAACGGTTTCGTACACTTCTGGAGTGACCACAAGATTCCCGCCATCGGTTGGCATAGACCCTTTGGCGACTTCGGGAAGATTCACGGAAATCGGGCTTGTCCGCTTGTCTACTAGGACGTTTGGACCGTCAACAAGATACGCATTGATAGCGGATACGGTTCGTTCCTCCGGTGCGGCCCGCAGAGAGGCGTAGTCGAACAAACGTGGTTTTTGCGCGAGTTGCCGGGCAAAGCCGATGATCACACAGTGTACTGCGGCGGCCCCAACCGCCTCGGACGTCCAAGCGAACGTCCGGTGGGCGAACTTGATGAGCCAACGGGCGTTGAAGATTTCGGAGAAGAGCCGATGTACTTGGTCGCCCTGCGTGATGGAGTTGGTGGTGACGAAGGCCCATACCCCGTCGTGGTGAGCAAAGTACTGGAGCGCTTTGGCGTGCCAACCGGTGACGTAGTCCATCCGGCTGAGAGTCTTGTTCCCACCCCACACGACTCGTAGCTCGGCCAATTGCTCCGGGGTACGCGTGTGATCCCCAAGGAACGGGGGGTTACCGGCTACAACGACATGTTCGCTCGGAGGGCACACGGCAGCCCAGTCAAGCCTTAGGGCGCTGACACCGCTGCGGATGGTGGCGTGCTCCTGGATAGGAAGACGGTCCGGAGCCCAGCCAAGTCGCTCGGTAAGTTTGAGGTCACATTGCCGGTCAATGAGGAACATCGCGGTCTCAGCGATGCGGGCCGGCCATTCGTCAATCTCGATGCCGTAGAAGTGGTCGAGGGTAACTCGAAGGCCGAGGTTGGCTAGCAGCATAGGATCGTCTCTGGTGATCTCTTGGAGGCGTTCCATAATGGCCAATTCAAGGTCGCGCAGTTCACGATAGGCGACAATTATGAAGTTCCCACAGCCGCAGGCAGGATCCATGTAGCGGATCTTCCCGAGCTTATCCCTGAGCTTACGAAGTCTGTCTGCCTCGTACTTTCCAAGAGTTTTGATGTGCTCGAACTCTGCGCGTAGTTCGTCGAGAAAAAGAGGATTGAGAGTCTTAAGAATGTTCTCCTCGGAAGTGTAGTGCTCACCAAGTTCGCGTCGCGTCTTTGCGTCCCGAACGGATTGGAACATGGAGCCAAAAATTGCAGGACTAATTGCCGCCCAGTCGCGTTCGCACGCTTCAAGAATAACTGTTCGGAATTCTGCGTTTATGGTAGGCAGGGTAAGTCGTTCACGGAAGATCCCACCGTTGACATATCGGAATCCCATGAACTCTGCTTGCGCCTTTTCCCTTTCTACTGGAGGAGTGTCAAGGTACGCGAAAAGGTCGGATAGGCGTGTGCCAATATCGGAGCCGTCCGGGGAGGTGTGTTGGTGAATATAGTCGCGAAACAGGTTTTGTGGCCACATTTCGGTATCATCACCGAACATTAGGAATAGGAGCCGTGCGAGGGTGACGGAGATCTCGTGATCTCGCGATTTCCGGTCGTACCCAGCCGGGTACGCCTGCTCCATGGCGGTATACATGCGTGCCATGAGCTTGGAGGCGTGCTTGGTCTCGTTATGAGCTTCCACATCGAACGCAGATCGGACTTTTGCAAGAACTGCGTTCGGGTCAAGTGCGGCGTCCAAGGGTAGGCGAATTGCCTCAAGCTTCGCGGCGAACTGGGGGTTGCGGTCGCCAGTGCGGTGCAGGTGCCGGCTCAACCGGGTTGCGGTGGACGCTCCAGTGGCCCGACGAACGGGCCAGCGCCAGACCTGTTCTGAGCCGTCATAGAAGATGACAAGCCGGTCCGTGGAGGTCCCGGCGATGAGGTGGTCGAGGGCAGCCTCCAGCTTGGAGCCCGGTTTCTGGTCGCATACCCAAACGCGCAGTCCTTTGTAAGAGGAGACGTTTGTTGCGGTGAGGACGTGCCCGTCCTCCTCGTAGGCGATCGGAGGATGGTCTGGCCGGGACCAATTCAGGTCGTGGATGAACAGCTTCTGGTAGTTGTGCTGCTCGGCGCGGGCGATTAGGGAATCAGTCATGCTTTCTGGACTCCTAGCGAGCAGACGATCTTGATCGTGTCGGCGTCTGTGGACTTAATCACGAGCCTGTCCTCGGCGTGTAGTTGCGCGATTAGGTCCGCAAGGTCTTCGAGCCCGTAGCGATTGCGTCTGGCTTGGCTGAGGCGCATCGTGGCGTGCTCGGTTAGCGGTCGCTCGTGTAGCGCGCTAAGGCCCTCTGCCGCCTGCTCACCATAGAGCGTGCCGCCGAGGCGCTGCCACGCCCATTTGCGGACCCCTCTAAGGTTTCCTGCGGCGATAGTCTCCGTTTTGAGCGGGCCTTGAACGAGGGACTTTTCCTTGGCGAAGTGGTCGTCGCGCAGGGGCGCTGTGAGGATGTTGGTATCGGCCCGAAATATGCGCAGTGCCTCCAGAGGTGTGATCAGTTGCTCGATCACCCCATGGGCGGTGTCGATGGAGGTAGCGAAGGCGTCGACGCCTGAGGCCGTCGCCACGTAGCATGTGACGCTGCCGTGGTCCTCATGAAGATAATGATTACGTGTGCTGTGCACCATGTCCTGCATGGCCAAGACTCGGGCGCAAATTTCGGGGTGTTCACGCTGGGCGTTGGACCACACCAGCCAGGCTTCGCTGACGGCGTCCGCCTCGCCTTCTGCTTCGTCGGCCTCGTCTGGAATGCGACCGTTGTAGAAGTCGTCCAGTGCTTTGATCTCTTGTTCGCCGCCGAAAAACTGTTCGTCGGAGCCGAACGCTTCGGCCGCGGCGCCTAGCCGGGTTTTGATGCGTTGCCGTAGGCGGATCTGCTGCTCGACTTTTTCGTGGGTAATCAGGTAGACGTACACCGTGTCAGACTTCTGCCCGACTCGGTCTACGCGGCCGGCACGTTGGATGATCCGAATGATCGCCCATGGCAGGTCGTAGTTGATGACGATGTGCGAGTCTTGCAGGTTCTGCCCCTCTGACAACACGTCAGTGGCGACGAGAACATCGATGGGGTCGGCGAGGGGTTTTTGGTCGGGCTGGTCTTGTCCCGGGAGTCTGTTCGATTCTGGAGAGAACCGACGGGCGAGGGAGGCCGGGTCGTCAGTGCCGCCGGAGGCAAGGCCTACGTGCTCAATGCCTGCCTCCTCGAGTGCGCTAGCGATGTACGTGGCAGTGTCGACGTACTCGGTGAAGATCAGGACCTTCTCGTTGGGATGCTGGTTACGCAGTAGGTCGACGAGAACATTGATTTTTGAGTCGCGTGTTGAGTCCCAACTGCCGAATCGGTCCAGCAGCATCGTGATGGCCTCGTTGTCACGTACCAGGTCTCTGCGCAGAGAGGACTTGAAGACAGTACTGTTGACCCACTTCGTTTTGCCGGAAAGAGACGCAATCAGTGCTTGATAGCGGGTGGCGATGGTTCCGTGCAGGTCGGCGTCGCCTTCTACGTCCTCGTCGCTGATCGCGAATTGCTTGTCGCTGAAAGACCCGAGTGGGATGGGTAGCCGATTTTCGATGGCGTACAGGAATAGCTCATTACGCGCTCGTTGCCGTTGCAGCGAGAGGATAAATGAATGCCCCGATGAGGACAGTCGCTTGAATAGACCGATTCGAACGAATCCGCTGACGTTGCCTCGTCCGGAGCGGATGTCATCGAGGTTTCGAGTGTCTACTGCGGTGTGTGCTGCTCGGGGGTTGTCGTAGTCAGCCAACCGGTATCGTGGCAGAATCAGGTCACGAATAGTGTCGAGAGTTGCGTCGTCCTCCATGAGCTTGGCTGGATCGTCATCGCTAAATGTGTGGCTTAGGGGCTTAGCAATTCGAGTGGGGAAGAAGAACTTTGCGCCGTTGGAGAAGGTTAGGTATTCACGTTCGACCTGACTGCCATCTGGTCGTGTGAATAGTTCAGTCTCAGCCGTCCGCTTAATGAAGGATCGGGTGCGGCGTACGAGGTGGTCGCTCATTAGTCGCTTCCAGTCCTCAGGTTCCTCCGAGCGACGGAACGCTGCCAGTGTGTTGATCTTGCCGTCGACCTTGGCACTCAGCCCAGGATCCACCCGAAGAGCTGCCGTCGGAACGATACCCAGATCTTCATCCTCGTCTATGTATAGGCCGATCTGATTGGCAACATCGGTGAACGCGAGGTTATACGGAGTCGCCGTCAGCAAAAGGACCTTCGATCCATTAGCACGGATGTACTGGTGGATCGCATCGTAGGCCACGGTGCTGTTATTACGCAGGTTGTGCGACTCGTCGCAAATGACGAGGTTAAAGCGTTTGAGTTCTGGTAGGATCTTGTCGACCATTGAGTAAGGAACGACTCGGCCGTTGATGTCATAGGCCGCCAAGTGCTCAATCCACATAGGCGCCAGGTTCTTAGGGCAGAGGACCAGGGTGGAATAGTCTTCGGCAGCTTGCAGCATGAGCGCGGTAGCCACCGCCGTCAAGGTTTTTCCAAGGCCGACGACATCACCCAGCATCGTGCCGCCGCGTCGGACGATGCGTCGTGAAAGGGTGCGCACGGCACTCTCCTGGTAGTCCAACAGTAGAGTGTTCATCGACTTCGGCAGGACGTATCCCATCCCATCCCGAGCGTCCTGTGCGAGGGAGTGGCAGACTTTCAGATACACCTCGAAAGGGGTGGGCTGCTGTTCATCGGCCCATGAGTCGCTAATTAGGGCGATAATCTCGTCGGTAATGGTGAGTGAGAACGGGTCGTCCCACCGCTCATCGAACCAAATGGCGAGCTTGTTGGTGGCATCGGAGTCTTGGACATCGATATTGAGTTCGAGATTGTGGTAGAGCCCTGCCCCAGTGAGGTTCGACGAACCGACGTAGCCCCAGCGGCCGGCGTGCTTCTTATTGGGGGAGTGGAAGATGTAGGTCTTGCCGTGCAAGGGTTTTTCGGTGAAGACCTTCATTGCTACGGTCCCCTGACTCAGCTGCCGTTTGAGGGTTTGCAGAGTGCGCTGGCCCTCGGAGGTCGCAAGTCCGCGCATGAGTTGGGTACGCAGGTGCCGGACGAGCTGGTCACGCCGAGCGATTGCGCGTTCTCGGTCATGAATGTCGGCACCGTACTCTGGGGGCTGGATTTGCTCCTGCAGCAGTTCCAGCAGTTGCGCCGAATCTGATGGCGCGACCATGCCGACAAGGATGCGCGCTGTGGCCCGGTCTCCGGGCGCGGGATTTGGTTTTGTATCGAGAATGTCGGCGAAGGTGGCCCAGCCGCGGAGGTCGAGATAGCCAGTGGCCACATCAACACTATGGAAGTCCCTGAGAGAATCACGCAGTGCTGGGCCGAGACGGTCGTCATTGTTAATGTTGTCAAAAATATTGGGCATAATGTTGCGTTCCTCTGCTGGGGTGCGGCGGGGGGACGGTCGAGGTTAATGAGCAGAGCGGAAAGGAATCAATCAGTCAGGTAGTGGCATTT
Source organism: Streptomyces sp. NPDC047042 (assembly GCF_040644035.1). NCBI lineage: Bacteria > Bacillati > Actinomycetota > Actinomycetes > Kitasatosporales > Streptomycetaceae > Streptomyces > Streptomyces sp. NPDC047042. The sequence goes on along the minus strand of NZ_JBEYVP010000025.1, from coordinate 72,916 downwards.
TCACTCTCGTGGGCTTGGTACCTCCTCAGGTCTTCCACTGCATCAGTCATGGTGGGGGGTTCGCGCTCGCGTTTGAGCCCTAGAGCTTGCCGATTAGCCAACCCAGACTCAGGCTCTCGTCGCTCGAGCTAGTCAATTGCGGGAACGAGACGTCGACTGGGGATAACTGACAGAGGGCGAAGGCGTGAGCCGAGCTGCGGCTAGGCGCTGGCGTCGTCATGTCACCTGTAGTGACGCACAGCGGAGAGCCAGCTGTGAGCGCATCGCCCTCCATGATCATGAGAGCTGTGTGCCACGCGTGCTGCCATCCGAACTGATCATGGCTGCGGCCAAGGTTCGCCGTACGCGAGACCAGCGATGGCGCCCGTCGTCCGTTCCTTTGCAGGCCTTGTCGTACGCCGGTGTCCGGTCTGGGGACCAAGGCGATCCGTAGTGCCCTGCAGGTGTCGCGCGGCGGTGCAAGCCGTTCGCTCCGACCGCCTCGACTGCATGAAGCCTGCCAGTCCCCCTGTTGCTCGCACTCATGGTGAGGAGCATGTCACCCTGCGACTTAAGGATGAGGGGTGTTCGTGAAGACCATCGAAAATCGTTATCGGTGGTATATGCACCAGCATGTCGGCCAGTATGACTGTGCCGGGCGCTTGGCGTTGCGCGCTCTGACCAGCGGCTAGCTGGGCTCCGGTGGCCTACCCGGCGGGGGCATGTCGAGGAGGGTTCGCGGCGGTAGTGAATCCCCCGACTACTGCAATCCCGCTTAGAGTTGAAGGAGCGCGTACGCGGGCTCCTCTGACCAGAGCGCACTGAGCCTTTCCCGGTAAGCGCTCGTCGCGCGCTGTGATCGCGATGCTTGCGCTGCGGCCCGCGTGGTCCCAAGTCGGGGCAGGCGTAAGGCCCCTGGTAGGAACGATCTTGCGACAGATTGTTCTGACCCGAGGGGCCTCACGTGCCGACCAGTGTCACATACACCGCTGTGCTCGATGTGAAGCGGTCCACCGCCGAGCACCTGGCCGGCCTCCTGCGCGACCACCGGATCGCGGCCAGGACCCGCAAGGGACGACGCGCGCTGGGCTGCTTCAAGCAGGCGGTGCTCGTGCTGCGCTGGTTCCTCGACGGCACCCGGCTGGCCCAACTCGCCTGCGACAACGGCCTGTCGGTCTCCACCGCCTACCGCTATCTCCACGAGGGGCCGACCGTTCTGGCTGCCGGGGCACCGGACCTCACGACCGCGCTGGAGCGGGCGAAGGCGGCCGGGCTGACGCACCTGAACCTCGACGGCACCGTCATCCGCACCGACCGCGTCGCAGCCCCCGGCCCCAACGGCGCCGACCTGTGGTGGTCCGGAAAACACAAGCACCATGGTGGGAACGTGCAGGTCATCGCCACCCCGGACGGCTGGCCGATCTGGGTCTCACCGGTCCGGCCCGGCCGTGAGCACGACACCACCTGTGCCCGCCACCACGGCCTGGTCGACGCCCTCAACCGAGTCGCCGCTGAGATGAGCATGCCGATCCTGGTCGACCTCGGTTACGAGAACGTCGGCGACGGCTTCCGCCACCCCGTCAAGAAGCCCGCCGGAGGCGAACTGACGGAGGCCCAGCAGACCTACAACAAGGTCATCCGTGGCATCCACGGCGTCTGCGAGCGCGCCAACTCCCTGCTCAAGACCACCTTCAAGGCACTGCGCCGGGTCAGCCTCGACCCCAGCCGTATCACGAAGATCGCCGCCGCAGCCCTCGTCCTGCTCCATCTTGAGTACGACCGCACCATCTGAACGATCACACAACGCCATGATCCGTTACTGACAAAGACTCACTGACCACGCCTTTCGCGGGCTCTGTCTAGTTCCTCGGGGCTGCTTCTGACATGCCGTGCGGGTGCCTGAGGTAACTTGCCCCCACACCACCACTCACCCCAGCTCCCGTCCCGTCCGCCGTCGACCCACACACCGTGGAGCGGGCGTGGTTCAGGGCGTCAAGGTGGAGCGCGCGACTGTACGAACGACCTTGACGCCCTGGGCCGCGTCTGCTCGGCTCTGCCTGGGTCGACGGCGGACGGGACGGGAGCACTCCACGCACACCACAACGGATCCGCAGCCGGGAACGGCGCCCCCTCCACCCCGGTGCCGGCCGATCCCCCGCCGGAGGCACTGCAGGCCATAGGCCGCCCCATGCGGTGCAGCCATGGCGGGTTCTCCTCCTCTCACGGCCGCGTCCGCCGCTGACCGGTGGCCTGGTGCGGGATCAGCGGGCCGTACAAACGCCCACGCATCTGGCAGCGCTGGCCCGCATGCCGCCGCCACCACGATCCGGCCTCTTGCGGTGACACAAACGTCTTTGACCTGCACCGTTGGGAAGGTGGAACGCGCACGCGGGGGCGCTGTGGCGGGGGCACGAGCGTGGTTTCGTTGCGCGGTTCGCCGCAACTGGCGCCTCGTCAGGTTCGGCCGCCTGGTCTCGGTCGGTCGCCCCACACGGCGGCTTCGGTGGCCATCTGCGCTGACCGGCCGCCGGGGCGGCAACAAGCCGCCAAGCATCCAGCCGCCCCGGGGCCGCCTCTCCCGACTGCCGAAACAGCCGAAAGGAACTGTCATCATCACCCGGCAGACTCCGTGCCCGGCCACCGGGTGCAGATCGACCGGTCCGGGCGCGGTGTTCGTCGGCGACCCGGCGGGCGTCCATGGCCCAGGCACAGCGACTGCTGGCCGAGTACCTCTTCGATCACACCAGGGCCGAACGGCTTCAAGCCTGGACGGACTGCGCCAACCTCGCTGAGCAGCGTGCGTTGGAGAAGGCAGGTTTCGTCAGGGAGGGCGTGCTGTGCTCCGCGCAGTGGCGCGGCGGCAAGTGGCACGATCAGGTGATCTTCTCCATGCTCCGCGCGGAGCGGTTCGACGGCGAGCCAAGACGGTGATCGACCCGGCCCCTTCGGGGCACACCTGGCCGAACTGTCGCGCAGCCCCGTTGCACATCCGCTAGTGCTCTAGCTGCGGCAATGCCTCATCCACAAAACCGGACGGAAACCGCTCACCTGCACCCTCCCCGAACAGAGGAGCCCAGGAAGCCAGTAACATGCGGCGCCATGAGCTCCCCCACTGGGCCCGAGTCCGGCCTGCCAGTACGAATGCCGCGGCCCCGCCAGCCCGGACGGCACCGCCGACCGGAACCACTGGTGGCTCCCGAGGGCGCGCCCGCTCTCGCCCTCGCGGTGCCCGGAGTGCCCAGCACCGCCACGCGCAGCCTCGCCGAGGAGGTCGTGAGCATCGCCCGCTCCGAGCTGCCCGGCCTGGACGCGCGGATCGGGTACCTGGACGGGGACGACGCCGAGTTCCCCACGCTGCGGTCTGTGCTCGCGCACGCCGCCGAGCAGCGCACGGCCCGCTACGAGCAGGCCGTCGCCGCCAGCGTCGAGGGAGTCAAGGAGCCCGACGGCCCGGTCGCCGTCGTCGTCCCGCTGCTGGCCGGTCCGGACAGCGCGCTGCTACGCCAGATCCGCCAGTCGGTGATGGACAGCCGGGTCGCCGCCGACCTGACCGACGTCCTCGGTCCGCACCCGCTGCTCGCCGAGGCACTGCACGTCCGGCTGTCCGAGGCCGGCCTGGCCCGCGCCGATCGCGCCCGGCTGTTCACCGTGGCCACGGCCGCCGACGGCATCATCCTGGCCTCCGTGGGCGGCGAGGAGGCCGTGCAGGCGGCCGGGATCACCGGCATGTTGCTCGCCGCGCGCCTGGCCGTGCCGGTGATGGCGGCGGCCCTGGACCAGGAGGGCTCCATCGCCTCCGTTGCCGACCAGCTGCGTTCGTCCGGCTCGCAGCAACTGGCGCTCGCGCCGTACCTGATCGGCCCGGAGATCGACCCGGCGCTGCTCGCGGCGGCCGCCGGGGAGGCGGGCTGTTCCGCGGCCGAGGCGCTGGGCGCGTACCCGGCGATCGGCAAGCTCGCCCTCGCCAAGTACACGACGGCGCTGGGCATCGCCCCGCAGCAGCCGCAGGGCACCCCGGTCCGCTGACCGCACCGCATCCGCACGAATCGGGCCCGCCGTGGATTCCTGTGCGGCAGGCCCTTGACCGCGTGCTGGCCCAGCCTCTTTCTGGCCTGGTTTCCGTGGAGCCGGCCCTCGTGATTGAGGAGGCCGAGCAGCGGAGCATCCCTGAGAGCGATCGAGACTCGCGCCAAAGTGGCTCCGTAAAGCCGCGGAGCCGACCGCCCCAGCCGACGCACCTCTTCTCTGGCATCAGGTGACTGATTGCCATGAGCGCGGCACGGGCGCCGGCCGGGCTGGAGCGGGGCGGAGACTGGAGCGCAGGCCCGGCCGGGGGTCGGGCCGCGCGCGGGGAGCGGAGCGAGCCGCACTTGATGAAGGAGAGAAAATCTTATCCCGCTGGGATGAGGTGCTGTCCGTCATGGCTCCGTACATGGGGACCGTTGCCGTCCAAGGCGTCCAGGAGCCTGATGGCGAAAGCCTCGGACATGCGGTCGCTGACTTCCTCGGGTGTGAGCCACGAGACCGCTGTGGACTCGCTGGAGGTGCGTTCGATGCCGCCGGAGGGCTTGCAGCGGAAGACCAGGGCGATGATGCCGCGGGTCATGTTCTTGTAGACGCCGGTGAGTTCGTCGACCTCGATGTGGATGCCGGTCTCCTCCAGGACCTCGCGAGTGACGCCGGCCTCGGGGGTCTCGTCGAGTTCGAGGATGCCGCCGGGGAGTTCCCAGGTGCCGTTGTCGGCTCGGCGGATCGCCAGGAGGTGGCCGTCCTCGCGCACCACTACTCCGGCTACGGACACGGAGTGCAGGGGAGGGGCTGTCGCTTCCTGTGGTTGACTCATGTAGAGGAGCTTAGGAGGCAGAGAAGGACTATGGGAACTGCTGCTGGAGGGGGCGCGGCCGGCCCTCGGTACGTGCAGATCGCGGAAGAGATCGTGCAGCAGATCCGGGCGGGGATTCTGAAGCCTGGTGACATGGTGCCGAGTGAAGCGGAGCTGGTGGATCGCTACGGCGTGTCTGGCGGCACGATCCGTAAGGCCATGGTCGAGGTGCGGGCCAGTGGACTCGTCGAGACCCGGCACGGCAAGGGCTCGATCGTGAAGAACCGGCCTCCCGTGCGGCACCGCTCCTCCGATCGCTTCCGGCGCTCGCTCCGACAAGGAGGGCAGGCGGCCTACCTCGCGGAGTCCGCGCAGTCCGGCGCCACCGCAAAGGTCAGCGTCCTCTACATCGGGCCCATGGATGCTCCCGAGGATGCCGCGCAACGGCTGGGAGTCCCCGCCGGAACGCAGGTGCTGGCCCGCCGGCGTCTCTACTTCCGCAACGGCATTCCGGTCGAGACCGCCACGTCCTACCTGCCGTGGGACGTCGTGAAGGAGATCCCGGAGCTGTTCGCCGAGAACCCCGGCGGCGGTGGCATCTACGCTCGACTCGAAGATCACGGGCATGAGTTCGCCGAGTTCGCCGAGACTCTGCAAGCGCGTCCGGCCTCGAAGGCGGAAGCCACGGAGCTGGCACTCAGTCCGGGTGCGCCCGTGGTTCATCTGATCCGTGAAGCTCGTACGACCGCGGGTCTCGTGGTCGAGGTGTGCGACACGCTCATGGCCGCTGACCAGTTCGTTTTCGAGTACCGCATCCCTGCCGACGACTGACGTCCGCTCAACTCCCCGCAGCCCGTCGCGAGTTCTTCTTCGCGGCGGGTTGACTCATGTACAGGAGTGATGCACTCTTCTTCATGTCACTCATATACATGAGTGACGGAGTTCAGCATCTATAGAGGAGTGATCTGCTGTGCGTCAGATTCCCGTCGATACCTCCGCCGCGATCGTGATGGTCGCCAAGACCCCGCAGCCCAAGGTCAAGGACCGCCGCACTGGCGAGATCGCCATGGACATCGAGTCCGGCTCGAAGCTGATGACGGTCGACGTGATGTTCGCGGCGAACGAAGAGGTGGAGATCCTTTCCATCACCGTTCCGGAGCCCGGGATCAGCGGTGAGCTGGCCATGGGCACACCGGTCGCGCTCACCGGCCTGATCGCTCGGCCCTGGGAGAACGACTTCAACGGCCAGAAGCGGCACGGAATCGCGTTCCGCGCGGTCGCAGTCACCTCGCTCGCCAACGTCAACGCCGCCGCAGGATCGAAGGCGGCCTGATGATGACCGGCTTCACGGTCGCTCTGGTGCTGGTCGTCGCTACCGCGGGTCTCCTGCGGTGGCGGCGCCCCGCCTGGTACTGGCTGGCCTTCGGGGTCACCCTGGCCACGCTGCGGGTCCTGGTCCGGTACGGCTCCGTCATGGACGCGTGCGGGCTGACCGTACCGCCCGCGAGATGGCGGCTCGTCCTGGCACGGGCCACCAACCGGCCGATGCCGGAGTCCCGTTCGCCGCGAATCCTGCGGCTCCGACCAACTCGCACCGGCCTGGTCCTGCGGCTCAAGCTGCGCCCCGGCCAGGACGCCTTCGACATCGCCGCCGCCTCGGACCGGCTTCGGCACTCGTTCTCGATGTACGGCGTGACCTCGCGCGAGCTGCGGTCCGGCGTCGTAGAGGTGCGGATGACCGGCTACGACGTGCTCAAGCGGGTGCAGATGCCCGCAGCGACCGAGACCCGGCCCATGCGGGTACCGGTCGCCTTGCGACAGGACGGCTCGGTGCACTACCGCGACTACCGGGCGATACCTCATGCCCTCACCCTCGGGGCCACGGAGTCCGGCAAGTCCGTCTACCAACGCAACCTGGTCGCCGGACTCGCCCCGATGGACGTCGCCCTCGTCGGCATCGACTGCAAGCAAGGAGTTGAGCTTTTCCCGCTGGCCCGTAGGTTCTCCGCGCTGGCCGACAACCCCGACACCGCCGCCGAGCTGCTCGACGCGCTCGTGGCCCGTATGGCAGACGTCTACCAGATCATCCGTGCCCAACAGCGGATCACCGTCGATGTGCCAGACGCGGAGATCGCCTCCGACATCTGGGACCTGCCCGACGGACTGCGTCCGACCCCGGTCGTCGTCCTGGTCGACGAGGTTGCCGAACTCGCCCTGTACGCCAACAAGGAGGAGGAGAAGCGGCGGGACCGCATCATCACCGACCTGGTCCGCCTCGCCCAGCTCGGCCGTGCCGCCGGCATCTACCTGGAAATCTGCGGACAGCGCTTCGGCTCCGAACTCGGCAAGGGCATCACCATGCTCCGCGCCCAGCTCACCGGCCGTACCGCCCACCGCGTCAACGACGAGACCTCCGCCAACATGGCCTTCGGCGACATCTCCCCGGACGCCGTCCTCGCCGCTATCCAGATCCCGGCCGAGATGCGGGGGATTGCTATCGCGGGTGACTCCTCCGGCGGCTGGCACCGCATCCGTGCCCCGCACACCTCGCTCCGCCAGGCCGTGAACCTCTGCAACAGGCACGCCGACCGGACCCCGGACCTGCCCGAGCTGGCGCCGTTCCGGCCCGCTCTCGCCGGACCCGTCGCCGCTCCCGTGCCGTCGGCCAAGCCTTCTCCGGCCACCGCCTGATCTCTCGCTCGTCCCCATCGGTCGGCGTGACCGTCTTCGCGCCAAGTCCCTACCCCTGCCATGCCTGATGAAGGGAGAACTCGGCATGTGCCCGAACTGCGAGGACTTCGCCCGGACCGTGCTCCTCCTCGGTCAACTCGCCCTGTACGCCGACATGGGCGGCGCCGACCTCGACTTCGTGGAAGTGGTCAGCACGTCCCTGGCCGTCTCGTTGCCTGAGCCACCGCCCGGCACGTTCCCGTCCGGCGACGACTTCGACGGCGGCCCTATCTACCCCGGTGAGGACTCCTGATGGGCGCCCGTCACGGCCTCCGTGTCGACGCGGTGCTGATTCAGGCCGTGATCGCCGGTGCCCTGTCCTTCGCCCACCTGCACGACCTGGCCGCTGCTGCCGGACAGGACGGCTGGAAGGCGTGGGCCTACCCGGTCAGTGTCGACCTGCTCTTGGTCGCGGCCTGGCGGCGCCTGAGCAGTGAGGGCCCGTCCCGGCTGGCCTGGTGCTGGTTCCTCATCGCCCTGTTCGCCTCCCTCGGCGCCAACGTCGCCACCGCCGGGTTCCTCGACCTGGCCGACCCGCCCGCGCTGCTCCGTCTCGGCATCGCCGGGTGGCCCGCGCTCGCCTTCCTCGGCGGCACGCTCCTCGCTCACTCGTCGGCTGCTGAGCCGGAGCCTGTTCCGCCGGCACCCGTCCCGGACACGCCGAACACCAGGGACGCCGATCCTCGGCTACCGGAAGCCGTCGTGCCTGAGCCTGACGCGGTCCCGGCCCTGGCCCCGGTCCCGGCCCCGCCCTCGACGCCCGTGCCGCCGGTCCCCGCCGTCCTGGTCGACCACGCCCGCAAGGTGGCCGACGACTACCGGGCTCTCACAGGCTCCCCGATCGACACAGACACCCTGCGCTCCCGCCTCGGCGTCCCGCCCCACCTCGCCGACGCCATCGCCGCTCACCTCGCCTGACCAGGAAGGAGACACCCCGATGCCCGCCCGCGACAACTTCCACTCCGTGATGAGGATCGGCCCCGTGCAGATCGGCACCCACCGCGACCGCAACGGCCGGACTGTGCACGCTGCCGTCTGCACCGCCGACCGCTGCGGCTGGTCCTCCGACTACTCCAGCCAGACCGCCGCTCAGCTCGCCGCCCGCACCCACCGCTGCCGCGTCCGCTAGGAGACCAACGTGCAGGTCCCGCTCTGGTTCGCGCTCCTCGCCGTCGGCTACCTCGGCGTGAAGCTCATCCGTCCGCCCTGGTGGCTCATCGCCGTTCTGCTCCTCGGCGGATTCCTCCTCGCCGACAGCGTCTTGGCCCCCGTCATCGATACCGCCGTCAAGTAACCGCGAAAGGTGAACCGCCCATGTTCCGGCCCAAGTTCCCGACCATGCCCCAGCCCACCGGCCTGACCACCCCGCCCGCCGTCATCCAGCCGACCACCATCACCCCGGGCATTCCGGTCCCGCCGCCAGCACCTGTCGTCCCGGCCTCGTCGCGCCCGGTCGTCCAGCTCACCCCCGGCACCACGCTCGCGCTCGTCGGCGCCGGCACGGCTGTGGTCCTGGTCCTCGGTGCCGTCCTCGTTTCGCTGCTTCTGGCGGTCGCCATCACCGGCGCGTCCGTTGCCGTCTGCGCCGTCGTCCTGCGCTCCCTGCTCGCTTCCGACGCCAAGCGACGCTGACCGGCTCCCGGGCGGCCCTGATACCGCCAAGCATCCGCCGCCCGGGAGCCGTCCCTGTCCGATCTCGCAACCGGAAGGAACCCCCAGCATGGCCCACCGGGCCTCACCCGCGACACAGAAGGCGCCTACGCCCGTCCAACCGCTCGACCCCACCACTCTCCGAGACCTCCTCCGGGTGGCCTCGGCCTCCGACTACACCCGCTGGGAAGACCAGATCCGTCGCACCGGCGGCTGCTCCGACCCGATCCACCTGACCGGCTGGACCCTCACCAAGGACAAGACCACCGGCGAGACCCTGCACCACTACTCCACCGAGAACGAGCCGGGCGGACGCCTCCGGCTCGCCTGCGGCAACCGCCGCGCCTCCCGCTGCCCCGCCTGCGCCTGGACCTACGCCGGCGACACCTACCACCTCATCCGCGCCGGCCTCGCCGGAGACGACCGCCGAGACATCCCCGCCACCGTCCGCGATCACCCCCGAGTCTTCGCCACGCTCACGGCCCCATCCTTCGGCTCGGTCCACAACCGGCCCGATCATGGCAACGCCTGCCGTTGCGGCACCCGACACGCGTCTGACGCCCCGGAGTTGGGCACCGCCCTCGACCCGGACACCTACGACTACGCGGGCGCCGTTCTGTTCAACAACCACGCCGGGCAGCTCTGGCAGCGCTTCACCACCCGACTCCGCCGCGAACTCGCCGCCCGCGCCGGCCTGGCCCGCCGGGCACTCGCCGATCACCTGCGCGTCTCGTACGGCAAGGTGGCCGAGTTCCAGAAGCGCGGGGCCCTGCACTTCCACGCCGTCGTCCGCCTCGACGGCCCGGAGGGTGCCGAGACACCGCCGCCCGCCTGGGCCACCGTCGACCTGCTCACGGACGCGATATGTGCCGCCGCCGCGCACTCGTACACATCCGTCTCGGTCCCGGCCGCCGACGACCAACCCGCTCGAACATTCCGATGGGGCCGACAGCTTGACGTCCGCCCGGTCAAGGCCTTCGGGGACGGCTCCGACGTCACCGAACAGGCCGTTGCCTCGTACGTGGCCAAGTACGCCACCAAAGCCGCTGAGAACACCGGCACCCTGGACCGCCGTATCGGCGAACTCTCCGAACTCGACCGCCACCAGGTGCCCGACCACACCCGGCGGCTCATCACCGCGTGTCGCGACCTGGACGGCCTCTATCCGGACCGGCGCCTTTGGGTCTGGGCGCACATGCTCGGCTTCCGCGGGCACTTCTCGTCCAAGTCGCGCACCTACTCCACCACCCTCGGCGCTCTCCGCCAGGAACGCGCCGACTACCGCGCCGCACAGGAGGCTTCCGTCCTCGGCCTGGACGACCGCGAGCCGGACACCGTCCTCGTCCTGACGGACTGGCAGTACGCCGGCCACGGCCACACCCCGGGCGAAGCAGCCCTCGCCGCGACCATCGCGCGAGACCTCCAGACCAACCGCGAGACAGCCCGCGAAGCCCTGCTCGGCGAAGGGAGCACGGCATGACCACGGCCATCCGGGCGCGCACCATGCTCACCCTCGCCGAGGTCTGCGAGGAACTGAACGTCTCGCGCTCGACCTTCTACGACTGGCGTGCGAAGCGGCGTGCGCCCCGTTGCATCAAGCTCCCGAACGGCGACCTCAGGATCCGGCGGAGCGACCTCGACCACTGGCTCGACGACCGTGAGGACGCCGCCTGATGGAGACCACGTACGACGTGAAGGTCTACAAGATCCTCACGTACAAGGGCGCCCGGAAGACCACGTACACGGTGCGTTGGGTGGTCGCGGACAAGCGCTGGCGTGAACCCTTCGGCACCGTTGCGCTTGCCGAGGGCTTCCGCTCCGAACTGATCCGGGCCACGGGCAAGGGGGAGGCCTTCGTCATCGCCACCGGGCTGCCGGTGTCCCACCGCTCCAAGTCGGCTTCCATGAGCTGGTACACGTTCGCTGTCGAGTACGTGGACGCCCGTTGGCCGGAGCTCGGCGGCAACAGCCGTAAGAACACGGCCAAGACCCTGACAGCGGTCACCATCGCGCTGCTGCGGGTCCAGCCGACCCAGTTCGCCCCGGTGGCCGTGCGGACCGCTCTGCGCGAATGGGCGTTCAACGCGACCCGCCGTGCGGACGCCCCGCGAGACGTGGTGACCATCCTGCGGTGGGTGGAGCGCAACTCCCTGCCGGCCTCGGCCTGGGAGGAGGAAGAGCGGGTCGATGAGGTCCTGCGAGCCGTCGACACGCGCCTCGACGGCAAGCAGGCGGCGGCCTGGTCCAAGAAGCGCCACCGCCGGATCCTCAACGTCGTCATGAAGCACGCGGTCCGACGGCGCGTCCTGCGGACCAACCCCCTCCCCAAGGGGAAGGAGTCGACGACTGTCACCAAGACCAGCAACGCCGTGGACAAGCGGTCCTTGATGAATGCGGACCAGGCGGCGGCACTCCTCGACTGGATTCGGCGTCGGCCCCGTGGAGGAAAGCGGCTGCACGCGTGCTTCGCCACGCTGTACTACTGCGCTCTGCGGCCGGAGGAAGCCATAGCCATGCGGGTGCAGGACGTGACGCTTCCCGGCCCCGACGCCGGGGACCAATGGTGTGAGCTGCTGATCCACACGGCGACCCCGGAGGTCGGCAAGCAGTGGACCGACACCGGAGAGATCCACGAGGAACGGGATCTGAAGGGCCGTGCTGAGGGCGAGACGCGCACAGTGCCGGGGCATCCCGCCCTGACGCGCATCCTGCGGCAGCACATCGAGGACGAGCAGCTCAAGCCCGGTGATCTGCTGTTCCAGGGGGAGACGGGCGGCATCCTCGCGGGTTCGGTCATCCGCCGGGCCTGGCGCAGCGCGCGTAAGGCGGTCCTGCCCCCACACGTTTTCGAGTCGCCCACAGGGCGGCGGGTGTACGACAACCGGCACACGCGCCTCACGAAGTGGCTCAATGACGGGATCCCGCCCGCCCAGGTGGCCGACTGGGCCGGAAACAGCGTGCCGGTGCTGCTGGCCACTTACGCTCGGTGCGTCGAGGGGCAGTTGCCTGACCTGAAAAGGCGCCTGGAGGCCGCGGGGGATCTCCCCGAGCTGCCCGACGCCGGCTGAGGTTTCCCGCCGAGAACTTCGACACGTATTCGACACGGCCACCCGCGAAAACCCGGTGACAGCCGGACAGCCCCGGAACCTGCCCCTTGATCGTCGGGGGAGTGTCCGGGGCTGTGGCGTGCGAGTGAAACCCGCTCTGACCAGCAAAAAGGCCCTCCCAAGGGAGGGCTGAGACTTGCGCCCCCGGCAGGACTCGAACCTGCGGCCAAGCGCTTAGAAGGCGCCTGGCGCATCTCGTCGGCAGGTGCTTTGACCTGCCGCTTTCTTCCTCACTGACACGCTGTCAGGGGTTTTGTGGGACGTATGTGGGACGAGGGCCCCTGGGGGAGGTGGGATGCAGGGGTTCCCGACTGCGCCAGGTGGTCACCGTCTCACATCTCCTCACCTGTTCGGTGCGCCCGCGCGGAAATAGATCTACCCCTCTCCTGCGTTCTCGATCTTCGAGCCGAGGAGGGGAAGGTGTCGGGCCTGAAGCTGTTCCACACGACGAAAAGCGGGGTGACCGAGGTCACGCCGCGTCTTGCTGAGGTCGAGGCGGATGTGCAAGGTCTCGTCGAGGCGCACATGGAGACGCTGCTGGGTGTTCGGTTCCTGGCGAGCGAATACGGTACGGGGCCGGTTCACGGGGGCCGGATCGACTCGCTCGGGCTGGACGAGAACGGATCGCCGGTCATCGTCGAGTACAAGCGCGGCGTCGATGCCGGCGTCATCAACCAGGGCCTGTTCTACCTGGCGTGGTTGATGGACCACCGCGCCGAGTTCGAGCACCTGGTCCGCGACCGGCTCGGGGTGACGGTCGCGTCCCAGGTGCTGTGGAGCGGACCGCGCCTGATCTGTATCGCTGGCGACTTCACGCGCTATGACGTGCATGCCGTGCGTGAGCACCGGCGGTCGATCGACCTGGTCCGCTACCGACTCTTCGGCAGCGACCTGCTCGGGCTTGAGACCGTGGCGTCCGTGAGCGGCGGCATGCAGGTGGCAGGCCGGGCGCGCCGCCAGGCGGTTGCTCGGGCGGCGGCCGACGTCCAGGGCGCGTCGATGGTGGAGCTGGTGAGCGCGGTCGACGAGGCCCTGCTCGGGCTCGGGGACGGTGTGAACCGCGTGGAGCGCAAGCAGTACCGGGCGTATCAGCGGTTGCGGAACTTCGCCTGCCTCTGCCCGCCGCAGCGCAGCAAGCTGCTGGTCTACCTGAAGGTCGACCCGACGGTCGTCGACCTCGTTCCGGGTTTCACGCGTGACGTGTCCGGTCTCGGTCACCACGGTACGGGTGATCTGGAGGTGCAGCTGCGTACGCCGAAGGACGTGGAGCGGGCGCAGGATCTGTTCCGGGCCAGCTACGCGGTGGCATGATCGCCTGTCGGCCTCTGGCTGCTCTGTGGTCGTGGGGCGGTGCCTTTCGACGTGCGGGCAGGGTGTGGCGGTGGACTACCAATGATGCGCGGGATCGCCGGTTTGGCTAACCGGCGATCCCGCGCTATGTTGCGCGCCGACTCCATGGCCGCGCGACGCGCTGAGTGGCATGGCTACACCACATCACTCGTAGGTCTGGTGCGCCTGTGCGCCGCGTAGTGACTCTGGCGGTGGCGCGGATACAACGTGCCCACTCTTGGCTCAGATCGGCGGAGGCTCAGCGTCGGAAGGGTCTCGTGGCGTGTGTTGGGCTGGCTAGTGCGGGGTGTCCCAGTCTTCGCCGACTGCCGCGTGGGGGCGCTACTTCGTCGCGATGACGTACACGCTGCCCCACCGGCGCTTCGGGTTGGCCATGGTGGGGTCGAACGTCCAGGGTTCGACGGTGGTGAAGCTGGCCTCGGTGAAGAGCTGGACGAGCTTGTGGTGGTCGTAGGCCCACAGGTGCGGGGTGTACTTGGGGTTGTCGTCCTGGTCTCGGAATACGAGGTTGACGAGATCGAGCCGCGTGTTGATGTCACCTCGGCAGTCGCGCTTGGCGTACCAGCGGTCGATCATTTCGTCCGAGGCGGACAGCGGGCCGGGGTAATGGTTCAGGGCGAAGGCGGCGTCGGGCACGCCGGTGATGATCTGGCCACCCGGCACGAGGACCCGGTATGCCTCTCGGGCGTAGTGCTTGGCCGAGCGCGGGTAGTCGATGTGCTCCAGGAAGTGCTCGGAGAAGATCTCGTTAGCGCTGTCGTCCTGGAGGGGGATGCCTTCGCGGATGTCCCAGAGGAGGTCAGCCGGCGGGACGGCGTCGATGTTGAAGAAGCCATCGATGCGGTGGGCTCCGCCGCCGATCTGCACCTTGGCGGGCTTGTCGTCAATGCGGCCACTGGGCCAGGCGCTTCGGCTGGCGTGGTGGTAGCGGTGGAGTTCGATCTCCTTGGCGGCGGCCCGCAGGGTGCGGGCGAGGCCGTGGGTGGTGGCGGGGTCGGCGAGGACAGTGTTGATCTGCTCGCTGAGGAGGCCGACGGAGGGTATGCCGGAGGGGCTCATCACGGATCTCCTGCGTGTGAGGTTGCTCGGTGTGGGGTGGGCCGCTAATGGCGGCGGTACATCAGGCGACGCTGGGCGCGGGGGCGGTCCACTGGTTGTTGCGCATCAGGGTGTACTTGATGTCCACCAGCCGCGGGGCGATGGTTAGCGAGAGTTCCTCGGCTGGCTGAAGGTGGCCGGCATCGTCCTGCTCGGCGCGCCATACGCGGTAGTCGAGGTTGGGGTAGGCCGGGTTGATGCCGATCTCGCCCTTGGGCATCGTGCCGTTGAACGGGGCGACGATGTCCATGTGGTTCCAGTAGTTCCAGGCTTGTAGCGCCTTGTGCTGGTCGAAGTAGAAGTAGAAGTCGGGGTAGCGGCCGAAGGTGCGCAGTTCCCGGTGGATCAGGTGGCCGAGCAGGGGTCCGAGCTGGGTGGAGAGGGAGTCGAACTCCCAGCGCGTGTGGTGCCAGGCTTCGGGGACGTCGCCGGGCGCGAAGAGGCGGGCTGCCACCAGGTAGCTGATCCGTTCGACCAGGTACGCGCTGGCGTGGGTGGTATCGATGGTCGGGTCGACTCGGTGGATGAGCGCGGACAGCTGCTTCGGGCGGGGTCGAAACCGTGCGAGGTCGAACTTGCCGGCCATGGTGGGGAAGGAGGCGAACAGCATCTCCTTGTATAGCCAGTTGTTCAGCTCGCCGAGCTCAGCCAGGCGTCGGGTGTGGTGCGAGGTCGAGTGGAGCATCAGGTACTCGGCGACCGCTTCGAAGTACAGGTAGCCGAGGATTGGCAGGCGGGGGATCGCTTCGTCGAGCAGCTTGAGGAACGGATCGGCGTCGACCTTGGTGCCCTGGTAGGCGACGGCGGCAGCGGTGGCGAGGAACGCGGTCGAGTTCTTGATCCGGCTGACGACGGTCTCGCGCAGTTGGTGCCGTTCGTTCTTGCTCAGCAGGTATTCGAGGTGGCTGTAGATCTGCAGGTGGATGAGGCCCAGCCGCAGGTAGTCCACGCCGGCGAGCCCGCGGTAAGCCTGAGGCGGGGTGTCGATCTCGAAGATCAGCGGGGTGGGGACGCGGTCGGTGACGCCGAGCTTGGCCAGGAAGGCCGGCGCTTCCTTGGACAGGACGTAGGCGCCCAGGTTGTGCACGCGAAAGCCCTGGTCGGTCGCGGTGAGCGGCGCGCAGTAGATGCTTCCGACGAGGCAGCCGCCCGACGGGTAGAGCACGCCCTGCCGGCTGATCTCCTCCAGTGCGTGGGTGACGTGCAGCAGGTGCAGCTTGTCGTTGCCGCTCAGGGCCTCGAAGAGGGCGTTCTGCCGCAGCAGGTGGCCGTTCGGAGTGTCTTCAGCGAGCCGTCTGTCCCAGCCCGCGGCCCGGGTGGCAAGCGGGTCGGTGTGGTCGGCGGGGCTGGGGATGAGGTTGGAGTCGAAGAAGGCGTGGGCGTCGGCCCATAAGTGATAGGCGTCGAGGAAGTCCATGGTCAGAGTAGGCCCTTCTCAGCGAGCGCGTAGCGCACGGCCGCGGTGCCGCTGGCCCCGGCGAGGTAGGCCCGCTCGGAGACGAGGACCAGGTCGAAGGCGAGGTCGCGTAGCTGGTCGAAGGCGGGCTCGCGGACGTACCGGGCGTCCGGCCACCACTTCAGCTTCGGCAGGCGGTAGCGGTCCAGGGCATCGGCGGCCTTGACCACGTCGGTGATGCGCTCGGCCCGGGCGTGGTCGGCCTTGTCGTCTGCGGTGAACGCTTCGTACGGGATGTCGTGCAGGCGGATGGCGGTGGCCGCCTGCACGATCCGCCGGGGTGTCGCGGTGAGGCCGAAGTGGCCCCAGACGGTGTCGGCGTTCGCAGCGAGCCAGATGGCCGCGCGGGCGCCGTGTCCGCGGTCGTCCTGGTCGTGGCGCCGCTGGCAGTCGTGGATGGCGGCGGCGAGGATCGCCGTGGCGGCGTCGGCGTCGCCGAGGCCGTTCGCCTCGGCGAGGACGGCGGCGAGCGCCGCCGTCCTCATGGCGTGCCGGACTCCGTGGAGTGACGTGTGCAGGCGGGGGTCTGCCCACCACCGGGTGGGCAGACCGCCGTGCGCAAGCAGTTCCTTCGACTGCGGGCGCAAGGCCGGCTGGGGCGCCGGCGGGAGGTCGGGCCTGTGGTCGCTGATCCACGCGATGGTGGCGTGATCCATGTGCTGGTGGAGCGGGAGCTGCCCTTGGGCGGCCAGGTCGATCAGGCTTGCAGGCAACGGGGTCGTGCTCATTCGTGCCCACCCCCTTGGTGGTCTCCGCAGTGATGTTGATTACCGGATCGGCGCGGCCTGCTGCTCGCGCTCCTTGCGCTCCTTCTCGGCGGCCTCGAAGGCTGCGGTGAAGTCGGTCAGTTCCTGCTCCGTCATCAAGGTCACGCCGAGCGCCGTGGCGACGTCTGTGATCTTGGCCTCCGCCTCGGCGCGGGCGGCGTCCGGGGCGCCGTCCTCCAACAGGACCTCGAACTCGGCGTGGTAGCCCCACGCCTCACTCCACTTGACGGCGATCTCGACGCCGTCGAAGCGGAAGTTGTGACGGAAGTTGAACGCCTCGTGCATCGCCGTCTCGAACCCCAGGGCGTTAAACACCTTCACTGCGGCGGGAACGTCGGTGGGGGCGATGGTGAACTCGGTCTCAGCGAAGGCCGCGCCCTGTCCGATCTTGCTCCCCTTGAGGGTGATCTTGGCGGTGCCGGCAGCGGTGTTGTCGGTGACCTTCAGGAGCTGGTCGGGGAGCACGTAGAAGTAGATGTGCTTGTCGTCGGGGCCCAAGTCCTCCCCGTCCGCCTTCAGGCGGGCGACGAGCTGGTCGTGGAACTCCTTGGTGAAGCGGGCTCGCATCTCGATCTCGATGGCCACGGGGCTGCTGCCTCCTCGTTTTAGGCATGGCGAAGCCAGCCGGACCCTGCCGTGTGGGGGCCTGTCCGGTCGGGCGATCGCTATGGGGTTGGTGGTCGAACGCGGGGTGATGCGGCCGACGCGGTGCCGGCCGCATCACCCCGGTGGATCGGTAGGTGTCAGCCGAGGGCGCCGAAGCGCTCCTGGACGACACCTGAGTGCAGGTAGGTCGGCAGCTGGACGCCTCCCACCGACGTGCGGCTGGTGGCGACCTGCTCCTCCGTCTCGCTGGGGAAGCCCTCCAGTAGACGGAGGCACTGCTCGGCCCACTCGCGCGACGCGGGCCAGTCACCCAGGTCGCGGTGGCGCACTGCAAGGGCGTACGCCGTCTCGGTAGCCGCCCACAGGTCGCTCGCCAGATCACGCTGGAAGACCGACTCCAGCTCGTCGGTGGAGGCCAGGCGGGTCTGGTTGGTCATGGTGCCCTCTCGGTTCAGACGGTCGTGCCCCAGTGGTGATCAACGCGACGGCGTCTCCACAGTGACGCCGTGATCCGCCGCTAGTACGTGTAGATCTCGGCCAGCGTCTTGTAGTCCTGCAGCTCGCCTTTGTCGAACCACAGCTCCACCTCCTGCTCGGCCTCCTCCGCGTTGCCGGAGGCGTGCACGAGGTTCGCGACTGCCTTGCCAGAGGCGATGCTGGCCGCGGCGCTGTAGTGCGAGAAGTCGCCCCGCACCGTGCCGGCCGGAGCCTGGTTCGGGTACGTGCTGCCGACGATTTTGCGGACGGTGGCAATGGCGTCGAAGCCCTCCAGCACCAGGGCGATGACAGGGCCCTGCTGCATGAACGTTGACGTGACTCCGTAGACCTCCGAGCCCAGCCGTTCCTCAAGGTCGAAGTAGTGCCGGCGGGTGAACTCCTCGTCCATCCATTTCATCTTGGTGCCGACGATCTTCAGCGCGGCGTCCTCGAACCGCGTGATGATCCTTCCTGCCAGGCCACGCGCCAGCGCATCGGGCTTGAGCAGGACGAGCGTGCGCTCGACAGTGTGTGCCTGAACCTCGGGCATTGACTCCCTTTCGCCTTGCTAGCAAACGAACATGACGGATGATCAGCCGTCACCTTCTGAGGTTACCGGCGCTGGCAGTACGGTTCGGGCCTGCGTGCGATGCCAAGGACGCTGAACGCCGGCAATGTGTCGACGCCTAGTTGATCGAGAGGTCCGATTCAGCCAACTTCCCTGCCCCTGCTATTTGATGGGGGTACGCACCTAGAATCTCCCTGTGGTCGGCTGGCGCTCGTGCGCCTCCCACGTGCCTTCCAGGGACTGAGCCTTCATCGAGTGGTTTTTTGGCCCTGGTGACTCCGATTCTCCCGGGGCTCTTCTCGCGCGACCATGCAGTGCCAGTGCAGGGAGAGTGCATTTTGGGCGTGCGAGTTCCTGCACCGGAGCGGCGACGAGGGGCAGTCTTGTGGAAGTGATCGAGAGCTGGAGCGGCCGCTACGCCTGCCTGCTGCAGTCCGCCCTGAGGCTTGGCAACGAACAGTTCGCCGCGCACCTGGGTATCGCCGTGAGGACCGTGGCCGCCTGGCACTCCGACGCGTCTGTCGTGCCTCGCCGAGAGATGCAGCGGCTTCTCGACACGGCCTATGAGCGGGCTCCTGCGGCTGCGCGACAGCGCTTCGCGCTCCTGCTGGCGAAGGAACGGGCCTCAGCGGACTCGACGCCCCTGGGCGCGCAGGCACTGCGGGTGGCCATCGCGGTGGTGGTCCGCGACAGCGATGTCCTCCTTGTGTGCCGGCGGGACGACGACGTTGCCGGGATCACCTGGCAGTTCCCGGCCGGGGTCATCAAGCCGGGAGGCAAGGCGGAGACCACCACCGTGCGGGAGACCTTGGACGAGACCGGTGTCCACTGCGCAGTTCGCCAGCACCTCGGCAAGCGGCTTCACCCCGTGACCGGTGTGCTGTGCGAGTACTTCCTCTGCGAGTACCTGACGGGCGAGGCCACCAACAGCGACGCCGTCGAGAACATCGACGTCATGTGGGTCCCGAGAAAGTCGGTGCCCCGGTTCATCCCCATCGATACGATCTTCCCACCCATTCTGGCTGTCCTGGAGGAGCAGACGTGACGCAGCAGAACGCGGAGGAACGACCGGGCATCGCCGCGGCTATCGTCGTCCACGAGGGGCGCGTGCTTATGGTCCGCCGCCGGGTCAGCGAGGGGCAGCTCTCCTGGCAGTTCCCGGCTGGTGAGGTCGAGCCCGGCGAGGCGCGTGAGGACGCCGCCGTGCGGGAGACCCAGGAGGAGACCGGCCTGGACGTGGCCGCCGTGAAGCTGCTCGGCGAGCGCATCCATCCGAAGACGGGCCGGCTGATGTCGTACACGGTTTGCGAGGTGATGGGCGGCACCGCCCACGTAGCCGACACCGAGGAGCTGGCCGAGCTCGCTTGGGTCGCCCATGGCGAGATCCCGCAGTACGTGCCGTACGGGTTGTTCGAGCCGGTGCAGGAATATCTCGACGCAGCCCTGATTACCTGAGCACTCCCCTCTCAAGGTGGCGGGCTCCTGATCCCGAATGAGTGTGCTGTTGTCGTCGGGGCGGAGTGCTGGCCCTGACGATCGCCGTCTTTCTCTCCGCTGGGCGAAGTGTCCGGTCTCGGCCACCACGGGACGGGTGGTCTGGAGGCGCGGCTCCGCGTAAGCCGGGTGGCCGGAGCGGGGGTCACGTAAGGTTCGGTGCTGTCGCATGCTGGCCTGTCCGTGGAATCAGGGGACACCGATGACACAGCAGCTTTGGAGCAGCCAGAGGCATCAGACGGCGATCGGCCGAGTCGGCCTCTCCCTGCCGGCCCGTCGCGCCGTCGGCGACCTCCAGCTGGAACCCGACACGGGAGTGCTGGACTACGGTTGCGGCCGTGGCGGCGATGTACGGGCACTGCAGCACCTCGGCCTCGATGCCGCGGGATGGGACCCTGTCCATTTCCCGGACGGGCGGCGTGGGCCGGCCGAGATCGTCCTCCTCACCTATGTCCTGAACGTCATTGAGAATCCCGCCGAACGACGCGAGACGCTCCTGCGGGCCTGGGACCTCACTAAATCCGTGCTCGTGGTGTCCGCACGGTTGAGGTGGGAGCGCAACCAGATCAAAGGCACCGAGTACGGCGACGGCATCCTCACCCAACGCCGCACCTTCCAGCACCTTTACGCCGCTGGCGAGCTGCGCGACTACGTCGAGGAAGCCACCGGCGTCCGCTGTGTATCGGCGGCGCCCGGCATCGTCTATGCCTTCAAAGACGATGCGGCCCGCCTGAGTTACCTGGCCCGCCAGGTCGCTCCTGACGGGGGATGGCTGGCGTCCGAGGACACCGCCTCGGCGATCACCTCGGTCGTCGATCATCTCGAACAGCGGGGCAGGATGCCTCAGCTTGAGGAAATGCCGCAGCCCATCATCAGCCTCCTCGGTCACCTGCGCCCAGGCGAACTGAAGCGCATTGCCGAGCAGGAAGCCGACCCCGCGAAGGTCGAACGAAGTGCCGAGCGTGGAGCGCTCGACACGCTGCAGTTCCTCGCGCTGGAGCTGTTTCACGGCCGAGGCCCGGTGAGTAGCCTGCCGCTGCCGGTACAACTGGACATCCGTGCCTTCTTCCCGTCGTACACCGAGGCGTGCCAGCGAGCGGATCGGCTGCTGTTCAAGCTGCGTGACGACGCATACGTCCGTCGGGCGATGAACGGGTCGATCGCCGGCAAGTTCACTGCGACCGCCCTGTACGTTCACCGCCGCGCACTCCACCGGATCCCGGCTGTGCTGCGCCTGTACGAGCAGTGCGCGAGCATCGCTGCCGGTCGGCCCGGCGAGTGGTCCGTCGTCAAGCTCCGCCACCAGGGGCGCGGCGTCAGCTGGCTCGACTACCCCGAGTTCGACACGGACCCCCACCCGCGCATCGCGGCCACGTACGCCGTCGACCTGAAGACCCTCAAGTCCTCCTTCATCTCGTACGCGGACTCCACCAACCGCCCCCTCCTCCACCGTAAGCACGAATTCCTTGCCGAGGACGATCCCGACGTACCCAAGTACCGGAGGCTCACGGATGCCGAGGTGCGCGCCGGCCTCTACGAGAGCCCGCACCTGATCGGTACGGAAGAGGGCTGGGAACGCGAACTCGTTCGTTGCGAGCGGGAGTTGCGCGGCCACCGGCTTGTGCGGCGTACCACCGGCACCTGAGCTTGGCCCCGGCTCTCGTCGCCGGAGTGATTGTCAGTGCCGTGTGTCACGCTCCACCCATGACCACTATCCGGGTGGAGGGCCCCTGCCTGCCCTCATACCGAACGCTGTCCAGCCTCGCGCTGTCCGAGCCCGAGGACCATGTCCGTGAACTCACCGACTGGGTGGAACATGCCTCCGCCGTCACCGGAGTCTCCGGGGTGCAGAACGGCTGGGACACGGCCTACAAGTGGCTGCGTCTCGCCCAGGGCCTGCGCGCGGTGACGTTCGACATGTCGTACGACGACGGCGGCATGTGCTCGGCGGGCCTCGACTTCGATGCCGTCTGGACGGAGATGATGGAGGAGTTGCAGCAGCACCAGGTTCGTCTCGGCTACCTGCGCGCAGCGCTCGAAGGATTCGTCCGGCTGCTGTACCCGGACACCGCGGAGCCGGGTCTGGCGGTGGAGGCCGCTGAACGGCAGCTGCAAGACCACGCCGACGCATGGCCGGTGCACGCGCATGCGGTCGCCGACCATCTGCGGACGCATGCCTCGGACGGCATGCCGGGGGCTGGCCCCTCGGTGGCGGCAGCGGTGACTCAGGCGATTGTCCTGCACGAGATGGCCGTCGGGGGCCGTGCTTCCATCCCCGAGCCGGGAAGCGACGAGGACGGAAAGGTCTTTCCCACCGGACACGCCGAGGTCTGTGCGGTAAAGGAAGCCTCCACTGCACTGCTGCTGGGGATCCAGCTGCTGATGTCCGCGGCGGTGAAGGAGGACCGCGTCGCCGTCTTCGACGACAAGTACCTTCTCGACGGCATGTGGATTCCCGACGCCTCAGGCGGCAGCCGCTGGGTGGACGAAGAAATGCCCTACGGCGAGTACCTCGCTGTTCTCCACCTCCAGCCCGGCGAGCCGCCCGAGCTCTGATTCCGCCGCCCGCAGAACCTCTGTTCGGCTCCGTCGGCAGACCAGGGGCAAACGACGGGTGGGCCCGACGCCATTGGCGTTGGGCCCACCCGTCGTGGCCTGCTCGGCAGGTATCAGGTCATGCACCAGCCGGAGTCGCATGCCCCGTCATCCTCATCCGCATCGCCTTCCCCTGGGCTCTCGTCGGGGATGGCTTGAGTGAGCGGGATCCCGTACCTCGTGAGATAGACGTCGTCCCGGCCGAGCGCGGCCCGCCGTCGGTTGATGGTCTCCTCCAGTTGGACCGACTGAGCGAACAATTCGGGCTCGTGGCGACGCTGGTGGCGCCAGGCGCCGACGGTGCGGAAGGGGCAGAAAAAGCAGGAGCTCTTGGGCGGTACCGGCAGACCGGCCTCGGCGATGATGCGCTCGCAGTCGTCCCGGCGCAGTTTGAGGTCGAGGAGGGGGTATTCGATGACCTCGTGGGCTTCCCTCCGTCGGCGGTTGGCCCGGTGGATTTCGTCGAGCGATATGCCGATGCCGACCGCTGCCGGGGCCTGCGCAGTGGCGCCATGCTCCCGAAGCCACCGCCCAACCACCTTGATCTTGAAGTCGGCGGTGCAGTTGCGGCGGCCCGGAGCGCCGTTCGCCATGCGGACCGGGATGGGGATCGACCGGGTTTCCGGCCGGTCCAGCCGCTGCATGAGCGTTTCCGTGGTCCCGTCGCGGCGGCGTCGCTTGAGCTCGTGAACATCCAGTCCCGCACGTGCGGCGTACGGGATGGCGATCTCGCGCACGTACGCGAGGGTCGCGGGGTGCTCGCTGTCGTCGCCGACGTTGGCGAACAGGAAGGTGCGGAAGTCGATCTCTCGGCGCGCGGCGAGCACGAGCAGGGCTGTGCTCTGTACGCCGCCTCCGTAGGAAATGACCTTCATGGGGCGCCGGTTGGGCTCGCTGGAAGCGGCTCGCGGAGCGGCGTCGGTTGGATTGGCGTTGTGGGCTCCCGGGGGCTGCTGCAAGATCGACATATGAGAGACAGTATGGATGGTCAGCCAGTAAATCAAGTGTTTCTCTCACTGCTGTCGGCGAACAGCGACAACAGTCGTGTGCTGGAGCGGGGAGCATGCGCGCCGGAGGTTGTGCGCGGAGAGGCGAAACTAGCGCTGTGGTGTGATGGTGACGGAGTTGCCGTCGGCGAGGACCGATGTGAGGAACTCGGCTGCGGTGGCCTGCTCGGCGGCAGTGAATGTCCGTGCGGCGGGCAGGGGCTTCAGCGGCGGAGATACGGCAGGAGGGCTGGTTCTGCGCCCGCGAGGTTTCTGGGGGCTTCGCTGCCCTGCGCGGAGTTTGGCGACCTCTGTCTGGTCGACGGTCCGCTGCCGTTGTGGTGCGTCGGCCAGGATGGTCTCCAGGAGCCAGAGGGGGGAACCGGAGAGGACCAGGTCGGCCTCGGCGATTCTCCGTCGGTTACGCCAACGGGAGACTGCCTGTGCGTCCTGGCCGAGGACGCGGCCCGCTTCTTGGATGCCGAGGATGACGGGCAGTTGCTCCTTGGCCTGCACCTCATAGCCGTGGGGGATGCTGGCCCTGTAGTCCGTCAGACGCTGCTGATCGACCTGTCGGTCGCCGTCGCTGCTGATGCCAAGCACCGTCGTCAGTAGCCAGTAGGGGTTGCCGGATGCGAGCAGGTCGGGCTCCGGGAGCGTGCCTTCCGTACGCCATTTCTGCGATGTCTGGCGCTCGACGGTGAACAGGGAGGCGATCTCGGTGTGCCCGAGAAGATACGGGACCCGCGCTTGAGACATGCGTACCCTCCCCACGCCGATGTTCCTGCCGAGCGACCGCCAGGTGGGTGCTGCTGGCGTACCAGGCTGTCCGCAGAGATCCTAGGTGTGCTGACCGTCGGTCCAACGCATCGGGACAGAGGCTGTGGAGAGTGTCGCCCGGGCAGGCAAGTTGTCCGGGCGGGAGGCCGGCCTCGGTTTCAAGGCCGGCGCGATCGCCCGCAGGGGTTAGGCCAGTTCCTGTCCGTGCCGGATTTCCCACGTCCCGACGTCGGTGTAAAAGCGGCCGAAGTACCGAAGCCACGCTGCGATGGTCTCGGTGCTCCTTCTGGCCTGTTCGTCCGTCATGCCTGTCTGCTCCTGCAACGCGTGCTGCAACTCGATGTTGCTCAGGCGGTCTCCAGCCACGAGCGCCTGAAGAGCGGGCATTTCCCGCAGGCGGCCTTCGATCACGTCCGAGAACTCTGTCTCGGACAAGCCGGCGGGCATGCCCAGGAATGCGAGGTCCTGGAGGATGGCCGCTTCGACGGACCGCCCGAACTGCGCTCGCCCGCAGTAGTACGGGTAGATAGCCTCCGGTCGCCGTGTCACCGGGTACCAGCCCTGCTGTGCTTCTTCTCTGGGCTGGTCGGAGGCAGTCGGACGGTGTTCCTTGAGCAGGTCGGCCTGCCTTCTCACTAGGTCGGCCATGTGGGGTGTCGCTTCGACCGCGCGGGCCTTGATCGCGGTGAGTACCCGGACGACTTCCGGATGGGTCGCGGGCGCCTCCACCAGGATCTCGATGTTGGCGTTGGGGACGCGCCCGGTGGCCTTTCCCGTCAGGTTGGCGGACCCGATCAGGCAGCGCTCGCCGGTGAGGTAGAGCTTGGCGTGCAGGCTCGGGCACAGCGCGATGCGCAGCCGCTTGTCCTCCTCGGCGAGCTCGATGATCTCGGGGTCGGACACCCCTGCCGCCACCTCTTCAGGGACCCAGCGCGTGATGCACTCGATGTCCTCGACGGTGGTGGGGAGGGCGGACAAGGTGGCCGCCAGAACCTCTCGCTTGATGAAAGGCGCCACGAGGGTTACCTGCCGGTGGGCGCCCGCCATCAGTTCTTCGATCTGCCGCCAGATGTGGCCGGGCTCGGTCACGCGCCGCCGGCCTTTCCGTCCACGAAGTGGCGGGCGTACCGGCCCCATTCGCGGCGCGCGTCCGCGATCCGCTCACGGAGATTGTCGGGGTGGGTCTCGTCTTCCATGCGGGCCCAGGAGAAGAGCAGCAGCTTGAAGGTCTCCGCAGCACGGTTGAGCCGGTCGCGAAGGTCGTTCACGTCGGCGTCCTCAGGGACGTCTTCAAGGACGGACATGAGCTGGGCGTGCAGCGGATGCTTCTCGTTGAAGATCACCTGCAGCATGCCGGCCATGAGGTCGATGCTGAAGAACGCGGAGGTGTCCTGGAAGCTGGAGATCCACCGCGCGCGCAGATCCTTCTCCAGGGCCTCGTCGACCATGGATTGAGCGGTGTCCTCGTCAAGGTGATGCCGCTGCGTGAGGGCGGCGACTTGTTCCTGCCGCTTGGCGTCGGGGGTTGTGCCCTCTTCCAGTTCGTCGGTCTTGCCGGTGTAGCCCTCCTCGCTGCGTCGCTTGACGGCGTCCGTGGCCTTGGACGCAGCGTCATCATCGTGCCGCTTCTTGCTCTTGCGGGTCCCGATCGTCTGCTGCTTCAGCTGGCGCCGCATGGCTGGGAGGAGCTTTTCTTCCAGGTACAGCACGAGGTCGATGAGGGGAAGGCGCGGATCGCCGAGTTCGGCAAGGCGCTCCTTGAACCCCTTGAAGGATTCGCCGGCCTCCGCGTGGGCCTTCCAGTCGAAGTGGGACAGAGACGAGAAGACCGTGGCGCTCTGCTTGTTGTTCGTCACGCCGAAGATGGCATCGAGGTCCGGCGGGAACTCGACCTCGATGCCCCACCACCGTTCGGCCGTCTCTTGATTGGCCCATGATGCGTCGAGGTCCAGCTCCCTGCCCTGGCGCACCAGCGAGATGCCGACGTTGCGCCGGGCATGCTTGCCCCACGGCAGGATGCCGGAGTCCGTCGTACGGCTGATTCCATCCGGCCACGGATGGCCTTCGACGTCGGCACGCCGGGCCTCCGGACGGGCGATAGAGGCCCGGACGGTGATGTAGTGCCTTTTGCCTTCATGGACCACGGGGAACTGCGTCACGCCGGGCTCTGACTCACTGCCCATGGAGAAGGGCATGAACATCGGCTTGTCCGAGAACGGCTTGTCGGTGGAAGTCGGCGCCATCAGGTAAAGAGGGTCGTTGGGCACGGCGTGGTACTCGCCGTCAACGACCTTGCCCTCCCGGACGGGGGCCATCCGGATGTCGACGCGTGCGTCCTGGAGGTAGTGCCGGTAGACCCGGCCGATCAGGCCGGCGGTGTTCTTCAGCGTGGCTGCGGCTCCGTACCAGTTGACCTTGTCCAAGTTGGTCCAGACGACGAGCGTGCCGGTGTCCCCGAGGCCCTCGCTCAGGTCTCGCCAGTAGTCCGGCAGCGGGGAGTGTTCAGGCTCGGGGACGTCGTCGATCTCTCCCTTCTCGATCTCTTCGAGGCTGAGGTAGGTGTGCATGGCGTTGCCCGCGCCGTTGGTCCAGGACCAGACGTCGAGCCGGGTGCACTGGGACATGCTCGAGTTGGGCAGGCCCATGCCGAAACGGCCGATGCGGCCCGGATCCGCCCCGTCCCCGTCGCCGTACTTCAGAGCGCGCCGCAGCTGCGGTACTTCCATGCCGTGGCCGTTATCGAGGACCGCGATGGTCTCCACGCGGTGGCTGGTCCGGGAGCCGACCTGCACGGGGTTCTCGCAGGCGAAGACCTCCACAAGGGTGGCCTTGGCATCGATGCTGTTGTCGATCAGTTCGGCGAGGGCGTAGGCAGTGTTCTTGTAGCCGCTGTCCCGCATGGCCTTGACGGTCAGCTTGGGACTGACAATCCGGTAGTTGCTGCCGTCGTTGGTCACGCTGTCTCCCATACGTCTTCCCAGTTGGTGAATGCTTCTGCCACGTCGCCGAACCCGGGGAGTTCCGGGTTCACGACGGTGACGATTTCGCAGGTATCAGTGCCGCCGGCCTTCGGGCCGCGGATGACGCGGCCCACCATCTGGCTGTACAACACAAGGGACTTGGTCGGACGGGCGATCACTGCCGCGCTGGCCGCCGGTGCGTCGAAGCCGGTCGTCAGGACGCCGAAGTTGCACAGCACCATGGGACGCCGGCCGGACCCCTTGAACCGGGAGATGACCTGGCTGCGGTGCCGAGGGGAGGACTCGCCCGTCACGAACTCGGCATCGAAGCCGGCTGCGGACAGCACGGCCGCGATGAGCCGGCAGTGGTCCACGGAAGCGGCGAACACCAGGATGCGCCGGTGCTGCTGCTGGAGCAGCTCCGTGATCGTCTGGACGATCTTGAGGTTCCACTGCTCATCGCCCGCGACCTCGGCCAGCACGCTGGTCGGGATGTCGAACGACCGTGCAAGGAGCTGCTGGTCCCGGGCGGACAGATGCATGCCCGCCTCGGAGGCCACCGTCCGCATAAACGGCTTGGCCAGATACCCCTGCTCGATCAGGGCCGTCACGGGGTTGGTGTAGCCCTCGATTTCCAGCATGACCTTCTGCCGGGAGAAGTAGTCGGAGAGTTCCTCGTCCTTGGAGATCTCGGCCCACGTGCGTCCCGGGGTGGCGGTCAGTCCGAGCAGGCTCGCATCGTGACGGATCGTCAGTTCGTCGACAACTCTCTGGAAGGTGGGGGCGATGATCTGATGGGCCTCGTCGAAGACGGTCAGCGTGCTGCGTGCCGCGAGAGTGGCCAGGAACTGCGGGTCCGACTTGGCTGCCGAGACGGCCTTCTCCAGGCCGAGAACGACCAGCCCGTCGGTCATCTCCGCAAGGTTTGCGGGGGTGTTGCCCCATACCCGCAGGACGTAGAGCGGGCGGTCGCCGACCTTTGTCCAGGCGCGCTCGAACTCGGCGGCGGCCTGCTCCAGCAGCTCCTGTCCGTGGGCAAGCCACACCACCACGGTGGGTTCGTGCTGCCGCAGGTGATCGCAGATCAGGCTCATGCCGGTTCGGGTCTTGCCCACGCCTGTCGGAAGATGCAGCACCGTCCGCCGTGACCCGTCGTACAGCAGTTCCTTGACCCGGGCCGCGGCATGACGCTGATGCGGGAACAAGCCGTACTCGGGAGCCGACTCCTGCTTAAACGCCGGAGGAAGGGACGGCACCCGGTCGATCGTGAAGCCGAAGAACTCCAGCAGTTCGCGCCGCTCGTCCGCCGTCCACTTCAGGTTCTTCAAGTAGTCCAGCGGCTGCTGTTCGTCGCCCACGGCGCCCAGGCGCTGCGCCAGCTCCGCCTGCTTGGGACCCGGCACCAGGGCGATCAAGGCAGAGCGCTCGCCCTCATCGGCGACCAGGCGCTCCGCGTCGATGGCGATCGGGGCAACGGCCCGAAGGCGGTCGTCTCCCGCCGCACCTCCCTCGACGAGATCAAGCAGGGCGCAGAGCCGCTCGCCGACATGTTGCCGGATGTACGTCATCGGTGCAGCCGTCAGGAGAGCCTTGAAGGACATCCCCGGTGACCACGTCGTCACTGACTCACCTGCCCGGCGGGCTCCAGTCCGCGCGCGTTCGCGGCTGGAACAGCTGTCGTCGTCAACCTGCACCCCCAGTTCGAGTACGCCAAACGCCGCCCAAGCGTGCGTAGTTACTGCCACCCTGCAGCGTGCCGACCACCCTAGACGGGGCCACTGACAACAGGGGCGCCATCAGACGAAAAGCCCAGCCAGGGAGGGCATTTGACCCTGCTAGTCGACTTGTCGGGTCAAGGTGAGGATCTTGGTGCGTGCGACTTGCGCGCACAGCACTCCGTATAGAACATTCGTTCGGTAGGCGGTGTGTGACACCACGCGTTCAGGTGATTCAAAGAGTGGATCACGGCTCGCGGCTAGGATCACTGAGTGCTCCTGGTGGAACCCCGGATGCGAGAGAAGGTTTCCACCAGCAGTACATTGGTGTGTGACACGAGCGAGGCGGGGTGGCAGATGATGAACGGGTCAAATGGGCCGGATATGGCCTACCTTGACTACAATGCCACTGCCCCGATCCGGCCTGAGGCTCTCGCGGCCGTCCTTGAGGCCATGCAGTCGGTTGGCAACGCATCGAGCCTGCACCAACCGGGTCGGGAGGCGGCCCACCGGGTCGATGCCGCCCGTCGGCAGCTAGCCGACCTCCTTGGCTGCTCGCCCGGCGAGATCATCTTCACATCAGGGGCGACCGAGGCGAACAATCTGGCCCTCCGTGCCGCGTTCGCCGCCGGAAATCCCTTGGTTACCAGTCCTGTTGAGCATCCGGCTGTCCTGGAGACGGCCCGCGCGGTCACCGCCGAGAGCCCCGAGGATCTTGTGCTGCTGCCGGTCGGCACCGGCGGCCTGGTGGATCTCGGCGCGCTGGATCAGGTCTTTGCGGCACGCCGCGGGGGTGTGGTCTCCCTGATGGTGGCGAACAACGAGACCGGGGTTCTCACCGATCTCCACGTCGCGGCCAAGACCGCCCGGGAGGCCGGCGCCCTCGTCCACACGGACGCCACGCAGATCATCGGCCGCCTCCCGGTAGACGTTGCTGAACTCGACGTCGATCTCCTGTCGTTGTCGGCCCACAAGTTCGGCGGCCCGCAGGGAGTCGGCGCCCTGTATGTGCGGCGTGGGTCTCCGCTCCCGCACCGGCCGCTCCTTGTGGGTGGCGGACAGGAGCGGGGCTGGCGCGCGGGCACGCTGAACGTAGCGGGGATCATCGGCATGGGGGCAGCGGCCGACGCCGTGCGCCGCACTCTCGGCGAGGAGGCCGAACGGATTGCGGCCCTGCGCGACCGCCTTGAAAACCTCGTGATCGCCACCCTGCCCGGCTGCCGTATCAACGGCCAGCGTGATCAACGCCTGCCGGGCGTGACGAGCATCACCTTCCCGGGCCTGCCGGCGGATGCGGTCCTGGCGGCCATGCCCGACGTCGCTGCCTCGGAGGGCAGCGCGTGCGCATCCAGCGCTCCCACGCCGAGCCATGTGCTCCTGGCGATGGGACTGTCCCGGAAGGACGCCGACAGTACGATCCGCTTCTCGCTGGGCTACGCCACCACGAATGCCGAGATCGAGCACGCCGCCCACGCCGTCAAGCGCGCCGTGACGCAGGTTCGTGGCGCGCTGGCCGAAGCCGATGGTCCTAGCTGACCGTTATCCCGTTTACCACCTCGTTAGAGCAATCGCATTGGACACAGAGAGGTCCCGAATGTCAGACAGCCGGCTTGGGGAAGCCGCCCATTTTGCCTTCGCGCGACACGAAACGTTCGCGCCCCGCTTCGGCTGGCTGCACAAGGCGTACATGCAGGTCAAACGCGACCAGGGTGCGTTTCTCGCGGACGACGCGCCGGTGTTGTTCGGCGTGGGCAAGAACATGGTCAACGCCATGCGCTACTGGTCGCGTGCGTTCAAGCTGACCCGCGAGCACTCGCCCGGGCAGCGCACACAGGCCAAGTTCTCCTATCCCACCTGGGAGGCCCGCTGGCTCCTCGACGAGGACGGAGGAGCGGACCCGTATCTGGAGGAGAACGGCAGCCTGTGGCTGCTGCACTGGTGGCTGGTTTCTTCCCGCCCCGGGGCCAAGAGCCACGCGCCGGCCTGGTACACGGCCTTCCACCTGGCGCCGTTCTCCCGGTTTTCGACCGCGGACATGACGCAGGTGGTCACCCGGCATGTGAACTTCTCCTACGACAAGAGCCTGGAAGAGGCGTCGATCGTCCGGGACATCGACTGCATCACCAAGATGTATGCGCGCAGCGCCCCGGAGAAGGCCGGCTCGCCGGGCAGCTACGAGGACCTGCTCGCCTGCCCCTTCCGTGACCTTGACCTGCTCACCTTCGTGGGGACGCGTGGCAAGCCCGAGTGGCAGTTCACCAGCGGGCACCGCACCTCGCTGCCTGCCCGGGTCCTGGCCTACGCCTGTCTGGACTACGCTGCCAAGTTCTCCCGCCAGGCCAACTCGATCTCCGTGGCCCGCCTCGCCAACGAGCCGGGCTCCCCGGGGCGCGCTTTCCGTGTCCGGGAGAACGAGATCGTCATGGCGCTGCAGAAGGTCGCCGCGGGCCACCCGCAGCTCAACCTGACTGAGGCCGTGGGACAGCGCAGCCTCGCCTTCGCGGCCGACCCCTTCGAGCTGGCCTGGGAAGTGCTGGACGAGCAGTACGACTTCGTCACCCGCCGTCCAGGTTTCCCCACCCGTGAGGAGTGGGCTGCCAAGTTTCCCGAGCTCGCCATGGCCGAGCAGAAGGAACTCGCCGCGAAGGCCACGGACGCCCCCGAGGCGGCCGACACCACCGAGATGCTCTTTGCTGAGGAGACCGCGTGACCACCGCAACCCCCACGCGGACCCCGAGCAGCTCGGCGAGCTCCGCCCCGCAGTTCCCCGCCGGCATCGAACTTGTCGGCTCCCAGATGCGCTCGACCAACCTTGAGCGCGATGTCGAGGACGCCCTGCACGACCCCTACGTCGGCGCCCGGGCCGTCGACGTTCTAGAGCGCATCGCGAGCGCCCTGGCCGACCAGCGCCGCACCCGGGCCTGGTCGTTCACCGGCCCCTACGGCTCCGGCAAGTCCACCCTGTCCAACATCATCGACGCTCTGCTGGGACGAGACACCGAGCGGCGCAGCGAGGCCGAGCGGATCCTCGAAGAGGCCAGTCCCGCCCTCGCTCACCGTCTTGCCGCAGCACGCGACGCCATCGCCTCCGAGGGATTCCTTGGCGGCGTGGCCACCGCGCGCCGGGAATCTGTCGTCGCCACGCTCTCCCGAGCCTTGCACACCGCAGCCGCGCGCCGCTGGGGCAAGCGCGTCCCGAAGGCCATCGCCTCCGCCCTGGAGGCGTGCGCCGATGCGGAGCGCGCCGGGGCCAAGGAGATTCTCGGCGCCGTCACGGCTCTGACGGCAGGCGGTCAGCCTCTGCTCCTCGTGATCGACGAGTTCGGCAAGACGCTGGAACACCTCGCCGGCCACAACGAGTTCACCGACGCCCAGCACGACCTGTTCCTGCTGCAGGAACTCGCCGAGAAGGCGGCCGGCCCCAGCGGGCTGCCCGTCTACCTGATGACTCTTCAGCACCTGTCGTTCATGGACTACGCCTCACGGTCCAGCGAACTCAAAACCCGCGAATGGGCCAAGATCCAGGGGCGCTTCGAAGACATCACCTTCGTCCCCCACCACGGCGATTCCCTGCACCTGCTGCGCCGCCGCCTCGACCGCTCGGCCGTCAACTCGGCGGGGCAGGCCCTGATCACCGCGTCGGCCGAGGCATCCGCGGACATCTGGACACAGCACGGTCTCGGCGTTCTGGCCGAACTCGGCCCCGCCCACTTCGCGGACCTCTACCCGCTGCACCCGATCACGGCCCTGGCCGCGCCGACCCTTGCCGCTCAGATCGGCCAGCACGACCGCAGCCTGTCGGGCTTCCTCAACAGCGGCGAGCCCAACACCGTCCACCACTCGCTGGCACGGCACAGCGACCGGAAGGCGGAGCACGCCAGCACGGTGCGACTGCCGCAGCTGTGGGACTACTTCCTCAACTCCGGGCGCACCACCCTGCTCGCCTCCTCCAACGCGAGCAAGTGGATCGAGGTCGACTCGCGCATCCGGGACGCCAACGGCCTCGCGGAGGCCGACCAGGACGTGCTGAAGACCATCGGCGTCCTCAACCTGATCGACTCCGACGGGGCGCTCAGCGCCACCGCGCCGATGATTCACTTCGCGCTTCACGACCCCACCGACGTCGCCGACCCCGACGCCTTCACGGCGCTCGAAGAGCGGCTCGCCGACCTCGTCAACCGGGGCTTTGTGGTCCACCGCGAGTTCAGCGGTGAATACCGGGTCTGGCAGGGCACGGACGTCGACATCGACGGCCGGCTCAAGGAAATCATCAGCCGCTTCGATGACGCCTCGGTCATCAACCGGCTCGGCAGCCTCGTCCCGCAGGCATTCGTGGCCGGCCGCCACAGCCAGGTCACCGGCATGATGCGCGTGTTCTACACCGCGGTCAGCGGCCCGGAGACCAAGTCCGTCGCCGCCCCGGACGAGCTGAAGGAGCCTGCCGACGGCCTCGTCGTCTTCCACCTCGGCACCGACGCCGACCGGCCCAATGTCCACTCGCCGCTGCCAGTACTCGTCGGCACCACCCCCAAACCCGACGTGGTACTCAGCACGGCCACCTACCTCGTCGCGCTGAAGGAACTCAGCACCGAGCAGGACATCGACCACGTCGCCCGGCGGGAAGTCATCGAGCGGCTCGTGCAGGCCGAGGCCGAGTTGCTGGAGCTCCTGCAGGACGCCTTCTACCCACCGTCCTCCGAAGCGTCCTGGAGCCTGTGGCACACCGGAATCGCCCCCGGCGAAGAACCCGCGGCCTCCGGCCTGACGGCCCGCAGCCTGAGCGGCCTGGTCTCCCTCGCCTGCGAGTCGGTGTACCCAGGCACCCCGCACATCCGCAACGAGATGCTCGGCCGTCACGTCCTGACCAGCCAGGCCGCCCAGGCCCGAGGCGTCCTGCTGACGGCCATGCTCGCCGCCTCGGGCGAGGAGAACCTCGGCCTGACCGGGTACAGGGCCGAACGGGCCATCTACAGCGGTGTCCTGGCCTACCTCGGCCTGCACCGTCAGAACGGGGTGGCTCAGGCCGAGAGCCAGCAAGAAAGCCTGCTCCCGTACGGCTTCTCCCCGCCCGGCGAGGGCCACGAGAAGTCCCAGCCCGCCTGGAACGCCCTCAACGAGGTCCTGACCGGCGCCACCGACCGGGTCAGCATGGAAGACGTCATCCGTGTCCTGATGAGCCCGCCGTACGGGCTCAAGGCCGGCGTGGTCCCGGTCTTCCTGCTGCCGGCCCTGGTCATCCGCCGCCACGACATCGCCCTGTTCGAGGAAGGCACTTACCTTCCCCGGCTGACGATCGACGCGGTCGAGCGCCTCGTCAAGGGCCCCGCGCGTTTCATGGTGAAGTACACGCCAGCCGGAGACGGCCAGCGCGGCAACGTCATCAAGAAGCTGATGGTCTCGCTCGGCGTGGAGGCACCACGGTCCAAGGCCCTGCGCAACCCCGACCTCCTCGCCGTGGCCAGTGCCCTCATCACACGCGTGGCCGACCTGCACAAATACGCCCGCGCCACCAGGAACATCTCCGCCGACGCGAGCACCGTGCGCACGACGATCATCCGGGCATCGGACCCCGACGACCTGATCTTCCACGCGCTGCCCAAGGCCCTCGGCCTGCCCGAGATCCTCGCCCACGCCCGCGCCAACGCAGAAGCGGCGAACACCTACGTCGAACGCCTCACCGCGGCAGCCGACGAACTCGTCGCCATCGATGGCCGACTGCGCACGCAGGTTGTGCACGTCCTCGCACAGGAATTCCGTCTGCCGGCCGAACTGCCGCAGCTGCGCGCACAACTCGCTTCCCGTCTGCGAGGCTTCGCCGGCGCGGTACTCACCCCGGAACTGCGGGGCTTCGTGGACTTCGTCCTCAGCGACAGCCTTGAGGACGAAGACTGGCTTGAGCCCATCGTCGTACGCCTGACCAACTCCGCCCTCGGCGACTGGGACGACCAGGAAGCCAAGGTCTTCCCGCAGAAGGCCCGGTCGATGGCTGCGGCCCTCGACCGAGTCGGGCACCTGCACCACGCCGGGAACGAGGCCCGTGGCCGGGAAGAGAAACTCGACGCGCAGTTGTTGACCTTGACCGACAGCGCCGGCGTGGAGCAACGCACCCTGATCTACGTCCCGGAGCAGGCCCGCACCGAGGCCAACAGCCTCGCGGCCGACGTCCTGAAGCAGGCCGAGAAGGCTCTTGGACCGGACGGAGCGCGGATCCTGCTTGCCGCCCTCGCCCAGCGCGTAACCGATGCCGCGACAGCGGCGAGTGAAAGGAAGGCACAGGGATGACCGACGAAGCCGACACCCAGAAGGTCCGGCACGTTCTCGGTATCTCCGGCGGCAAAGACTCCTCAGCGCTCGCCGTCCATATGCGCAACCGGGTCCCCGAGATGGAGTACTTCTTCTGCGACACGGGCGCCGAACTGCCCGAAACCTACGAGTACTTGAACCGGCTTGAGGCCGCCCTCGGCAAGTCCATCGTCCGGCTGAACGCCGACCGCGACTTCGACCACTGGATGGAGGTCTACCAGGGCACCCTGCCCAGCCCCCAGATGCGCTGGTGCACCAAGAACCTCAAGATCAAGCCCCTGGAAGACTGGGTCGGCGACGACAAGGTCATCTCATACGTCGCCATCCGCGCCGACGAGAACCGCATCGGATACGTCAGCACCAAGCCGAACATCGATGCCGTCTTCCCCTTCCGCGAGGAAGGCATCGACAAGGAAGGCGTCATGCGCATCCTTGACGAGGCAGGCATCGGTCTGCCCGGCTACTACGAGTGGCGCACACGCTCCGGCTGCTACTTCTGCTTCTTCCAGCGCAAGCACGAATGGGTCGGCCTCAAGGAACGCCACCCCGACCTGTACGACAAGGCCGTGGAGTACGAGGACAAGGTCCGCTTCCGGCACACCGCCATGAAGGGCCGCAACTACACGTGGTCTCAGGGCGAGTCGTTGCCGGAGCTGATAGAGCGCAAGGACGAGATCGAGGCCAAGCACGAGGCGGCCCTTGAGCGAGCAGCCAAGCGCATCAAGCCCAACCGCCCCTTGCTAGAGGTTCTTTCCGACGCACTCGACTCAGACGACGACGAGGCCGGCTGCTCCGTCTGCCACCTCTGACACACACCCACACGCAGCGGCCCCAGCATCCCGAGCTGGGGCCGCTGTTGTTTCCCGACTTCCAATCAAGCTCGTCTCGCTTACGGTTGAGACCTTGCCCAGGCTCTGTCCCAGACCTCGGATGCTGTTGGCGATCTTCATTGGGCCAAGTTCCGGCAGAGGCGCTGGAATTGGCTGGTGCGACGGGGTGGCCGGGGCGGGATGGCGCCTGGTGGGAAGTGCCCGCTGAGTCGGACGATGTTGGTTCCGGCGGCGATGAGGACGTGCTGGACGTGGGTCTTGGCGATTCCGTGGTAACGGCAATGGCGTAAGCCGTGAGCGTGGACCGTCTCGGAGACGGTGGCCTCGCAGCCGGCGCGGACCGCGTAGTGCTGCTGCCACCGAGGAGTGTCCTGCTCGCGCCGGACTCGAGTCTGGATCTCTTGCAGGTGCTGGGGCAGCAGGATGATGTGACGGCCCCGTCCGTCGGCGTTGCCGGTGCACTCCAGCCGGTCGGGGCAGGCCCGGCAGGCTGGCTTGGGAAACAGGACGGACAGCCGCTCGTGCCCGTCGCCAAGGGTCGGTTTCCACGGAGGGCTGGTGACTCCCCGGGGGCAAGTGAGAGTTCGCGCCTCCCAGTCGGGAACGAAGTCGGCCTTGGTGAAGCCGGGATGTTCACGGGCCCGGGGGTCGGGGCGGACCGGACCGGTCAGCACGAAGCCATGTGCGTTGGCCGCCTGATGGATCGACTCGGGGGTGACGTAGCCGGCGTCGACGAAGTGCTCCAGACCGGTGAAGCCCTGCCGGACCAGTGCCTGGTGGATCGCGTCTAGCGCGTCGATGTCCTGCTCGGGCGCCGGGTGGGTCATGACCTGCACGATCACGTGCGGGCCGTCGTCACAGGTCTCGGTCTGGTGATCGCGATAGCCGATCCAGTCCTTCTTCCCGGCCGCGGTGAGCTTCTGGCAGTAACGGGCCTCGGGATCGTAGGGCGAGACGATCTCTATGCTGGCCCACGGAACACTGGCCTTGTCTGGGTCCGGCCGTCCTTCCGTACCCGGCGGCAGTGCGGCCCTGCGGGCCATGTCACGTCGGCTCAGGCGGTCCCTGTGGGACTTCGGGTCCCTCCAGCGCAGCCGACCCGAGCCGTCGTGCCAGTACTGCTGGACCCACACCTGCCGCAACAGCTCCACCTGCGGCAGCGCACGCAGCCTCGGCGGGGCATCGTCAGCGAAGACGGCCGTCAGCAGTCCCACCCCGTCCGCGCCGACCTGCAACACGTACTCCTCCAGGGCCGCTTTGCCCTTGGGGAGCCGGTGGTAGAAGGCCGGGCGCCCGTACCGGTCTGCCCAGTCCGCAGTGATCAGAGGTGCCAGCCACTGCTCGTCCGCCAGGACGAGTTGCTCCAGGGCAGCCCGCAGGGTCTCAGTGACCAGCTCCGTCCGGCTCAGCGTCCGGACCGCAGCCAGCACGTGGGTGGAGTCCGTCCGCACAGCACCACGCCGCTTGACCAGACCTGCGGAAGCGAGGCGGTCGACCATCACGGCCAGCAGTCGGTCCGCCCGGCCGTCCTGGGCCATCCGGTCCCGAAACTCGCTGAGCACCGAGAAGTCGAATCCCGAGTCGTCCAGTTCGAGCCCGAGACAGTATTTCCAGTCCAGGCGGCAGCGGACCGCCTCGGCCGCCTGCCGATCGGTCAGGTTCTCCGCGTATTGCAACACCGACACCATCGCCAGCCGGGCCGGAGACAGACCCCGGCGTCCGTCGGACGGGTACCAGTCGGTGAAGTCCTCGTCCGTGAACAGCTCATCCAGCCGGTCCCGCACCCACATCGCCACCGTGCCTCGCGGGTTGCTCGCCCGCGCCATCCGCACCGTCAACGGCGGGACCATCCGCCCCGAAGCCGAACCCATCGCCACCGCGGCCACCCCCGACCGCTCGCTCCGCCCCGCACCCGACCAGCGGACCACGACGGTTTGATCAACAGGGCGAATCTCAAAGGGACTTCACCAGGACGAATGAAGATCGCCAACAGCATCGACCTCGTGAAGGAACGCAGCGCACTCGCGCACGGCAAGTCGACTTTCTCCGTGTTGGAGTGACGCAACGTCACATGTGGGGCATGATGGGCGCATGTCGCTCCTGCTACCTCTGACGACTACTCATATGCCACCATGAGGGACAACTCGCCCACAGGCGACGAACGGTAACGGAGAGAGATCGGGGATATGGAAACTCGCCGGATTTTTGACGCGGCACCGTGTGAGTTTTTCAGTTCCTCGGTGAGCCCAGTCAGGGCTCTCCATTCCTCCGTGATGGTGCGCATGCACCTGGGAGATGCCCGAGATCAGGCGCCTTCTCGGCGGCGTCGCGCACGGCCTTGAACGGCTTGGCGAGTTCAAGGACTCGATCTGTCTGCTCGGTGCTGTCATCGCGCTTCGCGACATCAACTACACGACCGTTGAGCTGAAATGCAGGTCGCAGATCCCGTCTGAGATGATTCCGCATCTGATCTGACCGAACCTGCTGGACGAAAAAGGGACTACGCATGCCTACGCAGGCCAAGGAAATATTCGAGGCGCAGAGTAAGAGTGTCCGCGAGCTGCTGTCTGACAATGGTCTGGGCCTCTACCTGCCGCCCTACCAGCGTCCGTACGGCTGGGGCAAAGACAAGGTCGAGAAATTGCTCGACGACACACTGCATGGTCTTAAGAATCTCGGCAAGGCGCCGGACAGTTTCACCTTCTTGGGGACCGTCATCACCATCCATGACGTCAATCACGTCACGGTGAAGCCAATCGTCAAGTCCGAGGTCCCGTCCAAGGTCCTCACCGTGATTGACGGGCAGCAGCGTTTGTCGAGCCTTCTTATCCTGCTGGTCGGCCTGCACAACCTTATTCGTCAGCGAGCATGGAAGGTCTTCAAGGGTAAGACGCCGGATCCAACCGACAGTGCTCGGACTCACCTCTACTCGGAAACGAGCGACATCCTGCAGATGCTTGCGGCGGCGTTCTACGAGCGAAAGAACTTCGGAACTACGCCGATCTATCCGCGCCTTATTCGAGCCTTCGTGGATCAGTGGGCCAGGGATGAGAAGCTCAAGCAGTATGAGTCGCCGATCGCCAACCTTATCTACAGGTACTCATTGCTAGTCGATAGCGAGCCGGCGGCTTCTAAGCCGACGGACTTTAAGCCGATGGCGCGACAGAATGCGGGTGAAGGCGAAGGCGACCTCATCAAGAGGTTCAACGAGATCCGTACGGGGTTGACCAAGCTGTCGCAGCGAAAGTCCATCGAGGAGCTGGAGGATCTGCCGCCGCTAGTCACCCTTGCCACCAACATCGAGTTCCAGCGTGCGCTCTTTAATCACGAACTCGACCCCGAGCTCTGCGCTTGGCTGGGGGAGTTGGATGGCGAGCCCGAGGCTGAGCTGATGCGCCTCGTCATGTTTGCTGCCTATGGCTTGAACCGCATCGCTCTGACGGTCGTGCAAGGCAAGGACGAGGACTATGCCTTCACGATCTTCGAGTCGTTGAATACCACGGGTGAGCCTCTGACCGCCTTCGAGACCTTCCTCCCTCGGGTGGTGATGGCAGAGAAGATTCAGGACTACCAGGACTCGGACGCGCACGCGTACATGAAGGCAGTTCAGGGATACCTGGACCGTTTCGACGTCGGAGACAAGCTTCAGAACGCAACGCGAGACCTGCTGGTCACTTTCGCGTTGACAGAGACTGGGGAGAAGCTCTCCAAGCGCCTCCCGGATCAGCGGGTCTACATGCGCGATACCTTTGAGCGCCACAAGGACTCGGCCGATGATCGAAGCGCGTACTTGCGCCACCTAAGCGACACGGCGGCCTTTGTCGGGAATGCCTGGGGGCCCGCGGCCAACGCTCCTCGCACGCTAGCCGGGCTAGAGGCGACTGCCATGACGGACACCGTGAAGTTGTGTCTGGCCTTCCTCAACTCGCTCAATCACACCATTGCCATCGCGCCGCTCGTGCGCTTCTACTCCGAGGCTGTCCACGCGGACGAAGGGGAGGCAAGGACCGAGCGCATCGCCGAGTTCGAGAAGGCAATCAAGGCAATCACTGCCTTCACGGTCTTCTGGCGAGCAACCCGCCGCGGCACGGGCAACATCGACAGCCAGTACCGGGCGGTCATGGCCGGGGACTCGCTCACGGGCATTGGACCTCTAGCCCGGCAGTGGGCAGAGCCCGATGCAACGAAGCCTGATCCGATCGTCGACGCTGAGGCTCTGAAGAAGGAACTCGCGGCGCGTTTGTTGCACCCTAAGCTCGGCGGTGTCCAAAACTTGGCGTCGTTCCTGGCATCTGCTTCCGCGCTGCCACTCTACAAAATTAGCCGCCCCCTGACGCGTTTCCTGCTTCTGGCTGCATATCACGACACAACTGAAGATCTGGAGAATCCGGGACTGATTATCCAAGGCAAGGCGGGGGTCGCCTCGTGCTTCACCGCAGACGGTTGGGCGGACGAGCCGCACTTCACGATCGAACACATCGCACCACAGCAGGCCACGAGTGGCTGGGATGAGGAGTTCTACAGCGAGAAGGAGACCGTCCACAAGCTGGGCAATCTGGTCCTGGCGCCAGGCGCCGCCAACGCGTCCCTCAGCTCGCGGCCTTGGAACGAGAAGAAGGTCTTGTATGCGGCACTCGGTGCCCCGACGGCCGACGACGGGAAGTCGATCCTCGACAGTTCCGGCTTGAATTTCGCGCAGGCGACTGAAGATCTAGCGGCCATGTCGCGCTACCTCCCGCACCTGCGGGCACTTGGGCAGCGTGAGGACAAGTGGGATCCGACTTTCATGGATCAGCGTGCTGACGTCCTCCTGCGTCTGGCCTACACGCGACTCAAAGGCTGGCTCGGCCTGGAGTTGTCTGAGGCCAGTGGTGATCCGGTGGTCAAGGTCGAGGATGCGGAGATGGAGAACGACGAGCTCGACGAGAGTGAGGATGCCGGAGGGGCAGTTGGAACGGCGTAGCTCCACGGGCCCGTTGGGCGTCGGAGTTCCCCCAACAACGAACTGCAATACCAGCTTGCGGCCGATGGGTTCGGGCGCCGCAGAGGCGAGGCCATGGACTGTCAGGGTGGTCGGCGAGCTCAGCGGCGTTTGCCCCTTGGGGTAGTGATCGGTTGGGCATCGGGGCTCCGCGCGGTAACGATGCGGTGGGCGGGCTGGGCTACTTGACCGGTGATATTTTGGCGTGTTCCGATTCCGTGCGCGAGGGTTTCGGAGAGATCGGCAAGCAGCGAGCTCGGGGTGTGCGGGGACGCGTTGACGGCCCAGGTGGGCCTGTCAGGATCAGGACCGGTCCAGACGGTCCAGGTGGTCAGGTTCTGGCTCGGGTGCTGGGCAGAGAAGGCGTCGAACCGGACGCCCGCGTCCCCGGCGGGGGATGTCCAGCGGATCCATCGCCCGTCCACGGTGTGCTTCCATCCGGCGTCGGTCAGGGGCTGGGTGGCTGCGGTGACCATCTTCTCGTCCACCGGTGCGCCGGTAGCCGTGTCCCAGCCGTCGCCGTCGGCAAGGCGATGGAGAAGCTCCTCTATCACCGGGGCGGGGGTGGCGCCGGTCGCGGTGAGGACCCACATGCGGTCGGAGACGGGCGTCTCGTAGGCGGCCACGGTCCATGCGGTCTCGTGGGCCGGGCTTTCGTGGATGCGCTCGATGCGCAGGGTCTGGGACTCGTGGATGGCGTGGGTCGTCCCGTCCGACCAGGTGCGCCATTTCTCCCAGTCGGCGTGTTCGGAGAGGAACGTGTCGAGGAGGGCGTCGTGGTCTGCGGGGTCGGCGGCGTACGCGGATACCTCTTCGGCGACCGGCGTAAGCGCGGCCGACGGGGTGTCGGGTGACCGGAGGCTGGTGCGGGCCTGGGCGGTCTGGCGTTCGGTGTCGGTCATGGGGGCGGGGCCGGGGCGCAAGGTGTCACGGTGGGTGCGTTCGAAAGCGGTGAGCGCATCGGCGATGGAGTCGAAGGTGCCGGCGACGCACCGCAGGTGGTTCTCGCCGTGGAGGTAAACGCTTTGGCCGGTGTCGCGGTAGGTGCCGACGGCTACGGTGGCCCCGTCGTCGTCGGCGTGGGCGTGGATGAGCAGGCGGCCGTGGCGGATGTCGTCGTGGATCTGCTGGGCCTCGTCGGAGACGTTGCGGATCTCACTGCGGGTGAGCCAGGACATGGGGTGGCTGGCCCAGGTCCACTCCTCGTGGATGGCTTCCCGCAGCGGGGGAGTGATGTCGCTGGCGATGCCTTGGGCGGCTAGTTCCTGGGCGGCCTCATTGGCCCAGTATGGCTCTTCGTGGTCGATCCGGGCCAGGACCATGGTGTGTTCATCGAGGGGCTCGAAGCCCCGGCCGGTCAGGAGAGCGTGCGTGGTACCCAGCGTGCCGCCGGTGAGGTGAGCGGTGACGGCACTGGTGTGGGCGGGATGGGTGTCGAAGCGGACGTGGACGTCGGCGGTGGTGCCGGTCATGAAGGGTGGGCTCGATTCGGTCCGGGCCCGGCGACGGGGCGGGGCCCGGCGGGTGAGGTCATCGGTGGGCTCGTAGGGCGGTCGGGGTGGTCCGCGGCGGAGGTCCGGCTGCCCGGGGCAGTGGCGCGGCGCGTGCGGGCGGAACGGCGGCGGGTGTGGTGGCGCGTCGGTAGCGGGTGCGCAGGGTGTTGAGGTCGGCCAGGGCGCGGCGGCTGCCGGTGATGAGCTGGTGGGGTGTGTTGGCGAGGTCGTCGGTGTAGGCGGTGATCCGTGTAGCGACAGTCTGGGCGCGGGCGAGGAGCGCGCGTCCCAGGATCTGCTCGCCCCAGTACTCGGGAGGACCTGCGGGGTCGGAGACCAGGGCCATGAGGTCCCGGGGGGTGAGGGTCGCGGTGATCAGTCCGTGGTGCTGGGCTTCGCCGAGGACGGTGACCGGGTCGATCATGTCGCCGCGGTGGACCAGCGCTGTGAGGGACTGCCACAGGGTGGCGTGCAGCGGCAGGGCGAAGTCGTCCGCCGTCAGCCACCGCATCCGCTGTACGTCCTGCGGGTTCGCGGTGGCCGAGGCCAGGAGCAGCCGTTCCTCGTCGAGTTCCTCGTCGCCGGCCTGCCGGACGGCCGGGGTGGGGATCGCCGTACGGGGCAGGGAGCCGGGGTGCGGGGTGAACTCGCCGGTGAGGTCGTCCAGGAGGCGGCTGAAGTCGTCGGCGAGGACGAGGACCGTGGCTGTCGGGTTCGGCAGGCCGGGGTCGGCCGCGGTGAGGCCGAGACGTTCGGCGTGTCCGCGCAGGAGCCGTCGTGCATAG
This sequence comes from Streptomyces sp. NPDC047042, assembly GCF_040644035.1. Taxonomy (NCBI): domain Bacteria; kingdom Bacillati; phylum Actinomycetota; class Actinomycetes; order Kitasatosporales; family Streptomycetaceae; genus Streptomyces; species Streptomyces sp. NPDC047042. Next base: position 29,384 of record NZ_JBEYVP010000025.1, on the reverse strand, counting down.
TCGGCGTGGATCATCTGGGCGTACGCCGCGGCGTGCTGGGGACGGGGGCAGAACTGGATGAGGGCGTGGAGGTAGGAGGCGCTCAGGCCGGGCGCGTGCGGGCGGGCGAAGTCCAGGACCTGGTTGAGCCAGGCCGTGTCCTTGGCGTGCTCGTCGGGATCGGGCGCCGGGAGGGTACGGATGCCTGTGAACAGCGCGGCGTGGGTGTGGCTTTCGAACTGGTCGGCGGTCAGCTGCCCGATGTCGGCGAGCCGTGCGGGTTCGAGGAGGAGGGCGCCGAGGAGGGCCTGCTCGGCGTAGTGGACCGGACCGGGCGCCGGCACGCGGTCGATGCCGTCGTCCTCGAAGGTCTCGGGGGTGTGGGGCATCAGGCGGTGAGGGTGAAGTCGTCGGGGTTGAAGGGTGTGTTGGGGCGGAGGTGGGGGAGGAGTAGGTGCGCGGCCAGGCGCGGGGGTACGGCGTTGCCGATCTGGGAGAACTGCTGGCCTTTGTTGCCCTGCCACGGGTAGTCGGCGGGGAAGGTCTGCAGGAGGCCCGCTTCGCGGGCGGTGATCCTGATCGGCGGCGGCGCTGTCGGCTCGGCGTCCTCGGTGCGGCCTGTGGGTTCGGCGACCCAGGTGCACTGGTTGGCCCGGTGACCGAAGAACAGTGTGCCGGCGGGCTCGGTGAGGGGCCGGACGGTGGCGTTGGTCTGGTTGTTGCTGCGCAGAGACCACGACCAGCGGGCTGCCTCGGCGGTGAACGCGGGCGCCGGCGCATCCGCCGGGCGGTTCTCACGGACACCGGGCTGGGCGGCCCAGCCGGAACCCTCTTTACGGGAGACCAGGACGGACTCAGTGTCACGGGCTGTCCAGGTGCCCCGGGCGCGGGCGTCGGAGAGGGTTTTTCGGGACCCGGAGGGGAACGGCTCGGGGCCGCCGCCCGGCCCGCCGCCGGCGCAGACGGTGGGCACGGGGCGGTCGGTGGCGCCCCATCCGAGTGCCCGTGCCATCGACACCCACCGCTCGCGGCCCGGCCCGAACAGGGACTCGGGCTCGGCGACTTGGGCGTGCGTGGGCGGCGGGGGTTCGGCGGTCCGGACGCGGGAGGCGAGCAGGATCGCGCGCCGTCTGGTCTGCGGGACGCCGTAGTCGGCCGCGTTGAGGATCCCGGTCCACACCGAGAAACCCCATCCGCGCAGCACGGCCGCGTACTGCCGCCACAGCGGAAGAACGTCCGGGACCTCCTCCATCAGCACCCACTCCGGCTCGCCCACCGCGTTCAGCGCGTGCAGATAGCGCATGGGCTCGGCGGCGAGGAGAGAGCGTGCGTCCGCGCACGCGCCGCGGAGTTGCTCGCGGGTGTCGCGTCCGGCGGCGAGGTCGGCGACGGCCTGGTGGACGAGTGCCTGGTCGACCAGACCGAGCCGCTTGCCGGCCATCGACCACGCCTGGCACGGCGGGGAGGCGATGAACCCGAGAACCCGCCCGGAGAAGATCCACACGGGATAGGCCGCGACGTCGGTCCGGATCGTCGACTGGCCCGCCCGTGCGCGGGTCTTGCAGGCCCATTCGTCCCATTCCAGGCCGATGTCCCGCGCTCCGAGGAGCGTCAGAGCGTGGCTCCAGCCTCCGGGGCCGGCGAACAGGTCGAGGATGATCCGCCTCACGAGGCCAGACCGAAGTCGACCTGTACCGGATCGGGTTCGGAGCCGCGGCACGCCCACGGGGAGCAGCCGTCGACCACCCCCGTCTCCAGTTCCTCCACGACGGCGTCACGGTCGTCGAGTTCCTGCTGGCGGGCGGCCCACTCGGCGGCTGTGACGTGGTCGATGGGGGCCTGGTCGAGAGGGATCCGGGAGCGGTGCAGGAACGCCTGTCCCAGCAGCCGGTTGCCGGCGGCGTTCGCCCGCGCGTTGCCCTGGCGGATGGCCGCGTCGAAGGCGACTACGTCCGCCCATTCCTGAGGACTGGTGTCTCTGATGTTTCTCCACTGTGCGTTGCCGTGAAACGGGCAGCCGAGGCAACTCGATTTCGGTGTATCTGCCAGACCGATGGAGGTGAGATAGCGGATGCAGTCCGCGCGGGACCAGTCGAGGTCGATGAGCGGGTGCCGGTTGCGCATGTACCGGACGTCTGCGTCCTTGGCCCGGTGGAATTCATCGGTCGAGATGCCCACCCACTGCTCGACGAAAACACCCTTCGGGATGCGCTGCGGGTAGGGGTAGTCGAGAAGTTCCCGAACCTTCTTCTTGATGGGTTTTATCTTGTATTCCCCGGTGCACTGGCGCCTGGTCATGCCTTGTTTCCCGTCCTGGTTGAGGACGTAGAGGGGCATGGAGGCGAACCGGTGGGCGGGGTCGAGGGCGTCGTCCCGGATGTTTCCCGAAGAAACTCGGAGAATGGGTATTCCAGCGGGTATAGCGATTTCTCGTTCGAGACGGTCGAGATGATCGTAGACCGCTCGTGGCTCCCAGCCGGTATCGGCGAAGATGGCGTAATCGGCCTTCGGGAGAATTCCTCGCGCGGACAGGGCGAGCAAAGCGCTGGACTGAACTCCGGCACCCAGAGAGATGCAAGTGAGGGCTGGTGTTTCGGAAATGATGGTGTGCTTTCAGGTGGGGGTGGGTGAGCTATGGGAGGGCAATGCGCGTGAGATCGGCGACGTTCACCGCCGTCTGCCGGCCGCGGCGGGAGCGGGCGCTTTGGCCGTGGTGGTTGTCGGTGTGCGGGCGGTTTTCTGGGCGTCCAGGGCCATGCGCCCGGCGGCGGTGACCGTGACGTTCCGGCTGAGGAGGGGAGAGGTCCCCTGGTGGACGCGGATCAGCTTGTTGTCCGCGAGCACGGTGAAGGGCTTGCTGTGGAGGGTGCTGCCGTCGCCGGCCAGGACGGTCTCCCGCTCGCCGCGCAGAGACCGGGAGACGCGGCTGCCGCCCTGGGCGATCTTCTCCAGGACCGTGTACTGGGCCGGAGTCAGCGGCGGAAGCGGCGGCAGATGCTCTGGATGATCCTTGAGACCGCGGAGGATGCCCGATGCGGTGGAGAGGCAGCCGGTCGCACACAGATCCAGTTGATGGACGGCGTCGCCCAGGGCCTTGGCCAGACGAGGGACGGCCTCGGCGTGCCGGGCGGTGTTGCCGTCCGGGGGCGGGCTGCCGACGACGATGCCATCCAGCGGGTTGTCCGCCACCGCGGTGGCGAGGTCGCGAGCGGCGAGGGAAGCCGCTTCCACGACGGAGCCGAGTGTTTCCAGGGCGGGGCGGCTGCCGGGTACAACGGTGTACTGGCTGCCGGCGAGGGCGGCCAGACGCACCAGGGTGCGGCCGGTCAGCTCGTGCACCTGGGCGATCTTCGGGGCGAGCTGTTCCAGCATCTCGCTGCCCAGGGGCGCCTTCAGCGTGCTGACGCTGGTCTTCAGGGCGTCGAAGTCGGCGCCGAGCCGGCGGAGGTGGTCGACCTGGACGGGCAGATCGATCTGGCGGATGGCGATGAGGGGTCTCCGGTGAGGTCAGTGAGGGCGGCGCCGCGTCGGCCGTGTGGCCGGGCCGCCGGGGACTGAGGCCGGAGTGCGCTGGGGCGCGGCGGGGATCGCGTCGGGGGTGGGGATGCCCAGCTCGACGAGGACGCACAACGCGTCGGCGTGAGCGTGGGATTCGGCGCGGACGACCGTGTCCAGCAGGTCCCGCTCGTTCACGGGGGCCGTCGCCTCGTACGACGTGCCGTCGCGGTGCGTGAAGCCGTGGTGTTCCAGGAGGGAGCGGGCTTCGGCCGTGGCGGCGGTCGCGGTGAGGGCGGTGTCCGTGAGCGTGAAGCGCAGGTCGGGTTCGGGTCTCGGGCTGTGGGGGCTGCGGCGGGTGGTCCAGGACAGGTCGACGAGGTCGTGGGTATGGGACAGCAGTCCGTACATTGCGATGCCGGCCCGCTCGTCGGCCTCCTCGGACGTGGTGGGTGGGAGCAGGTAGACGGTCCGGCCGTTCACCGTGCGGGCGGTGAACCCGGCGCCGGTCAGCAGGCGGTTGGCGCCGCGGATGCGGCGGTTGAGGACGACGAACGTGTGCGCGTCACCGGTGGAGCCGATGAACACGTCCGGTTGGTCCACGAAGGACATGGATCTCCAGGAGAGGGGAATGCGGGGAGCGTTGTCAGCGGGCGTGGCGCACGGACGGGTTACGGCGGGCGCATGAGCTGTCAGTGCCTCGTGCGGGTGACCGGTTTCGGGGCCAGCCCCGCCGGTGTGGGTGCTGCGGCGCCGGACTTCTTGTCCGAACCGTTTGCCCGCGCATGGGTGATGAGCTGCTGGTCTTCATGGCGTGCGGCGGCTGAAGCCAGCCTTCGTGAGAGCAGCCGTGCCAGAGCGCGGTACGTGGTGGCCGCCCGCTGCATTTCGTCACCGGCTCGCCGGAGCTGCTCCCGGCTGGTGTTGGGGGTGGGGTCGGCGTCCTCGTACAGCAGGGACTCGGTGCGGTGGTGGATGGCGAGGTTGCACAGCGTGGCCGCCAGCGAGACCTGGGCGCAGGCGCCGGCGAGGTGAGCGAGGTTCTCGGGGCCGCCCGTCATGACCGCGTACTGGCTCCTCGACAGGTCGTGGAACTGCTGGGTGCACTGCATGGACAGCTGCTGTACCCGCAGGGTGAGGGGCGCGATCTCCCGGACCGGCTGGGTGATATCGCCTTCCTGGATACGTTCCGCCGCCTCGCGCAGGTCTTTCAGCGCGGCGGGTACCTGGCCGAGGAGGCGGGTGTGTTCGCTCATGTCGAGGCTCTGCAAGGCACCTCCGGTGGGGATGACGTAGGGGAACGGGTGGTGCGGAGAACTGACCGCCCGCATACGGGGGGCCGGTACTGGCTGCGGGCGATCAGGGGGCTTCCCACAGGAACCGGGCGGTGTGGTCGGTTGCACGGGGCCGGGAGAAGGGGTGCGCCATCCGGTGCGAGGTGGGCGGCCGGCGATGACGCGCCGGCCGGTGCCGCGCAGTGACGCACCGCTCTCGCCCTCCTGCGGGTAGGTGACCAGGCGCCGGTATCCGAGAGCTTTCGCCGCCCGCCACGCTGCCCCGCACTACAGGGAGTTGGCGTTGCGTGCGCCGTCGCTGGCGGCTCAGACGGCGAAGGTCTGTCCGGCGGGCTGCGGATGGTGGCGGTGCCAGGTGCGCGTGAACTCCTTCGCTTCGTGGGAGCGGACCGGTACCAGGTGCAGCCGGGATCCGTTCACGCGGCCGTGCCGAAGTCGGGCTGGGCGGGGGTGTGTTTGGCGACGGCGCGTGCGGTGATGCCCTTGGAGGCGCGGTCGGAGGCGGCGGCCAGTTCACCGGCACCGGGCTCCGCGTACCAGGGGCGCAGGTCGAGCATGGCGGCGCGCATGCCGGTGGCGAAGACGAGGGCGGTGCCCTTGGGCAGGGCGCGGATCGCGTCCGCGGGCAGGATCCGTTCCTGCCGCATCGACACCGACGTCGACTTCCCGGACTCGGACGTGGAGGTGGAGGTGGTCTGGACGTCGTGGTCACCGATGAGACGGGAGAGCTTGTCGGCGAAGTCCGGGTCGTCGATGCCGGAGCCGATCACCTTCACGGTGGAGGCGGACCACATGGCGTCCATGCCCGCGTCCCCCCACACTTTCTGGCCCTGGCGGTAGGACTGCAGGATGGTGATCGGGATGATCCCGCGCGAGCCCAAGTGGCTGTACAGGTCGGGCAGGTCGGAGATCTTGCAGACGTTGGCGGCTTCGTCGAGGATCGCGAGCATCGGCGGGTCGAGGCGTCCGCCGGCACGTTCGGCCTGGGCGGTCGCGGCCCGCATCACGGAATCCGCGCACGCGGCGATCAGCGCCGAGGCTCCGCCTCCGCCGTCCTTGGACAGCAGGTACAGCGTGTCGGAGGAGCCGACGAACTGCGTAGGCCGGAACTCGGGGATGTCGGTCTGCGGGGTGACCCAGCGGGCGATCTCGCTGTTGAGGAGGGCGGCGGCGTACTGGCGGGCGGTCTCGTAGATGCCGTCCCTCGTCTCGGGTGGTCCTTCGACGGTGCCCTTGAGCTGGGCGGCGACCGCGGTGAAGCTGTGGTCGCGGAGGATGTCCAGCGGGGTGCGGTCGGCGGGGAACGCGAGCCACTGCATGACGTCCGTGATGGGCCGTTCGTCGAGCGCGGCGGCGAGGAACAGCTGGGAAAGGATGTTGCTGCCGGCCTTGGACCAGAAGTCGCCCTGCTGGGAGGCGTCCACGGAGGCGGCGAGGAAGTGTCCGGCCAGCCTGCCTGCCCCGTCCAGGGTTGTGGCGTCGGCCAGCGGGTTCCACCACATCCGGTGCTCGGCATGAGCGATCTGCTGCGGGTCCATCGACCACACCCGTCCTACCGACGTGCGGGCGTCGAGGGTGGCGGTGTAGGCGTCGCCGGCTGCCTTGTTCGAGGTCAGCAGGACAGGGCCGGGGGCCGCCAGGATGGAGGGGATCGCGAGGCTGGTGGTCTTGCCGGACCGGGGGGCCATGATCGCGACGGCGACATCCTCGTACCCCATCCTCACCTCGTGGCGGGTGCCCTGAAGGTTGCCGAGGAGGATGCCGGTGTCAGTGGCGGCGATGTGCCTGGTGTTCTTCAGGCTCGGGCGCAGAGAGCGGGCCTTGGCGGTGATCGCCTTGGCCATCAGGGGTTCGATGTCCCTGGCCTTGGCCATACCCGTGACCTTCTTCCGGCCGCCGCCGCGGTTCTTGTGCCGGCCCCACAGGAGGCCGGCTGCGGCGGCGAGCGCGAGGAGGATCACGATCGGCGCGATGCGCGCCCCGATCAGCAGGGACGTTTCCCCGAGGTCGGGCCACAGCTGTTCGGGGTGGAGCAGTGCGAGGGCCGGCTGGTACGGGGCCCAGGCGCCGCCGGTGAGGCGGGCGGTGATGTTCCCGGACAGCCAGGCGAGATGGGACAGGGGGACGACGACGGCGAGTGCTCCCAGCAGGAGCCGGAAGAGAAGGTCGTAGCCGTCGCTGCTATTCGTGGAGGAGGGAGGCAAGAGGAGCTGGATACCTCGATGAGATGGAGGGGGAGAAGGATTCAGCGGATGCGGCCGGTGGGGGTCCTGGCCGTAGCTCCAGCCGCAGGCGTGGTGCAGGGAGACGGTGATCTAGGAAGGGTCTCCGCCGCCGGCCAGGTGACGCGGCGCGATGAAGTCGACGTCGACCGTCGCGGGACCGGGAGGCATGGTCACCTGCGCACCGTGATGGTCCGGCCGGGCGCGGGGAGGACCGGTTTGTCGACGGGCGGCGGTGCCAGCGGCGAAGGGGCGTACCGGGCCGCGGTGTTGATGTCGCCGATCACGTGGCCGTGGGTGGCCCAGTCGTCGAGGTAGCTCCAGCATTCGGCGTGGTGCTCGGCGAGCGCGTCGCCGAAGACCGCCGTGCCGGACCCTGCGGTGGCGGGGAGGTTGTCACGGGTGCCCAGCCATTGTTCGTGCAGGGCGTCGAGCCGGTCGAGAGCATCGTGCAGGACACCGAGCCGGTAGGCCCAGTGAGCCTGGACCGAGGCGGACGGCAGGTGGGGCAGCTGCACGTCGGCCGTGGCCAGCAGGTGGCGGGCGCCGGCACGTACGGTCTCGAACGCTGCGGCGGTGTCGGCGTCACGCTGGCGCTGGCGCAGTCCGTAGGCATCGTCGTCGAAGGGCCAGCCGTCGAGGCCGGTGTGCTCCTCGGAGTAGGCATCCCACGCGTCGAGGATCTCCTCGCTGTCGCGGATGAACGCGTCGAGGTGGCGCAGGAAGTCGCGGTGAGCGAGACGGTCGAAAGAGATCGGAAGGAGTCCTCTCAAGATCAGCGGCGAGCGGCCGGACGGGCGGCCGGGCTGGCCGCCGGGGCCCGGGTCGTGGCGGGGGTCTGCTGCTGTCGGCGTGCGGAGCGTGCCTGGGTGCGGATTGCGTCGAGTCGGCGGGTGTGCGCTGCGACGATCTGCTGAGGTGTGAGCGGGCTGGGTTGCTGCGCGGCGGTGTAGTGGGCGGTGCGGTCCGACATGCCGCGCTGGAGCGGGGCGGGGTCGGCGAGCGTGGCGATGAAGGCGTTGAGTAGGTGGACGGGGGTGTGGCTGTCGAAGTGGGCATGCCAGATGCGGCGGCCCCGGGGGGTGCCGTGTCCGGGCTCACGTACGTCTACCTGCCAGTACGTGGTGCTGCTGCCGTCGATGAATATCTGTTCGACCTGGCACATGCCGTCGGGCGAGTGGGCGGCATTCGCCGTGTCGGTTGGCCAGTTCGCCGATTGCAGCGTGCGCAGGAGATCGCTCTGCTCGGCCGGCGGTGGGGCGATCACGGCGTCGGTGACGCTGGTGAGAAGTTCGGCGGGGACGAGTTCACCGAACTCCGCATACCAGCTGGGCTCGGTGGCGGTGGGCCTGGCCCGCAGCCGCCACCAGGCGGAGGTGGCGGACTGCGGGTCGAACTGGAGGTGGTGGCGGTGGTCGGGGCTGGTGAGGACGATTTCGGGGCTGAGCGGGTCGGAGGTGCGCCGCCATCCGGCGGCGGCCAGGCCGTGGGTGACGCGGCGTCCGTCGCCGGGACCGGCGAGGTGGCGGGGGCTGGTGTCGAAGGGGATCCGCCAGAGGTGGGTGTCGGCGAAGGCCGCGAGCTGCTGTTCGCTCACCGCCATCGGCCGCACCTGCGGACGTTCGACGGCGTGTCCGTGCACGGGGTGTGCTCGGGGTTCTCGCGCAGGCCGTCGGTGGTGCGGCAGACGGCGTCGGCGGAGGCGTGGTCGGTCTCCGGGGTGAGCGCGGGCATGGGACTCCTGGGCGGTCGGCGGGAGGATCAGCGGCGGGCGCGGTTGCCGCCGGCGGGAGAATGGGCGCGCGGTGTGGTCCGTGGCTGGCTGGCGTTCCAGGTGCGGGCCCAGGTCGCGGCGCGGGCGGCGGTGATCCGGGCCTGCTGCCAGGCGCTGAGCTGGGAGGGCAGGACGGACACGGACGTGGTGTGGATCTTGGGGTGGTGCGGGATCCGTCCGCGCGGGCGCATCACGGGTTGTGGGCTGGCCAGTTCGGCTGCGAAGGCTTGCACGAGGTGCATGGGGGTGGTGGGGGCGAACCGGGCGCTCCAGCCGCTGCCGTGCGGGTCGCCTCCGCCGGCCCACCACAGTGCGTTGCCCGTCGCGTCCTGGCGAAAGTGCATCCACGCCGAACCGTCCCTGCTCGTCGCGGTGTAGTGCCGGCCCTCGGGCCGCAGATCCCAGTGCTGCTTCGTGAGCGGCGCCCACACGTTGGGAGCGTGCGCGGAAGGCGGCCCGGTCAGGGCGTCGGTGAGCCCGGCGACAATCTCCACCGGGGTCTGGCGGCCCAGCGTCGCCCACCATTCGCCCTGGTTGCCTCGCGCTGCACCGTGAATGGCCCATCCGCCCGGCTGGATGTACGGGTCGTAGGAGATGCGGATCGTGCGGTCCGGGCTCTCCATCGCCAGCGAGCCGTCCGTCCTGGACCGCTCACGCCAGCCGGAGGCGCGCAGATACTGCGAGACGTGCCGGATGTCGCCGCCGCCGGCGAGGGCACGGGGGGTGATGAGATAGTGCTGTTCGGGCTGCTCGCCGGGGCCCCAGCCGGCCCACTGTTTCTTCGTCACCGGTGCCGCCGCACGACCAGCGGGGCCGGTACCGGGGGCTTCGCCGCCGTCGTGGTGGCCGGTTGGCTGACGTGGTGCAGGGTGGCACGGTGTTCGTCGAGGTCGTGGCCGATGTCGTTCAGTTCGTTCGCCGCTCGGCCCAGAGCGAGCCAGACCTCTGCCGGAAGCCGTCCGTGCTCGGCCTGGGTCTTGGCGAAGCGGCTTCCGCCGGTCACGAGGCCGGTGATGCCGCCGAGGACCCCGTCGTCCGGATCGAGGATGTGGGCGATGACGGACGTGGCCTCGTCGGGAGGCAGTTGAGTGAGGTGGTCGGTGAGTCGGCCGAGCTGACGGGTGATCTCGTCGGCCAGCTGCACCGGGTTCACGGTGGGGTGGGTCATGCTCCTCCAGGGCGAGGGGTCGGGGTCAGTGGTGATGGCGGTGGCCGGTTCGGCGGGCCTCGGCGAGCACGGTCTCGGGGCGTGTGCCGGCCAGGGGCTCGGTGTGGTCGGGGTGGATGGGGATGAAGGCGCGCAGGTAGCGGCGGAAGAGGAATGCGGCCAGACGGGGCCGCCGCCCTGCGGTGATCGGTGGTGGCTCGGGACGAGGAGGCGTGCGGGGTATAGAGGGCTCCTGAACGAAGGAGGGCGAGAATCGACGAGGGCGGTGACGCACGGAGTCCGTGCGGGTCAGCGGTTACGGGTGGACGCCGTGGGCGTGGCGGGCTTCGGCGGCGGGACGGCGGTCGGTGATTTGGTGGTCCGTCGGGTGCGGGCGTCGGTGATCCGGGCTTCGAGGAGCGCCTGTTCGTCGTCCCACCCGTACGTGGTTCGGGCCAGGCGGGTGTAGGGCCCGCAGCCGTACAGCGGCGTGCCGATGGCCATCCGCGGCAGCGGATTCTCGCGGGCGAGACTGCGGGTGAACGCCGTGACGACCGCGGGCGGGGTGTGGGAGGTGAAGGCGGCCGTCCACCAGCGAAACCCGTTCACCGTGCACGCGGCCCGCCAGGCTGCCGGCGCACCGGGGCGAGAAGGTTGTCCGGTGACGCGGACCAGACCGTCCGGTGACACCGCCGTGGAGGCGGGGCCGCCACCGTCTGGGAGCCAGCCCGCCTCCAGCAGCGGGTCAAGAACCCTTCCGTGGCCGGGGGTTGACGGCCGGCGCATGGCGTCGACCATGGTGGTGACGTACTCGACGGGGAGGTGCGCACCGAGGACTGCTTCCCACCTCCGCCCGTCGGGGCGTGTGGCACGCAGGTTCCAGTTCCAGCCCCCACGCCGGTCGTGGACGACGTGCAGGCTCCTGTCGGGGCTGGCCAGGGCGGTGTGATAGTCGATCGTGGACATGTTGTGCCAGCCGTGGCCGCGCAGCAGCAGCTCGGTCAACTGCTCCCAGTGACCCCCGCCGGCGAGGTGGCCGGGAGCGGTCAGGACGTAGGGGACGGAAGATGGCGGACGCGGATTCACCCGGGTGTGGACTCCTGACGGACGGGCAGTGGGCAGGGACGACTCAGCCGCGCGAGCGGCGGGGCCGGACGCCCGCCGCGGGCGAAGGGACGGCCGGTGTTCCGCGCTGCGCGCGGATGTCCTGAACGGCGCTGTGGTAGACGGCTCGGTCGAAGAGATGGTCGGGGATGGAGACGCTGTACCCGGCGGTGAGGAGGGTGGGAACGGCGCGCGTGGCCAGCCGCTTCGTTTCGTCCTCGCCGAGGTGGCCGGGGGCCTCGTGCCAGACGTACGTCGGACCCTCGTCGCCGGCGGGCCTCATGGTTTGGCGTTCGAAGCCCAACTGGTCGAGCAGTGCGAGGAGTTGTTCGGGAGCGCCGGTCGCGGTGTCGGCGTGGACGGTGTCGGTCAGGGGTCTGCGGTAGATCGCTATGTCGGTGCCTTCGTCGTCGGCACGGTTTCCCATGAACAGTTCTCCGGTTCAGCGGCGGCGGGACAGGGGCGCGGAGGGGCGTGGCGCCGGGCTGGGCGTCGTCGTGGTGGGTGCCGGCCGGTGGGCCGTACATGCGGCGTGATTGCGGGACAGGAGGATGCCGTCTTCGGCGCGGGCGAGGGCATGGGCCGTGTCCCCGAGTCGCGCGGCTGCCTCCGGGGCAGCGCCGACGGTCTCCAGCAGGTGGGACCAGCCGATGAAGGCGCCGACGACGGCCTCGCGCAGGAGAGGCAGCAGGCCGGCATCGGGTTCGGCGATCTCGGTCAGGACCGCGGCGACCTCGCCACCGCTGCGAGCGTCGAGGGCCCGTCGGGAGAGCTGGGTGAGATAGCGCAGGGCGGCTTCGCGTTCGCCGTCGGGCGGGTCGAAGGCGTTCAGGTCCGGGGCGAGGTGCACGCTGTATCCGACGGCGAGCAGGGTGCGCGAGGCGGCCGTGGCCTTCCGCCGCTCCTCTTCTGCCGGGAGGCCGTGGGGGAGACGGTGGTACGCGCCCCGGGGGCCCGGGGCATCGAGGAAGCCGTTGCGCTGGAGGATGCCGGCCGCTTCCCAGGTGCCGCCGAGGGCGATGACCAGCCCGGTGCGGGAGTCCTTGGTGATGGTGAGGTACTCCAGCACCGCGAAGTCGGGCTCGCCCTGTCTCATCGAGTCCTGGTCGCCGACGCCCGAGGAACGGCCGGGGCCGCAGGGGCGGTCGCCGGTGCGGTGGCGGGGGCGATCCGGCCCGAGGGGTGCTGGAGGGCGAGGGCGATGCCGTGCGCATTCAGCCGTCGGCCGGTCGCGCGGACGGCGCGGGCCTGCACCGTGGTGTCGTCGCCGCTGAGACGGTAGATGCCGGTCTTGTGGTCCGCCACGAAGCCCTGGGCGGTGAGCACGTCCTGAGCCATCGTGTCGACGGGGGAGGCGGCCAGGCTGCCGTCGGCCTGCCAGGTCAGCACGACCCGCTCGGGCGCAGACGGCTCGATCGCGGGGGCGGCGTTGTGGCGGACCTGGGCGAGCGCGCTCTCGTAGGGGGTGAGCAGGCCAGTGGCGACCCGCTCGGCGCCCAGGAACGGATCGTCGCTCAGGGCGATGCCGCCTGGTTCGCGCACGCCGCGGTACGCCTCGTCGGGCAGATCGTGCGGGGCGACGGCGCCGATGAGGAAGCCCTCGCGTTCGCCCGGCCGGTCCAGGACGACGAGCCGGGCGCCGTCCGGGCGGGACAGGACGGCTGCCCGTCGCAGCGGCTGGGCAGCCAGTGCGGCTGCGACGAGGTCCAGATCCCAGATCCGGTCCGTGAGTTCGGCGAGGTCGTCCTTGTCGTCGGACGGGTGGTAGGTGCTGGTCCAGTCGCCGGGAAGTTCGCCGGCGAGGATGTCGGCGTACGAGGCGAGGCGCTCGGGGTCTTCGTAGGGGTGCATGGTGTCCTTGGCGGGGAGTGGCGGTCAGCGGCGGTGCGAGGTGGCCACCGGAGGCGGTGGCGGCACCGGCGCGGTCTGCGGCGGGGGTGCGCAGGCGCACACGGCGGAGCGTTCGCGTTCGGCGGAGGGAACGTCTTGGGTGCGGGCGGGGTGCGGGGTGTGCCGGTCGGCGGTGTACGGGTCGGCTGCGGCGCCGAGTCCGTCGTGGAAGTCGGCTGTGGCATGCAGGACGTGCTCGATCGCGGCGAGGACGCCGTCGTGCGGGGCGGTCAGCTCGGTGAGAGCGTCGGCCGCGTCCTGAGTGATGGCCGCCTGCCGGAGGCGCTCGGCGAGGTGAGCGACCGAGCCACCCAGCGGCAGATGGCGGGCCGGACGGCGGCCGGTGTCGAAGTGTTCGTCGCAGCCGACGGGGTGACCGGCGGCCCGGAGGCGGGCGACGGCCTCGGTGGCGAGCCGGTCCTCGGCGCCGGTGTCCAGGCCGGTGGGGTTGCGGTGGTAGGTCTCGTGGAGGCGGACGACGGGCACGAAGCCCGTCCGCTCCAGGATGCTGTGGGCCTCGCTGTCGCCGCCGCGGGCGAGGACCTCCGCGGAGTGCGGATCACGGTGGACGGTCAGGAAGTGGTGAGCCGGAGGCAAAGGAACGTTTCCCCTATGGTGTGTGGCGGGCGGAGGCCCGGGCTGCGGGCGGCGCCGGGGCGGGCGTCGTACGCAGGCGGGGCCGGGGGTTGATCCGGCCGGCCGTGGAGTTGAGGTCCTCCTGGATGCGGTGGAGGCGGGTGGCGATCAGCTCCAGGTGGTGCGCGGTGTCCGAGCCGGCGGCGCCTGCCTGGCGCGCGAGGCGGTGGGCGGAGTGCTCGATCAGCCCCCGTACGGTGGCCAGCGGACCGTGCTGTTCGTCGGCCAGCTGGGTGAGGAGGGCCGCGAGCTGGGTGGACGCGGTTGGCGGGCGCCGGGTGTGTCCCGGACCGTCGGACGTTGCCGCGGGGATGAGGTGCAGGTCCTGCTCGATGTGGCGGGCCTCGTCGCTCAGACGGCGGGAGAGATCGGCGGGCGGGTGCTGCCAATCCCCGTCGAGGCGGATGAGGTTGGCGACCAGATCGAGGCGGCTCGGCTTGGCCTGGACGGCGATCCAGCGGCAGCTGTTCGCGTCGCCGGGGATCTCGATGCCGGCGGCACGGGCGAACCGGTGGGCGATCTCGGCCCACTCCGCACCACTGAGGTCACGGTCACCGGGGTGGAGACGGACATCGAGGTGGGCGATGGCATGCCGGTCGCCGCGCGGGCTCGCGGCGAAGGGATTCTCGAACAGCGGGTCTTCGAGGTGGTCGGCCCACTGGACGGCGCTCCACGCTGCCTGCTCGTCGTCCAGGGTGTAGGAGTCCAGGGCGGGCCAGTAGACGACGACGGTGTGCTCGGTCAGGCCCTCCTCCGTTGTCACCGCCCGGCCGAGGGCCTCGCAGAGCGGGTCTTTCGCGCTGATGGTGCGTTCGTTGACGCGGGGTATCACGTCGGTGTGCCTCCGAGGACGAGGGAGCGGTGGTGAAGGTCGCGGGCGGTCGCGGTCAGGGACTGTGCACGCACGAGATCGGCGTGGACCGTCGTGTCGCCCGGCGGCAGAAGGCCCAGGGCGTGGTCGACGGTCGCGAGTGATGCCTCGTAGCGGCCGAGCCGGCGCAGCGCACCCGCCCGGCGGAAGGCGACGACCGGGTCCGTGTCGGCGGCGAAGGGTGGCCGGGCGCTGAGGGCGAGGAGCCGCTGCGCCCCTTGGTCCAGGTCGACGCCGAGCCACAGTCCGTGCAGAAGAACGTGCAGGGTCGTGGCGTGATCACCGGTCTCGTCGAGGACCTGGTCCACCACGGCCAGCCCTTCGGGGCGGGACTGGCCCAGCAGCGCGAAGGCGTACAGGGCCCGGCTGTAGCAGTCCAAAGGCCGGTGCTCGGACCGCGTGAGCGGTTCGGCGAGTGCCTGGAGGGTGGCGCAGCGCACGTCGTAGCGAAGAGCGCTCAGGTACAGATGCCGGTAGGTCCGGGCGGTGACCGGGTCGTGGCCAGGCGGCGGTGACCCGGTCGGGCTGCAGCCAGGGTCAGGACGCTGTTCCCGGCGGTGTGCGCCGCCCACGCGGCATCGGCGCAGACCTCGGCCGACTCCCGCCAGTCGGGTTCGAGTTCACGCAGGTCGCCAGCCAGCCGGACCGGCCACAGCGGGTCCGCAGTGTTCTCGGTGGCGCGGGTGCGGGCCCGCAGCAGGGCGAGGGCCCGGCCGGGACGGCGGACGGCAGACTCACCGGCGGCCCATCGCGTCTGCGACGTGGACGAGTTGGCCGAGGGCGGTGGTGGTGTACCAGCCGCAGTCGACGAGCGCGTCGACTCCGGCGTATTTCGGCAGGAGGTGGTCCTCCATGGCGCGCAGGTGGATCAGGCAGTCCGGGCAGCGGTGCGAGAGATGCACGAGGTAGCGGGGGTGCGCGGTGACGAAGCTCTGCTCACCGCCGGTGGCGTCGCGCAGCCGCCATCCGTCCTCGTCGGTCGGGGTGTGCCAGGACGGGGCGACGACACGCATCGAATCCCCCCACAGCTCCTTGCCGGCCACGCCTTTGAGGACGACGACCTGCTCACCGGCCTGGAAGTGGGCGTGGGTGATGTCCCGGGCGGGGGTGAACGGATCGGGAGTCGGCGCGAACGCCGGTGTTGACGGAGGCGTTGACGAGGACGGGAACATGCAGGACCTTCCACACGGTGCGAGGTGGCGGCGGGAAGATCAATGGTCCGCAGGATCGCCGGTTTGGCTAACCGGCGATCGTCGGCTATGTTCCGGGCCCCTCAGCGGAACCGGTTCTGTGCACTGCAGTCCTGCTCAGCTACGGAGTCGAGAGTTCGAGCAGGTCAGCGCTTTCTGTGTCACGGTGAAGCCGCCATCGGCAAACCCAAACTGGGCACTGGTTCGGCATCTCGATGACGACGAACAACTCCGGGCCGCCCGCCGGGCAGCCCACCTGCTCCTGCCACTGTTCGCCCAGTTGAGCCGACGGCCGTAGCAACCACCCCACCACCGGGCACATCGTTGACCGGAGCGGCGCACTCGCCGAGAAGCCGGGAGAGTCCTTGCTGAGGCTCCCTCCCCTCTGGACGGTCTGATCCGTCAGCTCCTCGAGCGCGGGAAGTCTCACCGTGCTCTGATTCGGCACCGCCGAAGCCAGCATGCCGGCACGGGGTCCGAAGGCCGCCACACCTTCGGCGGTGTGAAACTGTGCGCCGAGGCTGATGCCGAGGCCAGACATGCCGGAGATCACGTCGAACGGGGCGACGGTCGGAAACAGGATCCCTAGCCTCGTCGAGTTCGGCGGCCTGTTGAGGGCTGGCGTTTGCTGCGGTGGCGTGTTCGACAGCTCGGCGGCGTCTCTCACCTGGCTGCCTGGTGCTGCCGTTCGGCGGTCGGGGCGCAGGACATGCCGGTTGCACAACCAGGTCTTCAGCTGGCTGCTGGCGAGGCGTTCCCTCGCCCCCGCCCCCCGCCCGCCGCCCGTACGACGACTTTGGCCTGCTGTTTTCCTGTTGCCAGCCTTCTGTGCGTGCCGTTTTCACGCGTGGTTGGAACGTACTCCCGGATTCATGCATTTGAGCCATTTTTCCGAGGTTCACATGAACGACTTTTACGTCGGGTCCGACATGAAAAATCCGGTTCATGGCGCGCATGTTTTCGATATTAGTTCGGAAGTGATCGGAGATGGGTGTCAGTTGTCGTGACGGGGAGACGAGTCGGTCAACGAGGCGGGGTTGCCCCGTTTTCATGGCCGATATACGCCGATGCGATGCCGGGGAAGGGGGTTATAGCTTCTTGCCGCCGCACATGAGTCAGGGCCCCGCGGACACGGGGCCCTGACGGCAAACCATGTGTGTTTCGAACGAAAGGAATCCGAACATGGCTCACCTGCGCCGGCTGCTGGAAAGGCTGCTCCCGGCTTCAACAGAGGTTAGCTTTCCGCTGAATTCCATGGCCCAAACCAGGTTGCTGAGTTGCCTTGCCGTCAAGGTGCACTGGAGTGCTGCCGCGATGACGATGCTGGCCGCGACGACGGCCGTCTGCGGCCCTGTGGTGCCCGAGAAGGTGTGGTGGGGCGTTGCCGCGGGGGCGCTCGCGGACGGGTCGGTGATCAGTTACCAGCGTCTCCGGCGCCGTTGACACCTGTGGTGAGGGGCGGACGTCGGTGAGGCGTCCGCCCGCACCGCGGGGCCCTTTCTGTTCCGGGTGGCGGGCCGAGCTGGTTTCGCTCCTGGGAACGCCACAAGTTCAGCGGATGGACGAGAAACATGCAGCAGGGCGCAACTCGCCGGGGACGCGGCGAGTCGTATGAGTACAGGGTGTGCGCGTTCGCCTCGTGCGGGCGCCGGTTTCGGCGGCCCAGGAAACCGGGCCGGCCGCGTCTGTACTGCCAGGACGCCTGCCGCCGCCGTGCCCAGCGGCTGCGCGGCCGGGAGATGACCGACGAGTCGGCGGCGGTCTATACGCCGCGCTGGGGGCCGGGGGTGGCGCAGGACCTGCAGGCACTGGCGGCCGAACTGGTGGAGGCCGAACGCCGCGACGCCGGTCTGGAAGAACTGGTCGAGCGGGCCCTGGCGGTGGGCGCGGAGGTGACCCACTATCTGGGAGCGGCTGTGCACGATGCCCGGGAGTGCGGAGCGAACTGGAACGAGGTGGCACGCAAGGCCCGGGTCAGTGAGGCCACCGCTCGCGCCAAGTGGGGGCCGCGGATGGTGCGCCGGCAGATGGGTATCCGGGCCCAGCGCACGGCCGTGCCGGTCACGGACGTCGAAGCGGACCGGTCCGCCGGCGCCTCCTCGCACCGGCAGAGACTGGGTGCCGCCCTGTCCTTCCTCCTGCGGGTGCGGGGTCGCACCGCGCAGGCGGTCGCGCGGGAGGCGGGGGTCTCCCCGTCGTGCGTGTCACGGCTGCTGGCCGGGCAACGCGTGCCGGACTGGCCGACCCTGCACACGGTGGTGACGGCGGCCGGCGGGGTCCCGGCGGAGTTCCGGGTGCTGTGGGAGTGGGCGCGCGGACACCGCCAGCCGCAGCGGCGCTCCGCCGCCGCCGCACTGACACGCTTTCACGGCGCGTTGCGGGGCCTGCAATGGGCTGCCGGCACCGTCCACTCCGGGCTGCCCGCCGACGACCACGACTCGGACGCCCTGGATGCCGTCCTCACCGGTGATCTCGTTCCGGACTGGGAGACCACGCACCGGATCGTGCAGCACCTCGGCGGTACCCCCGCCGAGGTGCGGCCCTTGTGGGAGGACGTCCAGTACACGTTCCTGATCGCCCACGATTTCTTTCCTGCGCAGGGGGTTCCCGGTGCGAGCCAACTCGCCTGACGCGGTGCCACAGGGCCGGTCCCGTCGGGGACCCTTCGCCTCCCGACGCAAGCCACCCCAGCCGTCCGCCCGCCAAGGGACCCGCCCGGCGGTGAGGGAGGTCTGCGCGCTCGGCGAGGCGGACGTGGCGATCGGCATGCCCAGTGCCTTTGCCGCGTTCTGCGTGCGCCACCTGGACATCTATACCCGCTACGCCGCCGTGCGGATGAGGGACGGCGGCCAGGCGCGGGCACTGGCGCAGGCGGCGCTGGGAGATCTGGCCATGATGTGGGCGGAGGCGTTGGAGAGTCCGTCCCCCTCGGCTCTGGCCTGGCGGCTGCTCGCGGTCCGCACCGGACGTGCCGCGGCGGGAGGGGGGCTGGAGCTGTACCGGATGCTGCCGGTGCCCCAGGCGGATGCGGTGCTGCTGCGCTACCGCCTGGGTCTGTCGGCGGCCGAGGCGGCCGAGGTGATGGGCTGGGAGCCAGGTGAATTCGCCTGTCTCCTCAAGGCCGCCGTACGGACCGGAGCCGCCCGATAATTGCGCCCATACGCGGTGGGATGCGGTGAAAGCGCCCGCGCGCGCCGGCGCCGGTGAGTCGTTTCTCCGGCGTGCCGGGTTGCAATTTCACTCCTGCGTGTCAATCGAAATCTGCTGCCGGGGTGGATTGCCTGGTGCGTAACTCCTAGCATGGTGCCTACTTGACGCGCCGTCTCACAGGTCTTCCTGTGCACTCGCACGCGGCGGGCGACGGCATGCGGGGGCAGATGCTGATGATCGATGTGACCCAGGCCAGCGACGCGCGCATCTACAACCGTCTCCTCGGCGGTACGGACCACTACCCCGCGGACCGCGAAGCCGTCAGACGCCTCCTCGCGCTCGCGCCGAATGCCCGGCAACTCGCCCACATCAACCGCCAGTTCCTGGTGAGAGCTGTGCGGTATCTCGCCGGGACCTGCGGGATCGGCCAGTTTTTCGACCACGGTGCCGGACTGCCCCTCCGCGACAATGTGCATCAGGTCGCCCAGCGCGCCAACCACACGGCCCGGGTGGTCTACATCGACAACGACCCGGTCGTCGTCGCCCACGCCCGGATGATGCTCGACGGGGAGCACACCCTCATCCTCGACGCCGACATGCTCGACACCTCCGACGTCCTCGCCCGTATCCGGCAGGCAGGCTTCCTCGACCAGGACGCCCCGGTCGCGGTGCTGTTCGTGTCCGTGCTGCACTGCGTGGCCGACGAACGCGATCCGTGGCGGCATGTGCGGGAACTGATCGACCGGCTGCCCTCCGGAAGCCACCTTGTCCTGAGTCATCTCGCCTGCGACGATCCGTCCTTGCGTGAACAGACCAGCGCACTGATGCGGCGGCTGACGGGGCGGCAGTGGGCCCGAGTGCGCTCCTTCGCCGAGGTGGACCGGTTCTTCGACGGACTTCAGCCGGTCGGCGGCCCGATCGGCGATGTCGCCGCATGGAGACCGGGTACCGACCTGAAGCTCCGGCTCGCCGACCGCACCTGGATCGCCTACGGCGGAGTGGCCCGCAAACCCTAGGTGTCAGCCGGCGAGCCGGTCGATGTACCGCTGGACCAGGGCCAGGGTCTCATCCCGGGTTGTGGCCCTGGACCACAGCGTCGTCAGCGCCAGACGGTAGCGCTGCACACGCTCGGGGTCGGTCAGATAGCTGCCCCCGCTGGGGACCTCCAGGTACACGATGTCCTCCTCGCGGTCGGCCGGGAAGGACAGCAGGGTGAGAGCCGGCGCCGGAGCCAGCCCCTGGGCGCCCGCGCTGAACGGCAGCACGCGGATGTGGATCCGCTCCTCGTTCTCCTCCATGCTGTACAGCTCACGCAACTGGCCGCGCATGACGGCGGCTCCGCCGACCGCCCGGGCGAGAACGCCTTCGTCCATGAGTGCGAACAGGTCCGGAGCGCCGGGCTCGTGCAGCAGGCTGCGCCGCCTCTGGCGTACCTTCCCCGCCCGTTCCAGCCGTGCCTGGCGCTGGTCCTCGTCGGTCGGCGAGATGGAGGGGATGGCCTGCTGCATCAAGGCGCGGGCATAGGAGGGGGTCTGCAGCAGACCCGGCACGTACTGCACTTCGTAGGTGCGGATCTCCTGAGCGGACGCTTCGACACTGATGAGACGTTCCAGCCAGCCCGGGATGGCGTCGCGGAACTCCTCCCACCACTGGGCGGCCTGCGAGGAACTGACCAGCCTCTCCAGCGCGTCCAGCTGGACCTGGTCCGTGACTCCGTAGAAACGGGCGAGCGCGAGCACCGTGTCCGTCTTGAGCGGCGTGGCCCCGGTCTCGATACGGCTGAGGGTGGGCGGGGAACCGACCTGGTCGACCTGGCCCACCACATCCTTCAGTCGCAGTCCGCGCTCCTTGCGCAGTCGGCGCAGGTGAGTGCCCACCACTACCCTGCCCGCGCCGGCCTGCGGACTGCCCGGATCGTCATCGTCCCTGACAGCCCGCAGGAATTGACTGCCCGACACCCAGACTCCTAGGTCACCAGTGATTTCGACATGAGACCCCAGACTGGGGATCGAGCACGGATGACCGCAAGTCCGGTACGTCGAGATTCAGTCGGCCAGAGCGTCGAACTCGCCCTGCTTCGCACCGGCGAGCATCGCCTCGATCTCCGAACGGGTGAACACCAGTGCGGGCCCGCCGGGGAAACGTGAGTTACGGACTGCCGTGCCGCCGTTCGGCAGTGCTGCAAATTCTACACAGTTGCCGCCCTCGGGCGTGCTCTTCGAGCTTTTCACCCACCGCACCTCCTCGATGGAGTCGGCCGCCACGCCGTTTGCGTAGTCTTTCAAGGTCGTCCTCTCGCTGTTCCTGCTCTGACGGATCCGCGTTTGG
The DNA here is from genome assembly GCF_040644035.1 of Streptomyces sp. NPDC047042. Classification (NCBI taxonomy): domain Bacteria; kingdom Bacillati; phylum Actinomycetota; class Actinomycetes; order Kitasatosporales; family Streptomycetaceae; genus Streptomyces; species Streptomyces sp. NPDC047042. The sequence continues at coordinate 8,303 of NZ_JBEYVP010000025.1, read as the reverse complement.
CCGCCCATGCGGAACCGTGTTCGGGCAGGCAGGGCGACGTCCGCGTACGCCCCGTGAAATTTCATGGGAGCGTGGAATATCTTCGATGTTAGGGGGTTGTTTTCGTGAATGCCGTCCCTCGAAAGGGCGTTCTTTCCTGTGTGGTGATCCGATGAATGAGGGTGAACGTCTGTGCGGCAGGCTGAGGGTGCGTCGTATGTCAGCTTGGCCGGATCCGCAGGGGTGGCGATTCCTGGCGAAACCTGGGCGCTCGACTGGGGCCTGGCCATGGGGATCTCGGTCGCGAACTTCGCCGCCAGCAGGGTCGACGCGAGCGCCGAAGGACTTCTGAACGCCCGGCAGTTCACCCGCTGTCATCTCCAGCGGTGGCGCCTGGAAGAGACCACCGATGACGTGGTCACCGTCGTGGGTGAACTCACCTCGAACGCCGTGCGCCACACGGCCGCCGCGACGGACGGAGTCTGGCTGGCCCTGGCGGCGAGTCCTCGCACAGTCATGTGCGTGGTACGCGACCCCAGTTCACAAGTCCCCGCCCGGCGTACCGCCGCGTATCCGGCGACCGGCGGACGGGGCTTGAGCGTCATCGCGGGTCTGTCGTGCGTGTGGGGCTGGAGTGTGGAAGGCGACGGCAAGGCGGTCTGGGCCCGCGTCCCGATCTGACCGTTGGTCGCTACTGGTACGGGTTCTCGCTGCCGCGGTCGTTGTCGGTGGCGGCGTCGAGGAGTTCGAGCAGGTCGGCGCCCTCAACGTCGCGCTGGTCGATCCACCATCCCGCGATGGTGACCGTACGGGCCTTCTCCTCCAGTTCCGCCCAGTCGGCCTCGTCCCAGGTGCCCTCGATGACCAGCGCGGTGTGCGCGGCGGCCATCAGCTGGTGGCGGGAGCGCTCGCCCCAGTCCAGGGCCCGTTCGGGTCCTTCCAGCGGCGGCATGTCGAAACGGGCGGCCCACTGTGCGGCGGCCTGCTGCTCCTCGGCACGCTTGGCGGCGAGCCACTGCTCCTTGGACTCGGAGTCGGTATCGCGGGCGGCCTTCCAGCAGTCCGAGCAGTCCGTTCCCGCGAGCCAGCGTGCGAACCCGGCCCGCCGGTCGGCGGGCCGACCGGAAAGATCATGAACGACCTGGTGGCCGCAACGGTGCTCGACAGTCCACTTCAATCGGACAGTCATCGATCAAACTCCTTAAACGTGCTGATGAGAACGGAAGTTGGAGCGGTTTCCTCGGACACGGGCATGCCTGCGGCGGGGGTCACAGGCGGCGCACGGGGGAGGCGGTGTGTACCGGCGGGGCGGGGGGTGTGGTGTCCAGGGCGGGACGCGACCGGACCCGCGGCGACTTGGGGGCGCGGTGCGGGGGCAGGACGGCTACGGTGGCACCGAGGTTTTCGGCCGTCTCGTGGACCTCGGCCACGAGGAAGGCGAGCTGCCTGCTGAGCGCGCCGAGCCGGGCGCCGAGCCGTTGGCCCTGCACGGTGTCGAGGGCGTGGGAGAACGCGGCGGCGGCATCGAGGAGGTGCTCCAGGCGGACCATGGGACCGGCGTCGTAGCCGGTCTGCGTGGCGCTGAGCAGGGCCTCGGAGACGTCGCCGGCGGTTCGGGCCTCGACGACGTCCCTCAGTAGTTCCTGCAGGGGCCGTTCGGGCACGGGCTCGGGGCGGTCGAACCGGGACGTCGTGTCCGCGCGCAGGACGCCGGGCGGGACGGGCCGGGGAAGTGCCTGGCCGGCCGCGTACTCGTTGCCGAAGTGACCGATCACTTCCCAGCCCGGAGCGTCCGGATCCCCGGCGAGGGCGATCACGGTGTCGGTGTCGTCCTCGATGAGATAAGCGAGGGTGATACGCCGGCCGTCGGCCACGTACCAGGACTCGATCAGATCCAACTCGCCCAGCCGTCGCGCAGCTTGAACCCTTTCGGTCCATATCTCGCGCTCCCCGGCGATCAGTTGGGCATGGGGCTGGTGGTGCTGGTCGGCGAGGTCCGCAGCGAGGGAGCCGTGCTCCGCCCAGAAGGCGACCTGTGGCCACAGGGCGGAGTGCTGCTCTCGCTCGGCGGCCGAACCGGGCTCTGCGGGACGCTCCAGAGCACGGACGATCTCGGCGTGCGAGGCGTCGAGCGCGCCGAGCAGTTCGCGCCAGGCGGTGATATGCCGGGCCGGGGGCAGTGTGTCCAGGGCGCGTCGCGCCGCCTCCAGCAAGTGGCCGCCGTGCGGGGCGAGATGGGCGGCATATTCGCTCACGGCTGCCTCGTTGCGGCGTGCGCGGGCCGCTGCCGCGGCGTGGTGGTGGACGGTGCGGCCGTACCGGTCCCGGGTGGTGTCGAGGGCGGTCTGGATCTCGCGGTCGATGACGGCCATGCGCAGCCGGAATCCGCGTGCCCGGGAGACGAGGTCCGCCATGCTTGGTGCGGGGGCGTCGGGGATGGGGATTCTCCTGGGAGTCATGGCTGGCGGCGCGATGGACGGCCGGGCGGGGCGGCAGCTGTCATGGCCGGCGGGCGCGGCGGACCGGCGGGTGCGGCCGGTTTCGGGGCGTGGGCGCGCAGGTCAGGGCCGAGGTCGACGCGGTAGCGGGCAGCGGTAAGCATCTCGGCTGCCCAGGTGGCGTGTTCGTTCTCCCAGACGCGGCCCAGGTCGAACGGGAAACGGATCCAGACGCTGCGCAGGGTGGGCTCGAAGAGGAAGCCGGCTCTGCGCAGCACGTCGCAGGCGAACGCGTCGACACAACCGGTGACTTCGACCTCGCCGCCGTGCCCGCGCAGAATACGGATCGGCTGGGTGTCGGATGTCATCGTGACCGCCCGACGCTGGGCAGGTGACCGGCGGGCGCGTGCGCGGGCGGGTTCGGTCGTACAGGCGGCGCAGAGGCGGCCGGAACCGAGCCGCTCTGGGGGAAGGGACGGGCGGCTGCCCCTGCCCGGACGAGACGGCTTTGCCGTTCGTGCATCCCCTGGTCCTGGAGTGGGCGGGGTGGCGCAGGGGTATCAAGGGCGGCGCCGGCGTGTACGCGGTAGCCGAGAGCGCGCAGGCCGTGGACGGCTTGGCGGATGCGGCGCTGTCCGTCGCGTTCCGGTGCGGTGAGCCGGTACAGGCCCGAGGCGCCGGGAATCGATTCGAACTGCTCGCGGGTGAGGAACCAGTCGGCCTGGTGGGCGGGAATCTGCGGGCTGACTGCGGCGACGTAGCGGTGCTCGGGATGGGCGGCGAAACGGAAATGGCCAGACAGAAGGGGGCCTTCTTTCTGGTCAGCGATGCGCGGACGGAGAGGGAGGCGGCAGGACAGGCCGGGCGGCGGGAGCGGGCACCATGGCAGCCGTTGGGATGGGAGAGGGGAGGGCGGCGTGGGCGATGCGCGCGAAGGCGTCGGTTTCGGCGAGCCAGATACCGAGGGCCGGCATCACCTGTCGTCCGAGCCGGGTACGCATCTGCCCGGGCGGCTCCAGGGCGCTGTGCGGCAACAGCCGTAGGTCTCTGAGGCGGTCCTGCCACACCTTCATGGCGGGCGTGCAGAAGGCGAGGGCGTCGGTCAGACGGCGCACGACGCCGGCATCGCCGGGGTAGTGGGCGACCGCGGTGGCGCAGTTGTCCAGCACGCCGGGCGCGTGGGTGAGAACGGGCAGGAACTCCAGCCAGACGCGGTCGGCGAACACACTCTCCACCTTCTGCAGTACCTCGGGTGAGCTCAGAGGGATGCCGTCGCTGAACCGGCCGGAGGTGTGCATCGCCCGCAGGGCGTCGTACTCGGCGCCGATCGCGTCGAGCGCCGCGAGGACGGCGTCCGTACGGCGTTGGTGCAGGGCCCGGTGGTAGGCGGGCAGGAACGTGCCGGTGATGACTCGCGCGGCCGGGCGCGGCCTTGAGGGAAGGACGATGCCGGCGGGCGCGTGCGGATTGTCGTAGCTGTCCTCGAACTCCTCGGCGGGAGCGAACGCCCCGATCAGGTAGCCGTGTTCGGGCTCCAGGCCGCGTTCGGCAAGCAGCAGTTCGATGCCCGTATCGTTGCTGAGTTTCGCCGCGTACGGCACCCGCCGTTCTTCCACGGCCCGTACGAGTTCGCCGCGCTCCCACAAGTAGGGCAGGAGGTCTTCCTGCCAGATGGGATGGCTGTAGATCTCCACCTGTGCTGTCCACCGGCCGGGTAGCCGTGCGGCGATCTGGTCGGCGACATCGCCGAGATACGGGCGCCCGTTCACCTGGACCTCGACCCGGTGACGGTGCGTGATCGGCAGTAGCCTCGCGGCAGCCATGGGCACACTGCCGCCCGGAGCGCGGAAGCTGCCATCGTCCCGCTTGGTGAAGCTTCCTTCTGCGAGGGCGGTGTGTGCCCAGCGCCATTGCTCGCCGTGGGCGATGGCGATCAGACCGGCATGGCGGCTGTAGGCGAGGCTGATCTGTGCGGGCGGGTTCGGCGGCAACGGGGCTTTCCTTCAGGGGATTTCAGAGACGGGTCCGCTGCGGGACGGCGGCCCGCCGGGTGGCCGGGCGGGTCGTGCGCGGCGTCGGGGGCCCTGTCGTGCGTAGGTCGGCGGCGGTGTTGCGCAGTCGGGCGCGGGCCGCGACGTACTTCTCGGCCGTCAGCATCCGCAGAACCTGGGGGTCGTTGCGTAGATGCGAGTGGGCGAGGTCCGGCACGGCCTCACGCTGGAAGTCGGCCGTGGCGTAGGTCAGGGCCTCGGTCAGGGTGTCCAGAGCGCGTGCGATGCCTGCGGCGGCCTTGGCGAGCCGGAGCAGGACGAGGCGTTCGGGCGCGTGGACGGTGGCCGGGGCGGTGAACCGTTCCTGTGCGCGTTCGGTGGCCTGTTGCAGATGATGGGTCAGCGTGACGATGTCGTCGGCGAGCGTGACCGGGTCGACGGCCTCGGGGCTGGTGGGAAACTCGGCGGCCAGCTCGTCCAGACGCCGGGCCAGGTAATCGAGCGTGGCCTGGGAGACGGAGGACGACATCACACCACCCCGACCGCATCGTTCGTTGTTGCAGGCAACACGATTTCGTGAGCACTGGCTCCTGCGGAAACGTTGCAATCCGGGCTTGGTGAACAGTGACGGTGTTGGTACGTCTTGAGCAATCGGTAGCGTCTCTATGGGGAGGTCGGTGACTGTGCAATTGGGCCGATGGCCTTGGTGAACGCCGGCTGGGGAGACCGGAGTTCCCTGGCGCCAGTGACTGCTTTCGCGATGCGTTGCCGGGCCGCAGGGCTCTGGCCGGTGGTTTCGCCGTCGGGTCTCAGGAACCGCAGCTGACCGTGAAACGGCTGGCAGCCACCGTGCCGGATCTGGCAGGGTCGGGGCACATGAGCTGCACATTCTGCCGCCTGATCCACGAGGACACCGCTCGCTGGGTTTTCCGTGGGCAGCTGGCCAGCGCATTTGCTCCGCTGAACGCGCTCGCGCCAGGCCACACCCTGGTGATTCCTACGTCTCACTACACGGACATCTTCGATACGCCGTCGGAGGTCTTGCCCGGGATCATGGCGCTCGTCCAGCGAGTTGCCGTGGAGATGCGAACCACATTGGCGGCTGGAGGTGTGAACATCCTCAACGCCAGCGGTCCCGGCTCTGAGCAGTCGGTGCCTCATCTTCACTTTCATGTGGTTCCCCGCTGGCCGGACGACGGATTCTCGACCTGGCCGACCCAGCAGTCTCAACACCACGTCGGAGTTGACCCCGTTGTACGGCTCACCGCAGCCATGACGGCCAGCCATCAGACTACTGGCAACTACTGAACGTGACCCTTACTCGTGATCACGCGGAATTTCTCACGAAACCGCGGAACCTGGAGTCGCCCGGGAGAGGAGAGGCCCGGACGGCGGGTCGATGACGCCGCGGCTCAGGGGCGGCGGCGTACGGGGTGGGCGCCGGAGGTGTCGGCGGCCCGGCGCTGCTGCTCGCTGACCGTCGGCATCGGGGAAGACGCCGAGGCGGGTTGAGCGTCGGCGAGTGGGTTGGTGACGGCTACGAGAGCTCGCTGGAGGCTGCGCAGGGCGGCGTCGTGACCGAGGGCGATGTTCAGCTGGCTCTTGCCCGGTGTGGCGGTGCCGGGGCGGGCGGTGAGCCGGTGGGCGTCGGCGATACCGGTCACGGCCGTGCTCAGGTGGGCAGCCGTCCGGTTGCTGTGTTCGAGCGCCGTGGCCAGCTGGACGAGGTAAGCGCGTCCCGCGTCGGTGGTGGCAAGGTCGCTGTCGGCCGACCGGAGCAGCTCACCCATGAGCCCGGAGGACAGGTTGTACAAGGAGACGAGCTGCTGCAGCAGGGGCGCGAAGGCCGTCTGCGGGATGCCGGTCTGGGGTGGGACCAGGCTGGTGGCGGTCTGCCGGATGCGGCGCTGCCAGGTGGCGAGCTGGGTGCGGATGTCGGCGTCGTCGGTGGTGCTCATCGGCGGCGTCCCTGGCGCGGGTTGCCTGGTGGAAGGGGTGGGTGGGAGCGAGGTCCGTCCAAGGAGTGCACGGTGATGTGGAAGTCGTGGTGCCGCAGCCGCTGCAGGCTTTTGATCAGCTGACGCCTGGTCTGCTCGGGGGTGAGGGAGTCGGGCAGGTGGCATTCGCCGGTGGCGGGGTCGAGGAGGAAACCGCCGCGCGCGAGCAGCTCGATGAACACGGGGATGTAGCCGGTGCGGATCCGCGGACGCTGCTGCGCGTCGAGAGTGACGTGGACCTGGAAATGTCCGGGACTGCTGCGCCGGATCGGGGTGGCCGAGGCGAGACGGTAGTCGGTCAGCAGCCGGCGGTGCAGTCTGGCTGCGGCCCGGGCGGGGGCGGCGGGGACGGCGATGCCGCGCGGGGCCCTGAGGCCATGGACGTGCTGGTGGCTGGTGTTGGCCGGCAGCATCGGCAGGACGAGGTACTCGTCCGGGCGGTGGGGGCGGGGCATGACGTACAGCTGCAGGCCGAAATGGTGCGTCAGCACGCTCCGCTGCACGGCGTCCGTCTGGAAGGCCGTGTAGGGCAGGGGGCCGCTGTCCCAGATCCGATTGCTGGCCGGATCGTCGGCGATGGGTACCGCGGTGGCGGCGGGCTGCCAGCCGGGCAGGCGTTCGGCGAGCGCGTGGGTGAACTCGGTTACGTGCAAGAGCGGTTCCTCGTGCGGTGGGATGTCTGGATGGTGCTGGTCACGAGGAGGTGGCCATGCCGTGGGCGTCGGTGCGGCGGCAGGTGTAGCCGAGCAGCGTGGACTTGCCCGCCGTGGTGGGGACGGTGGCGACATCGGAGCAGGTGAACGTGTAGGTGAAGTACGGGGAGTTGGTGGTGCCGAGCCAGGCGCGGTCGTCCTTGTCCGGAATGATCTCCAGCCCCGGGGCGACGGTGTCGCGCTGGGTGTGCGTGTGCGCGAAGACGACGAGGGCGCTGTCGTTGGCGGTCTTGAAGGCGTAACTGTCGGTGAACTCCGGGCTGGCGGCGGAGAACGCGGTGGTGCCCCGGGTGCCGAACTTGCGGATCGTCTTGTCGTGCACCTTGATCTGCCGGGTGGACGCCTTGGCCGTGGCGAAGAGGTTCTTGCCGCTCATGTCGCCGCCGGTGGCGAAGTTGTCGCCGACAGCGGTACGCAGGACATCGACCGGGGCGGAGACGTTCTTGGCCGAGGTGGCGTCGAGGGCGGTGGCGTAGCCGTCCGCGTCGAGGGCGATCTTCGGGAGCTGCTTCTTGTCGTCGAGGTCGACGGAGGAGACCATCTCCCACCGCTTCGTCGTCGCCTGCTCGGCCATGACGAGGAGACGGGCGTATCTGTCGGCCTTGCCGCTGTAAGTGACGGCGGCGAACCACCGCTGTTGGCCGGCAGCGAAACGCGGAACGTAGACGGTGGTGGAGGCGAGGTTGTAGGACCACCGCTTGTACGTTTCGCGGTCGGCCTTGGGCAGGCCCTCGTCCTGCTTGTAGTCCGCGATGGACATCGCGTACAGCGGGCCGTCCTCGATGGTGTCGAGCAGTCGGCGGTTGTGGGTGGCGTTCGCCTGGTTGTTGATTTTGGAGTAGTGGACGATCTGGGCGAGTGCCTGCTGCTTCGTCAGGGCCGGATCGGCGGCCGGCGCGGGAGAAGCTGTGCGGTCGGCCTTGGCCGTGGTGTCGGTGTCGTTGCTGTCCGAGGTGGTGCAGGCGGAGGCGGTCAGCGTGGCCGTTACGACGGCGGTGAGCCAGAGGGCTGTGCGGCGGGCGGAGGTGTGCAGCGGAATGAGGAGGCTCCGGAGAGGTGAGGGATTAGCGGGTACGGGACGTGGTGGCGGAGGCCGCGGGTGCGGAGCGCGTCGGGGCCGTGTGCGGTGTCGTCCGGGTGTCGGCGGCGGCACGCAGCCGCTTCGAGGCGCGGGCCAGATGCGCA